>JANYDN010000389.1 GCA_025363585.1 Verrucomicrobiota bacterium | reverse complement strand
CGAGTCCGGGAAACGCGTCCGCGCGCACCTCCGCGGCGTCGCCCACCTTGAGGAATCCGATCCACGGCTGCGGCACGTACACGCGGACCCAAAGCCGGCTGGAGGGAAGCAACGTCGCCACCTCGCGGTTGGGCGCGACGAGGTCGCCGGTCTTCGCGGGGAGGGACTCCACGACCGCGTTCGTGGGAGAAACGACGCGGAGCTCGGCGAGGTCCGCGTCGAGTTCGCGCAGGCGGGCGCGTGCCTGCGCGAGTCTTTCGGAACGCGTCCCGGCCTGCAGCAACTCGAGCCGGCGCCGCGCCGCCACCACCGCGCTGCCCGACGTGCGCACCCGCGCCTCGCTCCGGTCGAGTTCCACCGCGGTGGCCGAGCCTTGTCCCGCGAGACGGCGGATCCGAACGACCTCCGATTCCGCGAGGTCTGCCTCGGCGCGGAGCGATTCCACCTCGGCCCGCGCGACGGCGAGTTCCTCCGGACGCGCGCCCGCCTCGAGTTCGGCGAGTTGCGCGGCGGCGCCATCGCGGAGCGCCGGCAATTCGGGCGCTTCCAATTCGGCAATCAATTGTCCGGGTACCACGGTGTCGCCCTCGTTCACCGCCAGCCGCGAAATGCGCCCGCCATGCCGGGAGCCGACGCGGACGACATCGGACTCAACGGTGCCGGACGCCCAGCCCTGTCCATCGCCGCGACGGCAACCGGCAACGAACGCCGCGACGGCGAGCGCGACAAGAAACGGTGCGTGGGCACGGCGCATCACGAGGCCGAGCCTAGGCGTCGGGAAGCGGAGTGAACAGAGCCGTGTAGCGCGGGCGTCCCCGCCTGCGGTATTCGCGGGCGTCCCGCCTGCGCGAAGCTCGGACCGACCCGCCACTCTACGCCTTCGGTCCACCGTCTCACGACGGCGGCCACACCCCTTTCATCGTGGCCGCCGCGGTGACGCGGTGGATTCGCCGTACGTAGCGCGGGCGTTACTTCGCCGCCGTCCGTGGCGGCGCGACGCTCGTGGTGCCGATCAGCTTGCCGTCCGCGGGATCGAACGCGCGCACTTGTCCGTCGAAGGATCCGGTATAGATCCGCTTTGAGTCCGGCGAGAACGCGAGGCAGAACACCGCGCCGTCGTGGCCCGGCAACGTCGCCACGCGCTTGCCGTCGGCCGCGTCGTAGACCCGCGCCTCGCCGTTCGGAAGACCCGCCGCGATCCGCGCGCCGTCCGGACTGAACGCCACCGACAGCACCGCTCCCGGCTGGCGCTCGAATTCGCGCGCGAGATTCACGTCGTTGTTCCCCGCCGTACGGTCCTGGTTTTCCTTCGCGCGATAAATCCGCAGCCCGCCCTCCGCACCGCCGTACACAACGCTCTCTTCCTTCGGATGCAACGCGAGGCAAGTCACCGGCTCGATCAGCTTGTTGATGTCGTCGATGAATTGCCCGCTCGCGGCGTCGATGAGTTTCACCGCGCGGTCGCGGCTTCCGCTCACGAGCCTGTTCCCGTTCGGCAGCCAGGCGGTCTGGAGCGTCCAGTCGCTGTGGTTGTCGAACTTCACCAACTCCTTCCCACCCGGCCAGGCGAGCACGCGCACCGCCTTGTCGGCACCGCCCACGCCGAGCCGATCGCCCTTCGGCGACCACGAGATTCCATACAGCGAATCGGCACCGATCTTCCACGCGGCGTCGGCCTTGCCGGTCGCCACGTCCCAGACCTGCACCTCGCCGAACCGCGCGGGAACGCCGCCGGCCACCGCGAGGCGCATGGAATCGGGCGAGAACGCCAGTGACTCGATCCGCGTCGACTCGCCCATCCATCGGCCCGCGCGACGGAAATCCGGCAACCCGAACACCAGCACCTCGTGGTAGCCGGACACGGCGAGCCACTTGCCGTCGGGCGACACCGAGAGCGCGTTGATCACCGGCGGCGCGTCGTACTCGGGCGGCGCGCTCAGCTTCGTGCTATAGGCGTCGGCCGGCGTGTCGTCGTGCGCGCCCTCGCGGATCCAGCGTTCGATCAACGCCGTCTCGGCGGCCGAGAGAGCGTCGCCTTCCTTCGGCATGGCGGGCTCCTTCCCGGAAACCTCGACGAACAACGGGGACTTCGTGGGATCGCCCGCGACGAAATTGACGCCGTGTTTGCCGGGCTTGAGAAGTCCCTCGAAGGTCGACGTGTCCACCCCGCCCTTGTTCTTCGCGGGGCTGTGGCAACCGTTGCACGAGCGCTTGAAGATCGGCGTGAGATCCTTGAACCACGAGACCGGTTCCGCGGCGCGGGCCGACGCGAAAGACGCGAGCAACGCGACGGCGAACAGGAAGCCGGCGGGTCCCCCGCGCGAAGCGCTTTCGGAGTGCGGTGGGAAGCCTTCGGAAGGCGCCACACCGCTTTGAAGCGAGCGACACCTTGGCAAGGAAAGCGGTGTCGCGGCCTCCGAGGCCTTGCCACCGCACTCCGAAAGCGTTCCCTCCGAGGGACCGCAGGCACCGGCGATTCCGACGAAGCACGTGCGATCAAATCTCATGGCGTGGGCTTGGCAACGGGCACCGCGTTGGTGGCGACGACGGCGGTTTCCGTCGGCGCCGCGAGGATCTGGAGTTTCACCGGCTGGGTTTTCTGCCGCCACGTGCGGTCCTCGTGCGCGTACGTAGCGACGACCACGAGATCGTGTTCCTTGCCCGCCTCGGCCTTGTCGGTGGCGAGCAGACGGATCGAGGCCTCGCGGCCTTTCGCGGCCACCGGTTGCACCGTGGCGGTCACGCCCGCGGGCACGCCCTCGAGCGCGAGCGCGACCTCGCCCTCGAAGCCGCGACGCTCGACCTTCACCACGAACTCCGTGCTGTTCGCCGCCGAGGTCGAGTTGGTCGGCAACGCCGCCGCCGACAATTTCACCGCGTCGGTCCGGAAAAACGGCGAGCCGGGAAGCATCGCGGTCGCGAACAACGGGATCCCGCGCACGGTGAGATCCACCGCGCGGGGCGCGGGTTGTACCAGCGTCTGGCCGTCCACGCCCGCCTCGGCGCGCACCAACAACGGACGCGTCCCGGTCGCGGCGTTGTACGCGGCGTTCAACGACAGTTGCCCCCGCGATTTGCCCGGCGGCAGCACGAGCGTCGCGATGTTCACGCCGCCGACGCCTTCTCCCATGACCTTCACCTCGCCGTCGAAACCCGCGCGGCGCGTCACCGCGAGGTCGAGCATCGTCGTCGCGTTTTGTTCCACGGACGCCGAGGCCTGCGCGACATCGACCGAGAACGGCGCGGGCGGAAGCAGCGTCAGCCAACCGGCCTCGTTCATCGCGACGTCGCGCATCGCGGCCCGTCCTCCCGCCTCCGCGGAAGCGCCGATGCGCAGCGGGAAGTTGGTGCCCAAGGCGTCCTCCGTCGCGCCGAGCAACAACCAGCCGCCCTCGGCACCATTGCCCAGCGCCAGCGGGATCGCCGACACGCCCGGCGGCAATCCGCCCGTGCCCACGCGCACGATCCCGTCGAAGCCGTTCCGCCGCGCGACGTCGCATCGCACCGCGACCCATCCGCCGCGATGCAATCGGATCCGGCCCGCGTTCGCCTTCACCGAGAAATCCGGCGTCGTGTCGGGCATCCGGAACGACAACCGATAGCCAAATCGTTCGCCGCCGCGGTCCGTGAGATCGCGCAATTGCACCAAGTATTCCACGTCCTTCTTCGCGTCGAACTCGATCCGCGCGTCGAGGCCGACCGCGTCGTCGTTCCGCTGCAACACGGCGCCCTTGGCGTCCATCAGCGTGAGCAATGCGTCCAGGGGCGACCCAAACCGGCGCGCGGAAACCTCGATCACCCATTTCTGGTCCGCCGGACTCTTGAACCGGAACACGTCGACGTCGCCGGGCTTCTCGATCCGCCCGTTCACCACCGTCGCGCCGTTCACCGCGTTGGCCTTGTCCGCGGCGTCGTTCGGTTCCGACTCCGGGATCTCGGGAAGATCGCCCACCTCGAAGCCGATGGGATTGCTCGAGCCCATCGGCGTGCGCGCGCGCAGATCCTGTCGCCCGAGGGGCGCGTCCGCGGCCAGAGCGAGATTCAGCCGGTCCGTGCCCGCGAGGCGATGTCCCATGAACTTCACGTCGACGGTCGACCCGCGTTGCCCGCCGAAGGGGAACAACGATTCGACGTAGGGCAACGGGCCCGCGACGAGATGGTAGCGGTAGTCGCCGCCGCCTTGGTACCGCGCGTCGGAGAGGCGCACGACGAAATCTCCCTCCGCCTTCGGCGTGAACACGAGGAACGGATCGAGCCCGTTTCCGTCCTCGCTCCGCGCGACCTCGGTGCCCTTGGCGTCGAGCAACACCAGCGTCGCGTCGAGCGGCGATCCCGTGCGGTTCGCCTGCACGTCGAACAACAATTCCTCGCCCGCCATCGCGTGGAACTTGAAGTAGTCCGACTCCGACGACGCGCCGATCTTTCCGGAAATCCCCGTTGGCATGGCAACCAACGGCGCGTCGTCCCAACCTTTGCCCTGCATGGGTTCGACGATCTCGGGAATGTCGCTCACCTGGAACACGAGCGGGTTCGACACGCCGCCCGGACCCGCCACGCGCAGTTCGTGGGCCCCGAGAACGGCATCGGCCGCGACGATGAATTGGATCGAGCCGGCCTTCTCGGGATTGGACGACTGCACCGAGATCCCGCCGGCGGTGCCCTCGACCGACACGGCAGACGGCGCGGGCGGCAGGGGCACGGCGCGCACGCCGGTGCCGGTGGCGTGGAACTCGTTCGCCGAGCCAAGGCCGTCGCCCTGAATCGCGACGATGTTGGTCGTGCCGCGGCGGAAAAACGTCGCCGAGGCGGAGTCGAGTTTCGGCACCGGCGCGAAGACCGCGCCCAACGCGCCCTGCGAGACGAGCGCCCACAACAGCGCCACGCGTGCGTGCATGATCATCCGGGTTCGCCTAGCTGAACAACCCGAGCACGGGCTCGGCCTGGACCAATTCGCGCGGTTGGTTCAGGTGGTTCATCACCATGGTGTGCGGGTCGATCCCGAGCGCGTGGTAGATCGTCGCGACGATCTGCGTCGGGTGCACCGGCGACTCCGCGGGCGACGAGGCCGTCGCGTCGGATTTCCCATAAAGCGCGCCGCGCGAAACGCCGGCGCCGGCGACGAGGGCCGTGTAGCAATAAGGCCAGTGATCGCGGCCATCGGGCGAGTTCGTGTTACCACTGGTGCTCACGCCCAGTCGCGGACTGCGTCCGAATTCGCCGAGCGCCACGACGAGCGTTTCCTTCAGCAGACCGCGCTGGTCGAGATCGTCGAGCAACGCGCTCAGGCCGGAATCGAGTTTCGGGCAATGCAGGTTGCGCAGCGGGCCGAAGTTCGCGGCGTGCGTGTCCCACGCGTCCACGGTGGGATCGCCGTTCGCCACGGCCGGCCAGTTCATCTGCACCACGCGCGTTCCGGCCTCGACCAACCGGCGCGCCAACAAGCAACCCTGCCCGAACGTGTGGCGACCGTAGCGGTCCCGCAGTGCCTCGGGTTCCTTCGCCAGATCGAACGCGTCGCGCGCCCGCCCGCTGCTCACTAGGTCGAAGGCCTTGTGGTAATAGCTATCCAACGCGTACTTCTCCACCGCCTTCTCCATGTCCGGCATCGCGTCGTTCACGCGCTGCAGCAACTTGCCGCGGCGCTCGAGACGTTCCCTCGAAACCTCCGGACGCAGCGTCAGGTCGGCCAGGTTGATCTCCTTCGCCGGGTCCTGGTAAAAATAGTAAGGATCGTACGCCGCACCGAGGAACCCCGCCGTCCCACCCTTGCCGATCACGTTCGATTCCTGCAACGGCCGCGGCAACATCACGAACGGCAGCATCGGGACTTCCGGCGGACGCAACCGCGCGATCTGCGAGCCCAGATGGGGAAAATCGTTGGGCGCCGGCGGTTCCAATTGACCGGAGGGCGACACGCGGTCGGGCGTGTAGCCGGTCATGATCTGGTAGATCGCCGCCGTGTGGTTGAAGAGCCCGACCGGCGTATAACTCATCGAGCGGATCAACGTCGCCTTGTCGATTTGTTGCGCGAGCTTCGGCATCACCTCGCTCAACTGGATGCCGGCGACCTTCGTGGAGATCGGTTTGAAATCGCCGCGGATGTTCGATGGCGCGTCGGGTTTCGGGTCCCAGATGTCGATGTGGCTCGGTCCGCCCTGGAGATACAGGATGATCACCGACTTCGCGCGGCCCCAGCCGTTCTTCGGCAAGCCGGCCGCGGGACCCGCCAACGGCGATTGCTGGGCCTGCAAGCGCAGCACGTCGGCGAGACTCAGGCCAACGAGGCCGGCCCCGCCGAGACGCAGGAACTCGCGGCGGCTGAAACCGTCGCACGTGGCACCGTACCGACCGGGAATGGAGATCATGATGGAAGTCGGGTCAGCGGTTGAAAAGGAACGCGGGACTGTTGAGCAGGGCCCACGTCAGGTCCTGCGCGGCGGCGAGTCGATCGGGACCGGTCCCGAGTTGGATCGACGCGAGTTCGGCCTGCGTCGGCGGGCGGCACAGGCACGCGAGATAGATTTCCTCGACCAGCTTCCGGTCGTCGCCCTCGGCGTCCACCAACCGCGCGATGCCGTTGCCCGGGGCGTTGACGCAGTCGCCGAGCATCGGGCCGTTCACGAGATTGAGCGCGTGGGCCAGCGTGACGTTGCCCGCGCGCTCGCATTCGCAGGCGCTCTGGCGCTTCGGACGCCCGAACAGCGCGAGGAAATCGCCGCCGCCCACGAGTCCGTCCGGTGCCTCGACCGCGCGCGTTCCCGCCGGCATGTCCTTGAAACGCGGACGGTGCCCGGTCGCGATCGCCACCGAATCCAGCAACTGTTCGGCGCCCAGTCGCCGCGGCTGCGCGTGCGAGAAGTTCATCGTGTCGTCGGAGTTCCAACGGTTCGGCACGATCGACAGTTGGTACGTCCGCGACACGCAGATCGAGCGCATCAGGCGACGAAGATCGAAACCGCCCGCGATGAAATCCTTCGTCAACGCGTCGAGCAGTTCGGGATTGCTGGCGGGATTGCCGGCACGGATGTCGTCGACGGGATCGATGATCCCGCGCCCGAGGAAGTAACTCCAGAAACGGTTGGCGGTGGAGCGGGCGAAGTAAGGATTTTCGGGCGACGTCAACCATTCCGCGAACGCGCGGCGCGGATCCTCGTTCGCGGCCGGGGCGCGCGATTTGCCGTACGGCACGCGGGATTCCATCACCGCGCCGTTCTTCGGGTGGCGCACCTCGCCTCCGTTGTAGTTGCGATACACGATCTCCTCGGACACCTGCTCCGACGCGTAGGTCTCGTTGCCGCGGATGAGGGTGTCGCGGCCGAGCGTGCCGCGCTTGAAGGCGACTTGGGCGAAGAACGCGCCGAACTCGTAGTATTGGTTCTGCGTCCACCGCTCGAAGGGATGGTCGTGGCACTTGTTGCAGTTGAAACGCACGCCGAGGAACGTCTGGGAAATGTCCTCGGTCATCTTGCCCGGATCGCGCAACGCCCGGAGATAGTTGCCGGCGGGATTCTCGAAGGTGCTGCCTTGGGCCAGCACGAGATCGCGCACGAATTGGTCGTACGGGCGGTTCTTCACGATCTGCGACTCGATCCAGCCGCGGAACACCCACACGCCTTTCTTGCCGAGCGTCTCGGAATTGCACTGGAGCAGGTCCGCGAATTTGTTCGCCCAATAGCCGGCGAACGCGGGCGAACCCAGCAACTCGTCGACCAACGCCTCGCGCTTCTTCCGCGACTCCGCGGGGTCGGCGAGGAAACGCCGCAAACGCTCGGTTGTCGGCGGTTGGCCCGCGAGATCCAACGAAACGCGCCGCATGAACTCCGCGTCGGTGCAGGCGTCCGACGCGTTGATCTGCATCCGTTTCAACTTCCCGTTCACGTGCCGGTCGATGTCGTTGTATTCCGGCATCGGCGCGAACGCGAAGCCCGAGCGGTCGCCCATGATCCGCACCTCGCGCGCCGCGTAGAGACCCTCGTATCGCACCAGCACCGCCATTTCGCCGCGTCGCAGCGCGGTCAACGTGCCGTCCTTCACCACGGCCACTTCCTCGTTGTTGCTCGAGAGCATGGCGTCGTCGGTCACGTCGCGCGTCGAGCCGTCGGGATACTGCGCGAGGATTAGGAAACGTTGGCGACGCCCGGGAAGGTCGATCTCCACGGTGGCCGGGAGGACGACGACGTTCGTGGCGCGGTTGCCGACGGGCGGTTGATAGAGGGCGCCCTCGGAGATCCATTGTCGGAGCAACGCGTGGGCGGCGGAACCGGGGCGGATCGCCTGCCGTCCTTCGTGCGGCACGTCGCCGAGGGGCTTCTGGAGCATCAACGATTCGTCGACGCGCACGCGGTTCAGGCGGCGGCTTCCGAGATCGTTGACCAAGGCTTGATAGTCGAACTCCGGATCATAGCCGCGGAGCGAGAGTTTAAAGCCGTTCTTTCCCTTGGCCGATCCGTGGCACGTGCCGGCGTTGCACCCCGCCCTGCTCATGATCGGCTCGATGTCCCGGACGAATCCGACCGGACGGCGCTCCATCCCCGCGATGCGGACCGGCAACCGGGCCTTCTGACCGCCCGCTTCCACCGAAACGAAACCCTCGCCGGCTTGCACGCCCGAGACTTTCCCATCGGCGGTGACTTCAACCCCGTCCGAACCCCGCGCCCAATGGGCAAGCGTCGTCAGGTCGATGGTCCCGCCGTCGGACCGTTCCCCCAGGACCAGCACGCGGCGCGCATCGCGGGCGTCGTCGAGCACCAGACTCGCGGGCTCGAGGCGCAACGCGCGCAGGGCGGGCAACGGCGGGGCGGCCGGGAGCGCCTTCTCCGCGCCCGGCGCCTCCGCGGCCCGCATCGCGATCGACGCGTTCCACGCGATCCACGCGCCCGAAACGGCGGCCCAGACCCTTCGGTAGGTGTTGCTCATAGGGGAACCGTCGGAGGCTATGCCTTCGCGCGGAACCCACGCAAGGCCCGGGTGTATACCCTCGTCATCGATCTACGTCTTCCTGCTTGATTTGGGAGAAACCCTGCGGCACTGTATGACCCACATCACACAGCACCTTTGAGCACCGACGCAAACATTCGCCACGCTTGGGTATCCGACCGCACGACAAAGCCCGTCGTTTCCCCCTTTTTTATTGACCGGGACGGAGCAAACCGGCGGCATCACGTGGTGAATTCCCCTTCGGTTATCATGCGCCTCGCGTTGCTATGTCTGGTCCTCGGCGCGGGAACCTTGGGCTGCAGCCAAAGCAGCGAGCCGCTGCAAAAAGTCGATGTCGCGGCGCAGGTCGCGGGATTGAAGGGCAACGATGACGCGAAGACGGCGGCCCTGACCGAACTGGCCGCCGGCGGCAAAAACTCGGCCGCGGCGGTGGACGAAATCATCCCGTTGCTCAAGAGCGAGGATCCCGTGATCCGTCGCCTCGCCGCCTACGCGCTGGGCCAGATCGGTCCCTCGGCGAAAGCGGCGCTCCCCGCATTGACCGCCCTGATGCAGGACTCCGACCGCAACGCGGTGACCGCCGCGCTCAACGCCATCCGGGCGATCGATACCAGCAAGGCGTCCGTCGAGGCCCCGCCGAACACCATGAACTGACCGGGCAAACCGCTTTCGAAACTCCATTTCGCTGACAACGCAAATACTCCAAACCACACCACCATGAACCACACCGATCGCTCCCGATCGCCCCGTGAATCCCGAGGATTCACACTGATCGAGCTACTAGTCGTCATCGCGATCATCGCGATCCTCGCCGGCATGTTGCTCCCCGCCTTGGCCAAGGCGAAGACCAAGGCACAAGGCATCCTGTGCATGAGCAACGGCAAGCAAATGGCCCTCTCCTACAACCTGTTTTGCGGGGATAACAACGACGTGCTGCCAGGCGATCTCGACGGCGTGACCGGGTATCCCGAAACCAACAAGACCTGGTGCGTCGGCTGGCTCGACAACACGACGTTCCGCCAGGACAACACGAACCAGATCTACCTGATGAACTCGCAGCTCGGCAAATACGCCGGCGCCGTGGGCGTCTACCGGTGTCCGGCCGACAAGGCCCTCAGCAAGGGCAAGACCGGCGTACCCCGGGTTCGTTCCATCTCCATGAACGGCTATCTCGGGGAGCGCGGCGGGCCCTACACCGGCGGCTACGCGCAGTTCAAGAAGCTGAGCGAAATCCAAAAGTCCTCGCAGACCTGGGTCTTCGTCGACGAGCGCGAGGACGGCATCAATGACGGTTGGTTCGCGGTGAACATGGACGGCTACGACCCCATCAAGCCCGCCAGCTACACCATCGTCGACTTCCCCGCGAGCTACCACAACGGCGCCTGCGGTTTCTCCTTCATCGACGGCCATTCCGAAATCCGGAAGTGGATCGACCACCGCACCAAGCCCCCGGTGAAGTTCGGCGCCCCGCTCTCCCTCGGACAGCCGTCGCCGAACAATCCCGACGTCGCCTGGCTCCAGGACCGCACCTCGGTCAAGTTGGCCGGCGCGACCCGCTGATCGTCGACCCCGTTTCGCCCGCGCAAAGTGGTTCGCGTCCGCGCGAACCACTTTTGGTTTCGGGACTCCACTCCGTTCCACGCGATCATGCCCGGCCCATCACGCCAGGGTCGGAACCCTGCCCCACGCAGGGTCCGGATTCTTGCCGGCGTGTTGTTCGCCGCGATCGTCGCGGCCACGATCCAGTGGATCCGCCGGCCGCCGCTCATCCCGGTGACCTTGCCGTCCAACGCGGCGGCGCTCGATCCACAGGTCGCCGCACACGTCGCCGCCGTCGCCAAAGTCGCGGCGGACGATCCGCGCGATGCCGAGAAACGCGCGGTCCTGGGAATCGCGTACGCGGCCAACGGGCTTTGGGAC
>JANYDN010000376.1 GCA_025363585.1 Verrucomicrobiota bacterium | reverse complement strand
CCCGGCCGCGCGGAACAGCGCGCCACGCGCGGCCTCGAGGAGATCCAGGTACCGCGAGTAATACACATGGTTGCCAACCGTGCACTCCGCGTAGGTGATGCGGTGGACATGGGTGAACGGCTCGGTCATCGCTCGTCATCGTGCCACGGCGCGCCCACCGGTTCAAAGCCAAGCGTCCGCGTTGCGATCCGACGGGCGGACTTCGACGATGCAACCAACCGGGATTCTCCCTTCCGTCCGGTGGCCCGGGCGCGATACTCCCTTCTCATGCGTCCTGAATCCGCAATGCTCAAGGAAGTCCCTTTGTTCGGGTTCCTCGACGATTCGGAACGCGACGATCTCGCGTCGCGTCTCGAGGTGATCCGCTTCGCCGCCGGCCAGACCATCTTCCAGGTCGGCGAGCCGGGCGACGCGCTCTACGTCATCCGATCCGGCCAAGCCGAGGTCTTCTTCAAGAACGACACCGGCGAACGCATCGTGCTGGAGGTGGCCGGCCCCGGCGATTTCTTCGGCGAACTCTCGCTGCTCGACCACGGGAGCCGGAGCGCGTCGGTGGTGGCGACGCAGGATACCGAGGCCCTCTGCCTGAACCGCGGCCATCTCGAACGGTTCATCCAGTTGCGACCCCAGGTGGCGATGGACCTTTTGGCCGCGATGGGACGCCGGCTTCGCGTGAGCGCGGAACGCATCCGGCACACCGCCACCCGCAACGTCAACGCCGAGCTCCAGGACACCCGGTCGATCGTCCAGAAGAGCGCGGATTGGGTCGCTGCCTTCGCCGGCAGCATCACGTTCCTCATGGTCCACGTGGTGTGGTTCGCGGTCTGGATGACGATGAACGTCATCAAATTCCCGGGCGTCCGGCAGTTCGATCCGTTCCCGTTCGGTTTCCTGACACTGGCCGTTTCCCTCGAGGCCATCTTCCTTTCCGTGTTCGTGCTCCTCAGCCAAAACCGGCAGGCGGAAAAAGACCGCGTGCGGTCCGACGTCGAGTACGACGTCAATCTCAAGGCGGAACTCGAGATCATCCACCTCCACGAGAAGGTCGACCGCCTGACCAGCGACGTCCTGCTCCGGCTGGAGCGCCTGCAACAGACCGTGAACAAACCCTGACGGCCGGTCGAAGGACCCGCGGTTTCCGGTTCGGACAACGCCGAGATTCCTCGGTGCCAGCGCTTGGAACTCGCCCTTGCACCGCCCGGCGACCGACGTGCATTCTCGGTCATGGCAGCGGCTGATCTCCTTACCGACATCGATGAGCAGTTCTACCAACCGGCCGACCGGTTCTTCCCCGGTCAGGCCCGCGTCGCGCTGACCTACGACGACGTCACGCTCGCCACGCTTTATTCCGAAGTCCTCCCGCGCGAGGCCCAGCTCGACACCCATCTCGCCGAGGGTCTCGACCTTCACATTCCCGTCGTGTCCGCCGACATGGACACCGTCACCGAGTCGCGCATGGCCATCGCCATGGCGCTGAACGGCGGGCTCGGGTTGATCCATTACAACATGACGGAGAAGGACCAACTCCGGGAAGTCAGCCGCGTCAAAAACCACGTCCATGGCCTCATCCAGGAACCCATCAAGGTCGGGCCCGACCAGTTCATCGGCGACGTCCTCCAGTTGATCGAGGAGAAGCGGTTCGCCTTCGCCACCTTCCCCGTCGTCGACGCCGCCGGACGCCTCATCGGCCTCCTCCCCGGCCACGTCGTCAAACCGCGCTACGCCAAGCGCCGCGTCTCCGAGGCCCTCACGCCGCGGAACCAGGTGAAGACCATCTCCACCCGCGATCTCGCCTCGGATCCGATCGCGCGCGCCGACCGTTTTTTCACGGACCATCCCGGCATCCACAAGTTGTTGGTCGTCGACGACGAGGACCGTCTCCACGGTCTTTTCACGCTGAGCGACATCGAGCGCATCACGCAGGAACGCGGCGCGCAGGTGAAGCCCGCGCGCGACCCGCACTTCCGACTTCTGTGCGGCGCGGCCATCTCCACCTCGCGCAAATCCGACGGCTCGCTAGATCGCGACCGCATCGTCGCGCACGTCGGCTCGCTCGTGGAACGCGGCGTGGACGCCATCGCGGTTTCCACCGCGCACGGCCACAGCAAAGGCGTCGGCGAAACCGTCCGGCTCGTGCGCGACGCCTTCGCGAAACTTCCCATCATCGCCGGCAACGTCACGTCCGGGGCGGGCGTCGAGTATCTCGCGGATTCCGGCGCCAACGTCATCAAGGTCGGCCAAGGCCCCGGCTCGATCTGCACGACCCGCATGGTCGCCGGCGTCGGCATCCCCCAACTCACCGCCCTCTACGTCGCGTCCCGCGCCGCCGCGCGAAAAGGCGTCGCCATCCTCGGCGACGGCGGCATCGCGAAGTCGGGCGACATCGTGAAGGCGCTCACTTTGGCCGACGGCGTGGTCTGCGGCGGGCTATTCGCGGGTTGTCCCGAGGCGCCCGGGCAAATCATCGAGATCAACGGCAAGCTGTACAAACAGTACCGCGGCATGGGCAGCCACGCCGCGATGAAAGCCGGGTCCGCCGCCCGCTACGGCCATAGTTCCGACGCCACGCGAAAGGTCGCCGCCGAAGGCGTCGAGGCGCTCAAGGAGGTTTCCGGTTCGATCGATTCCGTCCTTCTCCAGTTGGTCGGCGGGATCCGTTCCGGACTCGGCTATCTCGGTGCCGGCGATCTCTGCCAACTCCGCGAGCGCGCCCGCTACATCCGGGTCAGTCCCGCCGGCCAACGCGAGGCCGCGCCGCACGACGTCATCGAGGTCAAGGCCACCGGCCAGCAGTCGTAGCGCGGGCGTCCCGGCCTGTAGGCCGCGTGCCCCCACGCGGCGTTCCACGGTGGGATTCCGACCCATTGGATCTCGGTTGCCGCTGCCCACAACGCCGGGTCAGGGGACCCGGCCTTCAAACTCCCCCAATTCCGGCCCAAGCGGTGTCGCGGCCAGCTCCGGATGCTGCCGGCCACCAACTGCGCCGCCGTTCGCGGCAAATTTCCACTTCCGCCGCGCGCCAGGTTTCGCAAACTCCGCGCTTCAATGAGTTCGCACACGTTCAAGATCGCGGCACTCGCCGGCGATGGCATCGGCCCCGAGGTCATGCGCCAGGCCCTCCGCGTCCTCGAGGCCGTCGGCCAGCGCCACAAACTCTCGTTCCAGATCACCGAGGCGCCCGTCGGCTGGGCCGGCATCGACGCCGCCGGCAAGGCCTTGCCCGACGACACGCTCGCCCTCTGCCGCATGTCGGATTCGATCCTGTTTGGTTCCGTCGGTCTTCCCGACCGCGATTCCACCATCCCCAAGGAACAACGTCCCGAACGCGCCGCGTTGCTCCGCATCCGCAAGGAATTCGGACTCTTCGCCAATCTTCGCCCCGTCCAACTCCCCAAGGCGCTATCGCATTCCTGCCCGCTCAAGCTCGACCGGCAGGGCGACGGCATCGACATCCTCGTCGTCCGCGAACTCACCGGCGGCATGTATTTCGGCCAACCCAAGAAAACCGAACTCATCACCGAGGCGAGTCCCGCCGACGGCAATCTCCACGCCGTCCACCGCGCCATCGACACGATGGTTTACACGACGCCCGAGATCGAACGCATCGCCCACGTCGCGTTCCGCGCCGCGCGTCTTCGCCGCAAAAAGGTCACCAGCATCGACAAGGCGAACGTGCTGGAAAACGGCGTGCTGTGGCGCGAGGTGGTCACGCGCGTCGCCAAGGACTACCCGGACGTCGCGCTCGAGCACATGTTCGTCGACAACGGCGCGATGCAACTCGTGCTGCGCCCGACGCAGTTCGACGTGATGCTTTGCGAGAACATGTTCGGCGACATTCTCAGCGACGAGGCCGCCGCGCTCGCGGGTTCCCTTGGCATGCTTCCCAGCGCCAGCCTCGGCGCCACCGTCGATGGACGCACCTTCGGCTTCTTCGAACCCGCCGGCGGCACGGCGCCCGACATCGCGGGCAAGGATCTCGCCAACCCGATCGCACAGATCCTCTCGGTCGCCCTGATGCTCCGCTACAGCTTCGCCCTCAACGACGCCGCGGCCTCGATCGAGACCGCGGTGGCGAAGGCGATCGACCAAGGCCATCGCACCGGCGACATCTTCAATCCCGCGGACACTTCGGCGCGGCGCGTCGGCACGCGCGCGATGGGCGACGCGATCCTCGCGGGGATCTAGGAAACGCCCATGGAGCGGCCCCCGTGCGAAGCGCCCGTGGAGCGACGTGGCCGCCGTCGTGAGACGGTGGACCAAGCCCTCGCCCTCCATCCTCCCCACCCCAACGCAGGCGGGACGCCCGCGACTACCGCAGGCGAGGACGCCCGCGCTACCCCGCGCCACTCGCTCGCAAGAGTCGCCGCGACCATTCCCGCGGCCTTCCTCGCGCTCGTCATTCTTCTGGCCACGGGATGCGTCCACCACCCCGCGCCGCAACGCCACGAGTTCGTGTCGTTGCAGATGGCCATTCCGTTCCGCCTCGTCTTCTACGACGCCGACGCGGTCCACGCCACCAACGCCGCGAACGCGGTCTGGAACCGCATCTCCCAACTCAACGACCGGCTCAGCGACTACGACGCGGAGTCCGAGCTCAGCCGTTTCAGCGCCGGGTCCCCGCACACCGATTGGGTGCCGCTTTCCGACGATCTCGGACGCGTCCTCGCGACGGCCGAACGCGTGTCCGCCGCATCGGACGGCGCGTTCGACGTCACCGTGGGCCCGTTGACGCAACTCTGGCGACGTGCCCGGCGCCAACACCAACTTCCCGATCCGGACCGCCTCGCCGAGGCCCGTGCCGCGGTCGGCTGGAACGCGGTCCGGCTCCGGAAACACGACGGCCACTACGAGGGACGTCTCCTGAAGCCCGGCATGAAACTGGACCTCGGGGGAATCGCGAAGGGCTACGCGCTCGATGCCGCGACCGATATCCTGCGCCGACACGGCATCCGGAGCAGCCTCGTCGCCGGCGCGGGCGACATGGTGGCCACCGAACCGCCGCCCGGCCAACCGGGTTGGAAGGTCGAGATCGGCGCGCTGGACGTTGCCGGCGCGCCCGCGCCGCGCGTCGTGTGGCTTCGCAACGCCAGCCTCTGCACCTCCGGCGACGTCTTCCAGCACGTCGAGATCGACGGCGTCCGGTATTCGCACATCGTGGACCCGCGGACCGGGCTCGGCGTCACCGACCACGCGCTCGTGACCGTGATCGGCCGCGACGGGATGACGACGGACGCGCTTTCGAAGGTGGCAAGCGTCGGTGGCCCGGACCGCGGGCTGGCGGTCGCGCCGCGATTCGGCGTGGAAATGCTGGTGGTACGAAGGCCCCGCGAGACGATCGAAATCCGTGAAACCCCGGGCTTCCGCCGCTGGGAACGACCGTGGCATTGATGGGTTTCCGGGCTGACTCAGCCGGACGCGTGTCGTCGCGGTAGGGGAATTATTTCACGCCAAGGCGGACCCAGGCCATCAAAGGGGGCCGAATCCGCCGGGGTATCCTCTCACCGAAGGGTGGGATCGATGTTAAACCGTCGACAACCCGTCAGGCAGTGACGGCAGGGCCGCCGTCACCCACGACTGCACGGACCCAGCACTCGGGACAAGGACCCGCTTTTCGCATCCGCGAGTTGGCCCGGAATTGGCTTTCGCGACGTCGCCACGAATGCGATCGGCCGGGAGTTGCCTCGGGTGCCAAGGACCCGGTCGCCGTGTGGAAGTCACCTTGTGGAAGCCGCCCTCACCGGCCGCGAGTGCGGTGTCCCGCCTAACCCTCGTCGGAGATTCCAGGCCCGCGGTTCCCTGCATTGATTTGGAGGCCGTCCGACATACTGTCTCGACCGTGCGTCACCTCCCGTTGCTGCTCCTGCTGCTGCTTGGGCTGGTCGCCCCGGGTTCCACGCACGCCCAATCCCACGTTCTCGTCGGCGTCGACGACACCTGGCGCTTCACCAATGCCCCGCTCGCGGGCCCCCTCGATGCGGTCGACGGCTGGACGCGGACGAACTTCGTCGACCAAGCCTGGTATTCCGGCCGGTCCGGCCTCGGGAATTCCGCGTACGGAGAACAAACCAAACTCGTTGGATTGCCCGGCGACTGGCACACCACGCTGTTTCGACGGACCTTCGTTTTGTCGCGGACCGACGCCTTCCGAACGCTCGTCCTGCGGGTGGATTACCGCGATGGCTTCGTCGCCTATCTCAACGGCCGTGAAATCACGCGGCGCAACCTTCTCGAACCGCCCGGAACGCCCGTCGACTTCGGGAGCATTCCCACGCCCCGTCGCGACGGCTCGGCCGAGTGGATCGCGATCGGCCCGTCCGCCGACCAACTGCAGGTCGGCACCAACGTGCTCGCCTTCGAGGTCCATTCGGATTCCGACGCCGACCGACCGTTGCTCGTGCCCGAACTGCTCGCCGACTTCCCGCGCGGACCGTATCTGCAGCACGTCCTCACCAACCAAGCGACGGTCCTTTGGCAAAGCGCGCTGGCAGTGCCCGGAAAACTCTGGCTCGCCGAATCGAACGTCCTCGCGTCGGTCCCCCGCGAGACTCCCGCCGGCACCAACCACGAGGTGACCGTGACCGACCTCCTGCCCGGCCACTCGTACACGTACGCGGTGGGAACCGGCACGGGCGTGGACGCCGTCGTCTCGGATCCACGGACTTTCCGCACGCTGCCGGCGTCCGGTCCGCTCGTGGTCACCGTGATCGGCGATTCCGGCGCGGGATCCGCGGGGCAGTTCGACATCGCGCGGTTGATGGCGGCACAAGGCGGCGACCTCGTGCTGCACATGGGCGACATCGTGTACCCGCAATTCATCCGCGAGTTGACGGACACGCGATTCCTCAGCGTGTACCGGAAACAAATGGCGACGACGCCGTTCGCGTTCGTCTGGGGCAACCACGATCTCTACGCCGGAACGGGACCGTTTCTCGCGGCGATCCGCTCGCCGACAAACGACACTCCCGCGACCAACCACGTCGCCGAGGGCACGCTCCCGCAGAGCTACTATTCGTTCGATGCCGGGGACGTCCATTTCACCATGGGCTTCCAGACGTACTTGAGCCAGTACGTGCTCACGACGAACTCCGCCCAATACCGTTGGCTCGACGCGGACCTCGCGGCCACGACGAAGCCGTGGAAGATCATGGCCTTCCACCATCCGCGCGCGACGTCGGGCAGCCATCGCTACACGGACATCAATTTCAACGGCATTCCCGATTGGCAGGAAGTCGGGCCGGTGATGATGGACCTCGCGCGGCGGCATGGAGTGCAACTGCTCCTCGCCGGCCATGACCACACCTTCGAGCGCTTCCTGCCGCAGGCCGGCGTGCACTCGCTCATCACCGGCGGCGGCGGCACGGTGTTGTACTCGCTCAACGGCTATGTCGCCGACAGCGTGCAGTTCTATACCGGCCATCACGACACGCGCCTGTTCTTCGAAGGGGACACGCTCAAGGTCCGCGCGGTCGGCCGCAACGGACAGAATTTCGACGGCTTCAACATCCAGCGCGCGCCGCCGCCGCCCGGCCCGCATGCCGCCGACTGGGCCACTCCGACGATCGAAACCCGGCCGGCCGACAACGGCGACGGCAACATCGTCGGCCAGACCTACGACTTCTACGCGGCGCCCGAGATCAAGTCGTTGACCGGCGCGTTCTCGAATCTCGGCCGCGCCCGCATGAGCGTCGACAAGACCAACCTGTATCTGGGCCTCGAGTTCGTGATCCTGCCGCCCGATGCCGACATCTACGTCTTCATCCAAGTCCCCGGCATCGACGGCGTCGCGTCGCTCGAAGGATTGGGGAACGGCATTCCCGATCCGGCCGGCGAGGGCGTCGATGCGCTCGACTTTCTGGCCAACCTGTCCTTCGGCACTTTCTTTCGTCCCTCGATCGCCTGCGTCCTCGGCGATGAATTCGCCGACGGCAACTTCCGCGCCTTCCAACGACCCGGCGTCACCAACGGCCTCGGACAAGGCGTCTTCCGGCTCGAGAAAGGATTCCCCTCGGTCCCGGGAATCCGCCTGCAGCAGTTCAATCGATCGCCGCAAGACTCCTCCGCTCCCCCGGAACAGGGCGCGGATTTCATCGAGCTCGGCATCCCGCGATCGGCCCTCGGTGTTTCCGGCGGCGCCCCGGCGATCCACATCGGGATCGTCGTCGCCCGCGGTCTCGATGTCGTCGCGCGCACCCGCGACATCGACACCGGCTTCGTCGGGAACACTCTCGACGGATCGGGCTTCGGGCCGGTGGTCCTCCGCGGACTCGAGGTCAACCTCGCGGTCGATCCCGATCCCGACGACGACGGCCTCACGACGACGGAGGAATTGAAACTGGGATTGAACCCGAACAATCCCGACACCGACGGCGACGGTCTCAACGACGGGTTCGAGGTCCGCCACGGTTTGAATCCGAAGTCCGCGGTGGGGGACGACGGTCCGGACGGCGATCCGGACGGCGACGGATTCACGAACCTCCAGGAACAAGCCATGGGCAGCGACCCGCACGACGCGGCGTCCCCGCCCCCGCCGCTCTCCTTGAAGGCGTCCGCCGCAGCGTCGTTTACGCTGGCGTGGCCCGCGCTCGTCGGCCGTTCGTACACCCTCCAGGGTTCGACCAATCTCGCGGGACCTTGGACCGCCGTGGCGGGGTTCCCCCGGAAGGCGACGCGCAAGGACGAATCGGAAGTCGTGACGAACTTGGTCAGCCTCCGTTTCTACCGCGTCCGGACGCAGCCGTGAGGTTCCGGTTCCGCCGCCTCACTTCCCCGTCGGCACCCCGACGAACCACAGCCCAAACCGGATCCACGCGGGGATCGTCGCGAATCCAAATGCGGACGTCGCCGCGACCACCCGCACCGCGGTGAGTGGATCGCCCCCGTAGCGCCGCGCCATCACGATCGGAAACACCGCGGCCGGCATGGCCGCCTCGACGACGAGCACCTGTTGGAGGGGGATCGACGCCGGCAACCATTTCGCCGCCGCCAACATCAACAGGGGCGCCGCGCCGCAGCGGGCGACGCAGGACATCGCCATCACCCGCCAACCGGGATCCGCGCGCAACCCGGGCAACGTCTCGGCCAGGACCGCGCCGCCGAAAATCAACCCGAGCGGGAAGCAACACTGCGCGAGCATGTGGTTGGCCGTGCGCAGGAATTCCGGCAACTGCAGGTGCGCGAGGTTCAACGGGACCGCGACGAGGATCGCGACGACCGGCGCGTTCAACAACCGGCGCCATTCGTGCAGGCCCGCGTGTCCCAACGCCACGAGACCGATCGTCCACAACGCCACGTCGACGCCCAGATTGTGGAGGAACAACACGCCCGTCGTCTCGCGCGGAAACAACACCATCACCAACGGCAGCGCGGCGTAGCCGTAGTTCTGGTGGCCGGCGGCGAACACGAAGGTCCGCTCCTCCTTCTCGCCCACCGCCCCGCTCCGGCGTCGCAGCATCCACGCGGCGCCGATCGCCAGCATGATGCCCCCGAACCCGAACAACGGCGGCAGGACGAGGTTCGACGCGTCGCGCAGCGCGGGATTGCCCATCACGTTGTCGACGATCAGGCACGGCGTCAGCACGTTGACCACGATCCGGATGAGGCTGTCGTCCGCCTCGTGCGTCAGCCATTCCGCGCGACGCAACCAGACGCCCACCGCCATGAGGCAGTACATGGGCAACACCGCGGAGAGAACCACCCAGAAATCGATCATCCCGTGCCGCGGACCCTCCACGAATACCGCGTCGGCGTCACGCCCACTGCTGCGACGTGGCCCGGATAGTACGTGGCCGCCGCGGTGACGCGGTGGATCGGCTTGCGTAGCGCGGGCGTCCTCGCCTGCGGTATTCGCGGGCGTCCCGTCTGCGTTGGGTGGGCAAGGCTGGAAGGCGAGGGCTGGGTCCACCGTCTCACGACGGCCGCCACGAGGAGGCCACGAGGAGGCCACACGTCAGCCTGCCTACTCCTCTCCACCGTCTCACGACGGCGGCTACCCGCATTACTCCGTCGCCGCCAGCAGGTGCTCCACCAACTCCTCGAACTCCGCGTGCTGCAACCGCCGAAGATAAGCCACCTCGGCATCCGACTCATGGCGGCCCGCCACCGTCTCGCAGGCGTCCACGAATCCCAACGCATCCACCGTGCCCGCGAGCGTGAGCGACTTGGCCAATGGCCCTGCCCCGGCCAATCCATGGGCGCGCGACGCCAACCTCCGGTACACGGGATGGTCCCCGACGCGCCGGAACCAGTACTTCGCGTTCCAATAGTCCGGTTCGCGCCGGTGCAGGATCGCGTGGATCAATCCGCCGTCCACGTCCGTCATGTCCTGCACCAGGTCGTGCGCCTCGTTCTGGTGGTCGTGATACAGAAGGCCCGTGGCGACGACGCAACCGGTGCGCTCGGCGGGCACCCCGTGGTCGCTGCAAAACGCGCGCAGGCGCGGCTCGAGAACCACCACCTCCGTCACGCCCGCGCGGGGGCCCTGGCCGAGTTCGGGAAGTTGTTCCGTCCGGACCAACTTCCAAAACGCATCCACCCGACCCGTAACCGCGGCGATCGACAAATCCAACATGGGGAGGCCGCGATATTCCGTCACGATGGCAGCCCCGTCAAACGGATGTCTGGAACTATTCCATCAGCCGCAACGCCGCCTCCGCCATCTTCGGCCCGGTCAGCCCGTGCTTGGCGTACAGTTCCTCGGCGAGGTACGCGCTCTGGCCGAACTCGCCCTGGATGCCCAGCGTGACCGCGCGGTGCGCGATCCCGGCCGCCGACAACGCATGGCTGACCTGCGCGCCCATGCCGCCGATCACCTGGTGGTCCTCGATCGTCACGAGGCGTCCGCCGCACTTCCGCACCGCCGCGCCGATCGTCTCCACGTCCACCTTGTTGATGAACGGGTTGTTGATGACCGTCGCCGACTTGCCCTGAGCCGCCAGGATCTTCGCCGCCTCGAGCGCCTTGTTGAACAACACGCCGGACCCCACCAACACGACGTCGCTGCCTTCCTGGATCACCTGCGCGCGACCCCAGTCGTAGCGGGGATTCGCGACCCAGCGCACCGGGTAATTCTCGCGGCCCACGAAGAACAGCACCGACTCGCCGTCGCGGCCCGCCGCGCGCTCGTCGGCGATGTGATGGATCGCCTGGTACATGAACGCCTCGGCCTCCTCCGCGCAGCTCGGCGCGATCACGATCGTGTGCGGGATCGCGCTGGTCGCCGCGAAATACGTCGTCGCCTGGTGCGACGCGCCGTCCGCGGCGTCCTGGAACCCGACGTGCGAGAACATCGCGATCACCGGCGCCTGCGACAACGCGGCCATCGTCAGCGGAAGGTTGCCCTTGGTGACGCCGAACTGGCCGAAGGTGTCCACGATCGGGATGAAGCCGACCTTCGAAAGGCCCGCCGCCACGCTGATCATGTTCGATTCGGCGATGCCGACCTCGATGAAATTGCCGGTCGCCTTTTGGAAGGCGCTGATCCCCGTCGAGCCCTGCACGTCCGCCGACACCGAGTAGACCGGGAGGCCTTCCATCGCGGCCTTCACGGCGCCCGCCGCCAGTCCCGCCTGGACCTTGTCCTTCTTGACCGCCGCCGGGGCGGCCGCCACGGGATTCGCCGCGGCCGCTGCCGCCTTGGCTTTCTTGGCCTCTTCCGACTTCTCCCAGTCGACGCGCAATCCATGCGCCCACGCCTTCAATTCCTCCGGGGTCTTGCCCGAGAAAATCTCGTCGACGAACTCCACGATCTTCTCGCCATTCGCCAACGGGAATCCGTGGCCGCCCGCCGCGTTCTCCACGGTGCTCTTCACGCCGTAGCCCTTGATGGTTTTCAACCAAAGGCACACCGGTCGCGACGGGTTCGCCTTCGCGTCCGCCACCGCCTTCTCCACGGCGAGGTACACCGACTGCAGGTCGTTTCCGCTGGCCACCTTGCGGACGTCCCAGCCCAACGTCGCGAACGCCTCGAGCGAAGGCT
The DNA here is from genome assembly GCA_025363585.1 of Verrucomicrobiota bacterium. Classification (GTDB taxonomy): domain Bacteria; phylum Verrucomicrobiota; class Verrucomicrobiia; order Limisphaerales; family UBA9464; genus UBA6176. The sequence goes on along the minus strand of JANYDN010000376.1, from coordinate 16,065 downwards.
GCATCGAGAACGAATCCTTCGTGATGCGGCCGGACAATTTCGTGTCGTTGTCCGAGACCACCATCACGAACGGGTTCACGCGGCCCTTTGCCGCCAGGCCCGGGATCGCCGCGAACGCTTCCTTCGCCTCGCCTTCCATCGACGCCCCGTCGGACACCACCGCGATCGTGACGCGGTCGTTGCCCGCGAGTTTGTCGCCGATCGCCAGACCCTGCGCCTGCGGCAAGGCCGAGCCCAACGGGCCGTTCGAGAGCAGGACGCCCTCGGGGTTGATGTGCGACTCGCCGTGCCCGGTGAGTTTGGACTGGATGCTGCGGAATCCCTTGAGGCACTCGAAGGTCATGCCGTCGAACCCGAGGTTCGCGCGCAACGCGTAGATGCCGTTCTCCGCGTGGCCGGCGTCGTTCACGAAATTGAAAGCCTCGTGCCACTGGCGGCCGGTGGTGGCGAACATCACGCCGTGGATCGCTGAATTCACCTCCGCGTAGGCCGCGGGACCGCCCCAATGGCACGCCGCGCCGCCGATCACCGCGTGCACGTCCATCAGCGCGACCAACCCGCGCGTCGCCGCCGGGCAACCCAGCACCACGTCCTGGCCCGCCGCGTTCTTCACCGTCGTGGTGTACTTCGGACTTTGGGTCGGCGTCGGCGCGAGGCGCGACTTGAGGGCCTGGGGCTTCAAGGGCGGGAGTTCAACCTTCGCCACTACGGAATTGTCGGCAGCCATGATCGTCTAATTGGACGTTGCGGTTTTCGAAACCAAACGGGCCGCGACCGTACGGACCCCCGCCCCGGAAGGAAACCCGTTTTTGGCCAAGCGACGAGAGGCGACGTGGCGCGGGCGTCCCCGCCTGCGCCCAACTCGTGGCCGACGTGGTCCCACGGCGGACCCGAGGCATCGTCAACCGAAGCGTCCCCCATCCAGCATGCCGTGGGTGGTACCGGCCCGGTACCACTCCGAGCCATCCAGCCCCGAGGATGCCATTCGATCCCCTCTTTGCCCCGTGGCGGCGGGCCGCCGCCACCCACGCATGTTCGGATCGCACAACCGTGGGTGGTACAACAAACCTTTGCGTCACGGCCGGGGAAAGGCTCACGCGAAGCCTCGAAGGCGCGAAGGCATCCCACGTGGGCAAGCTTGCCCTTCGCGCTCTTCGCGGCTTCGCGTGAGACCGAATCTCGGCATCCCGGCCATGGCCACTCCTTGAAACTTGAAACTGAAAACTTGAAACTCACCCCGTGATTCGCCCTTCGTTTCCGCCCGCGTACGCGATCACCGCGCTGCTCGCGTCGACATCCCTTCTGGCCTCGGCTCCCAATCCCTCCTCCTTCCAACTCGATCCCCGCCTCGAGATCCGCCTCTGGGCCGCCGAACCCGACGTCGTCGATCCCGTCTCGCTGTGCTTCGACGAACACGGCAACGCCTACGTCGCCGAATGTCGCGACTATCCCTACGGCGTCGGGCCCGACGGCAAGGTCGGCAGCACCGTCCGCCTTCTCCGCGACACCGACGGCGATGGTCGCCCCGACCGCGTCACCGTTTTCGCCAAGGACCTGAGCTTCGCCACCGCCGTCACGCCATGGCGCGGCGGCATCCTCGTCGCCGCCGCACCCGATATCATATTTCTCAAGGACACCGACGGCGACGGCGTCGCGGATGTCCGCACGGTGATCGTCACCGGCTTCGTTCGCGGCGTGAGCGACAGTCTCGTCAACGGCCTCTGCTTCGGTCCGGACGGACGAATCCACGGCGCGAACGGTGGCAACGGCGGGAATTTGCGGTCGCCGCGGTCGCCGGGAACCACGCTCGCGTTGGGCGAGGATGATTTCGCGTTCGATCCGGACGCGGGAACCGTCGTCGCCACTGGTCGCTCCGGCGGCGGGTTCGGCCTGGTCTTCGACGATTGGGGACGCGCGTTCACGACCTATAACATCAACCATCTCCAGCACCGTTTCCTCGCGAAGGCCGACTACGCCGACCATCCCGGCTTCCCCGCCATCGAGACCACGGGCAGCATTTCCGACCACGAGGAGATGTCGCGCATCTTCCCGATCTCCGAAGCCGCCACGCGCCCGAATCATCCCGAGCAATCCGGCCATTTCTCCGCGGCCGGCGGCATGGGCCGTCTCGGAGCCGCCCATTGGCCCGAGGATCTTCGCGGATCGGTCTTCGTCTGCGATGTCGTCGGCAACCTCGTCCATCGCGACGTCATCCAACCCCGCGGCGCCACGTTCGTCGCCACGCGCGCGCCTTCCGAACAGGACCGCGAGTTCCTCGCCGGACGCGATCCCTCGTTCCGTCCGGTCGGCCTCGTCAATGGACCCGACGGCGCGCTCTACCTGCTCGACATGCAGCGCGACGTCATCGAGCACCCCGACTACATCCCCGCGCGCGTCCGCGAGAAACTCGACGTCCGCGCCGGGCAGGACCGCGGCCGGATCTATAGGATCTTCCCGAAATCCACGCCGGTCCCGACTCGTGTAACCGCCGACCTTTCGAAGAACGCCGAACTCGTCCCGTTGCTCGGGCACGGCGACCAATGGTGGCGCGACACCGCGCGTCGCCTGCTCGTCGAGCGACGCGATGCCTCGTCGGTCCCCGCCATCCGCGCCCTGGCCCGCGGTTGCGCCGACGCCCGCGGACGCGTGCAGGCGCTGTGGACGCTCGACCGTCTCGGCGCCCTCGATGATGCGGCGCTCTCGGCGGCGCTCGACGACGCCACGCCCGAGGTCCGCGAATGCGCCTTGGTCCTCGCGAAGATCCGGCCACTGGCCACGCCCGCGGTCTCCGTAAAAATCTGGGCGCTTTGCGACGACCCATCGCCGCGCGTCCGATTCGCGGCGCTTCTCGCCACGTCCCGCGCGCCACGCTCATCCGACGCCCTCGCGCAAGCCCGGTTCGCGCGCGCGTTGACCGAGGAACACGGCGACCCATGGGTGCGCCGCGCCGTGTGGGTCGCAATCCAAGGCAAGGACGCGGTCGTAGTCCTTCGAAGACTCCTTTCCAATCCCGACCCAACGCTGCGCGCGCAGCCGCCGCAGTCGTACCTCGACGGTTTCCGGGAACTTTCCGATCTCGCCGCCGCGACTCCCTCCCTCGCGCCGGTCGCCCTGCGCGAATTGCTCGGGCCTCTCGCCGCCGCCGACGTTCCAGCGCCGCACCGCGAGGCGATCCTCGCCGGTCTGGACTCGGGCCACGCGCGTTCGGACACCAAGCCCGTGCTAGATCGGGACGCAGCCGAGAAACTCGACGTGATCGCCTCGCGCGCCGGCTCCCGCGAACTCCGCTCGCTCTGGCATCTCGCGCGCCTTGCCGCGATTCCCGATTCTCAGGCTCGCGTTGCGGCGCTCGATCGCGCGCGCCGGACCGCCGTCGACGCGGCCCAGTCCGCGGAGGAACGCGCCGAGGCCGTCGGCCTGCTCGAGTTTGGCGACACGCCCGCGGACACGGCGCTCCTGTTGGGCCGCCTTTCCGGAACCGAACCGACGGACGTCCAGGCCGCCGCGCTCGCGGTGCTGCGCGCGCGCAAGGACGAGGCAACGGGCGTCGCGCTCATGGATCGATGGCGCTCGCTCGCGCCCGGCGTCCGGCCACGGGTGCTTCAACTCCTGCTCGACCGCCGCGCCTTCCAGGAACCGCTCGTCGCCGCGCTCGAGCAAAAGAAAATAACCGTCGGCGAACTGAGCCTCGATCTCGAGCAACGCCGTCGTCTCCTGCGTTCCGCGCCCGCGATCGCCGCGCGCGCCGCCCGCTTCTTCGGCGACGAGGAATACTCCAACCGGAAAGCCCTCGTGTCCGATTGGCTCGGGAAAATCCCACCCACCGGCAACGCCGCCCGCGGGCGCGCGCTGTTCGTCGAGACGTGTTCGAAGTGCCATCGTTGCGGCGACGTCGGCGAGCGCGTGGGACCGGACCTCAGCGGCGTCGCGCATCGGAGCGTCGAGGATCTGGTCGGCAACATCCTCGACCCCAATATGGCCATCAACCCAGGCTTCGTTTCCTACCAAGCCGAGACCAAGGACGGCGACACCATCGTCGGTTTGCTCGCCGCCGAATCGGCCGGATCGATCACGCTGGTTCAAGCCGGCGGCGTGAAGCAGGTGTTGTCGCGGAAATCGCTGGCGAAGCTGGAAAGCACGGGAACGTCGCTGATGCCCGAAGGCCTTGAGTCCGGACGAACGCCACAGGACCTCCGCGACCTCGTCGCGTTCCTCCAGTCCACGCGTTGAAAGCAACCGGCGTGGCGGCCGTCGTGAGACGGCGGACCTCGCGATCCCTGGCCGGGCGAATCCACCGTCTCACGACGTCGGCCACAGCCTGCCGTAGCGCGGGCGTCCCCGCCTGCGTTGGCATTTGTTTCCGCCGCGGACACGCCTTCGCAGGTCGGCGCCAAATCACGAAGCTGTAGGACGCGTGCCCCCACGCGGCGTTCCACACACCACCATCCGGCGCGTCGCCGATCCCTTCAGCGCCGGGTCGGGGGACCCAGCCTGCAGTCGGCCGTAGCGCGGGCGTCCCCGCCTGCGGTAGTCGCGGGCGTCCCCGCCTGCGTTGGGCTTGCTGGGTTGAAAAGCGACGCCTGGTCCACCGTCTCACGACGGCGGCCACGTCCCACGCCATCACCTCGCGAACACCGGCAGGTTCCTCAACACGCCGAACACCATCGCGAACCCGAACAACACCCCGATCACCCATGGCGCGGCGAACGGATTCGGAAGCCGGCGCCCAAACCGCCGCGCCGCGATTACCAATCCCACCCAACCCAGGATTGGCAGATAGCAAACGTAGAGCGCGTTCAGCTTCCACGCCGCGCCCAGATTCCCGTTGAGCAACGCGTGCGTGGCGCGCAAGCCCCCGCAACCCGGGCATTGGAATCCCGTCGCCTCGAACAGGGCGCACCGCGGGAAATAGATTTGTCCCCGCGGTTCCACCGCCCACAACAACACGCCGCCACCCAGCAACGCCAGCGGCAGGAACCATTGCAGCCACGCGCCGCGTCCCGTGCCGCCCGGGACGGGCATCACCGGCGGGATGCCGGCGTTTCCGGCGCCGGGCATTGGATGGGTCCCCGACATGTGGGTTCGGACCGCGGCAACGGGTTCCGGTCGCGGCTAGTCCCGGAACGCGGATTTCACCTCGGGCCGCAGCAATACCACCAAGGCCCAGATCCCAAACGGGATGCTCAGGCAGTAAAACCAGCAGCACGGGATCGCGCCGAGAATCGCGGACGTCATGGCCAGCCCGCGCGACCGGACCTGCATCATCCGCCGGGCGCCGACCAAAACGAGGAGGGTCCAGGGGATGCCGATCGCGAGTTGCGCGATCGTGATCGGCTTGATGTATGTCCCGATTTTTTCAATCAGCTCCAACTGCTGCGGCGGCGGGGGCGGATTGGATTTCGACATCGCCTCGATGATCGGCCGCATCGGATCCTGTGTCCGCAATGTCCTGATGCCCGAGAAGACCAACAGGGCGAGGGCAAGGCTCGAGAGGATGATCAGGACGATCGCCGGGGCCTTCAACCGCGCCGCCGCCGCGTTCCGCGCCGCCTCGGGATCTACGGGCGACGAAGGAAAGGCCGGGGAAAACGCCGGGACGGCCCCGGGCACCACCGGCGCCGCGGGTCCCGCCGTCGCGGCAAACAAATCCGCGAACTCCGGGAATTGCCCCAGCGGCTTCCAGACGCCCTCGCCCTCGAGGGACGCGAGCGTCGCCTGGTTCATCCGCCGCTCGACCACCCACTGCCGGACCATCTCGGCCGGCACCGGGCCGTACTCTTTGTTGTCGGAACCCTGGATTCGATACATGACTCGATGCTTTCGGTTGTTGCTGCCGTTCTCCGTCCGCTCACGCGCCGCCCGGCGTTCGCGAGCCTTCGGCCGCGGCATGCGCCTCGACCGACGTGGTGTCCCGGTAGCGATACAGCATCGCCACCCCCATGAAAAGGACCGCGACGACCCCGACGAGGCCCGCGTAGAAATAAAACCGGCCGGAGGTCACCGACGAGTCGTGGCGCCCGCCGCTGGCGAATCTGGTCACCGCCGAAATGAGCAATTGGCCCAGCGCGTTCGTAAGCAACCAGAGGCCCATGATGAAACCCTTCATCGTCGGCGCCGCCTGCGAATACGCGAATTCGAGTCCCGTCGCGCTCACCAGCACCTCGCCCAGCGTCAGCACGATGTACGGCACGATTTGCCACAGCACGCTCAGCTTGTCCCCCGCCTCGATGCGCTGCTGGATATACCCGACGATCACGTACGAAACCGCCGTCACGAACAAACCGGTCGCGATCCGCCGCAGCGGCGTCACCACGCGTTGAAGCCACGGGTAAACCCCGAGCGTCAGCAACGGCACGAGCACCATCACCAGCAGCGGGTTCATCGACTGCATTTGTTCGGCCGAGATGATATTCCCGACCAGCCAACCGAGCGCCGTGCGCCAGCCGCCGACGAGCGGGACGGAAACCATCGCGTCGCCCTGCGACACCCAGGTGGAAGTCGATTGCTCGAACAACGCCCAGAACGGCGGGATCAACGCGAACACGCCGATGATCGGCAGCACCGACGCCGCGGCATCCACTTCCGCCGGGGAAAACTTCCTGCGCGCGGGCGCCCAGAACCCGCGGTCGCCCGGCAATCGTGGCGAGATGCACGCGTTGAAGAACACTTCCACGAATCCCGCGGACCGCGTCTCGCGGTTGGGCGGACGCCGCACGTAATGTTTCGTCCCGATCCAGAAAATCAGCGTCGCCAGCGCCATCAGGATTCCCGGCACGCCGAACGCCCACGCATAGCTCGCCTCGCGCGCCAATCGCGGGATCACCAGAAACGAGAAGAACGACCCGAAATTCACCGAGAAATAAAACGCCCCGTACGCCTTTTGCAACAAGTGCGATTGCTCCGGCTTGAACTGGTCGCCCACGAAGGCCGAGACGCAGGGCTTGATGCCGCCCGACCCGAACGCGACCAGCGCCAGTCCGACGTAGAGGCACGCGATTTTTCCCTGAACCCCGAACAAATCGCTCATCGCCAGCACGCCGTGTCCCGCGCAGTAAAACAAACTGATCCAGAGAATCGTGTGGTAGCGGCCCCAGAACCGGTCGGACACCCACGCTCCGAGCAGCGGCATGAAGTAATTCGCGAAGCCGAAGAGGTGGATGATCTCGGTCGCCTCGTCCTTCGTCTTTAGCAGGACCCCGCTGATGTAGAGCATGAGGATGCTCTTCATCCCGTAGTAACTGAACCGCTCGCAGGCCTCGTTGCCCACGATGAAGGCCACCTGCGGGGGGAACTTGTTGTCAGCCGGATCGGGCTTGGCGGGAAACATCGTGGCTGGCACCCCGCGAGGAAAGCCCAACTCGGAAGAACCGCAAAGCCTTTCCATCGACGCCGTTCCCACCAAGCCACCGCCACGCTTTTGCCGATTCCCGCCCATGACTCCGATCGCCGTTCCCCCATCAGTTCAATACCACTTTCGGACGGCAGTCGTCGTCCTCATGAGCGACGATCCCGTGCATTGATTCCGACCTTGCGGTCGTGAATCCCGATTTTGAAACTGGCCCGAATGCCCGGCCGACGGCATTTTCCCGTCGTCTTGAATTCCGTGAACATCAACCAGGACTCCGTCCTCGCGGCCCTCCGCTCCGTCAAATACCCGGGCTACTCGCGCGACATCGTGTCGTTCGGTCTCGTCAAGGACGTCCAGATCGACGGCGGCGACGTCGGCGTCATGATCGAGCTTTCCACGCCGAACGCCCAACTCGGCGAACAGATCGCCGACGGCGTTCGGCTCGCCCTGCGCAACGCGTTCCCCGCGCTGACCAACGCCCACGTCCAGATCCGCGTCCCGCAAACCGCGCCCGGCGCCGCCCAACCCGCGGCCGGTGGCGCCGCCAAACCCCAGCGCGATCCCCGCATCCGGCGCGTCGTCGCCGTCGCTTCCGGCAAGGGCGGCGTCGGCAAATCCACCTGCTCCGTCAACCTCGCCTGCGCCCTCCACGCCCTCGGCGCCCGCGTCGGCATCATGGACGCCGACATCTACGGCCCCAGCATTCCCCTCATGATGGGCGTCAACGACCGGCCTTCCCTCACCGAGGACGAGACGAAGTTGATCCCGCCCGTCGCGCACGGCGTGAAACTCATCAGCATGGGATTCCTCGTCGAACCCGACCAGGCCGTCATCTGGCGCGGACCTATGATCCAGAAAACGATCCAGCAATTCGTCGGGCAGGTCGAATGGGGCGATCTCGATTATCTTCTCGTCGATCTCCCGCCCGGCACCGGCGACGCCCAGCTTTCGCTCTGCCAAACCGTCGCGCTCGACGGCGGCGTCGTCGTCACCACGCCGCAGGAAGCCTCCATCGGCGTCGTCCGCAAAGGCATCGCGATGTTCGAGAAGGTCAACGTCCCGCTGCTCGGCATCGTGGAAAACATGTCGTATTTCACGGCGCCCGACGGAACGCGCGTCGAGATTTTCGGCAACGGCGGCGGTCGCGCCGAAGCCGTCCGCAAGAACCTGCCGTTCCTCGGCGAGATCCCGATCTTCACCGAGATCCGCGAGGGCGGGGACCGCGGAATCCCCATCGTCGTCGGCGCCCCGGACAGCGCGCCCGCGAAGGCGTTCCTCGCGATCGCCGGGGCCATCCGCCAGCAACTCGGCTGAGTGCGGCTCCCCCGCGCGAAGCGCCTTCGGAGTGCGGTGGGAAGGCCCTCGGAGGGCCGCCACACCGCTTTGAAGCAAGTCCGAGCGAACGTGGCCGACGTCGTTAGACGGTGGACCTAAGCCTCCCCCCCATCCCGCAACCCCAACGCAGGCGGGACGCCCGCGCTACTTCCACCGACTCATGTCGGCGGCCACCTCACCGCGCCGCTCCGCCGCACTGGACCTGCCTTTCCGAACCTGAAAGCCTCGACGAGCTTCGCAGCGCGGCGACGCAACGCGGCGCGGCACACACGGCAACGTCGGCGGGCACCGGACTTCCATCGCGACACCCGAATCTTGAAACCCTCCGGCCCGCTCGATTCCCTCGCCGCTTCCCCCGCGGTCGCCCCGCTCCGCGCCGCCATCGCCGACGCCGCGGCCTCGCGCGCGCCGGTTTCGCTCGCCGGCATTTCGCCCGGCGCCCAGGCGTTCCTCGCCGCCCTTCTCCGCCGCCTTTTTCCCGACCGCGTCCTCCTCGTCGTCGGCGACGGTCTCAAATCCCAGGAACGCCTCCAGGCCGACCTCGCCACGTGGCTCGCTCCCGACGCCGTCCTTCCATGGTTTTTCCCCGCGTGGGAAACGTTGCCGCACGAGAACAAACTCCCCCACGCCGACGTCATCGCCGAACGCCTCGAGACCCTCGTCGGCCTCCTCGCGCGCGGCGATTCGCCCGGACGCCCCGTCGTCGCCAACGGCCTCGCCCTGCTCCAGCGCACCTTCGCGCCCGACACTCTCCGCGCCCGCACCCGCACGCTCCGCCACGGCGACAGCATCAATCCCCTCGACCTCATCGAATGGCTCGAGGACCAAGGCTACGAGCCCGAGATCCAGGTCACCGGCAAGGGCGAGCTCGCGTGGCGCGGCGGCATCGTCGACGTCTGGCCGCTCTCCGCGCCGTGGCCCGTGCGCCTGGAATTCTTCGGCGACGAACTCGATTCCCTCCGCGAATTCGATCCCCACCAACAGACATCGCGCGAGATCATCGAATCGATCGTCGTGCCGCCCGCCGGCGAAATCGGACTGCTCCGCAAGCCGCGCTCGCCGAACGATCCCGATCCCATCGCCGGCGCTCCCGCCGACACCACGTCCGAAACCCCGCTCGGCACGCTCCTCGATTATATCCCTTCGGACGCCATCGTTCTCTTCCTGGAGCCCGACGCCACCGCCGCGCTCGCCGCGACCCAACTCGCGCAGGTCCCCGAGGGCGACCCGTTTTTCGTTTCTTGGGAATCCGTTCTGAAGACCGTCGCCGACCGCGGACTTATACGCGTCGACGCCCTCGAACTCGCGCTCGACAACGCCCACGGTGGCGACGCGGGCCCGACATTCGCGTGTCCGGGACTCGACGCGTACCGACCGATCGGTGCCGTGTTGCCCGACCCGCAGTTGGCGGAGCAACAGCGCCGCGAGTTTTTCGCCCAGTGCCATCGCTGGCTGAGACAGGACCACGCCGTCCACGTCTTCTGCGGCCACGACGGCGAACGCCAGCGCTTCCTCGAACTCTGGGAAGAATACGCCTTCGGCGAACCGCGCCCGTCCACCCATCTCGGCGTTTTGTCCCGCGGGTTCATCCAACCCGAGTCGCGCACCGTCGTCGTCACCGACGCTGAGATCTATGGCCGGTATAAGGTCCAGCGTCCGCGCCGCCTGAAATCGCCGCACGCGCAGGCCATGCGCTCGGTCTTCGAAGTAGATTTCACCGAGTTCGAGGAAGGCGACCACGTCGTCCACCTCCAGTATGGCATCGGGATCTATCGCGGGCTCACCACGCTCAAACAACGCGCGAAGTCCGGCGAGACCGCGGGCGCCGGACAGGAATGCCTCGTCCTCGAATACGCGCCGTCCGGTCCCGCCGACGAACCGCCGCGCCTCTACGTTCCGGTCACCGAGGCGCATCTCGTTTCCAAATACGTCGGCGCCGGCAAGGCGCGCCCGCAACTCAACACCCTCACCGGCACGCGGTGGACCAAGGCCCGCGACCAGGCGCAGCGCGCCGTGCGCGACCTCGCCGCCGAACTCCTTTCGGTCCAGGCCGCGCGCACCGCCGAGACCGGGCATCCCTTCGCCGCCGATTCCCCGTGGCAACGCGAGTTCGAGGCCTCCTTCGAATACGAGGAAACGCCCGACCAACTCCGCGCCATCGACGCCGCGCGACGCGACATGGAAGCGCCCAAACCGATGGACCGCCTGCTCTGCGGCGACGTCGGCTTCGGCAAGACCGAGGTCGCGGTGCGAGCGGCGTTCAAGGCCGTCATGGGCGGGAAACAGGTCGCCATCCTTGTCCCCACCACCGTCCTCGCCCAACAGCACTATAACCACTTCCGCGACCGCATGGCCGAGTACCCGGTTCGCATCGAGTTGCTCAACCGTTTCCGGTCGGCCAAACAACAGCGCGCCGTCCTCGTGGCCGCCGCCGCCGGCACCGTCGACATCGTCATCGGCACGCACCGCCTCGTCTCGCCCGACGTCACTTTCCACGACCTCGGACTCGTCGTCGTCGACGAGGAACAAAAGTTCGGCGTGCGCCACAAGGAACAGTTCAAACTCCTTCGCAAGACCGTCGACGTCCTCACGCTCAGCGCCACGCCCATTCCGCGAACCTTATATCTCGCGCTCACCGGCGCGCGCGATCTCAGCACGCTCGAGACCCCGCCGCAGGATCGCCTTCCCGTCGAGACCCACGTCGGCAATTACGACGAGCGACTTATACGTGACGCGATCCAGCGCGAGCTCAACCGCGGCGGGCAGGTCTATTTCCTCCACAACCGCGTCGCCACCATCGACGCCGTCGCCACGCGACTGGCCGCGCTCGTTCCCCAGGCCCGCATCGTCGTTGGTCACGGCCAGATGGATCCCGACGATCTCGAGCGCGTGATGACCCAATTCGTCAACGCCGAGGCCGACGTGCTCGTCAGCACGACGATCATCGAGAGCGGCCTCGATATCCCCAACGCGAACACGATCATCATTGATCGTGCCGACCGTTTCGGGCTTAGCGAACTCTACCAACTCCGCGGCCGGGTGGGTCGCTACAAGCACCAGGCCTACGCGTACCTATTGTTGCCGCGCCACGCGCAATTGCTCACCGAGGCACGCAAGCGCATGAGCGCGATCAAGCAGTACAGCGCGCTCGGCAGCGGTTTCAAGATCGCGATGCGCGACCTCGAGATCCGCGGCGCCGGCAACCTGCTGGGCTCGCAGCAAAGCGGCCACATCACCGCCGTCGGCTTCGACTTATATTGCCAATTGCTCGCCCAAAGCATCGGCGCGCTCAAGGGCGAGGCGCCGAAAAAACGCGCCGACGTCCATGTCCGCCTCGATTTCCTCGCCATGACGCCCGGCGACGAGGCCGTCCCCGACACGACCGGGACCGTCTTCGATCTGCTCGCGGGAAAACCGAGACTCAACATCAACGTCCCGCGCGAGTTCGGCGCCGACGACGACATCCCGTGGGTCGAGGACGAGGAAGAAGAAGTGCCCGTGAAACCGAAGGGGCGTGGCGCGGGCAAAGCGCGCGAGCCGGAGCCTGCCGAGGTCGGCAAGGCGCCCGCGTACCTGCCGCTCGACTACATCCGCGAGCCCTCGCAACGCGTGGAAGTGTACCGACGGCTGGCGCAGACCGGCGACCGCGCCGGACTCGACGTGTTGCGCCGCGAACTGCGCGACCGATTCGGCCCGTTGCCCGACGCCGTCGATCTATTGCTGCAACTGGGCGAACTGCGATTGGAGAGTGCGGCCGCCGGGGTGAGCTCGATCGACGTGATCGAAGGCAAGGTGAAGCTGACGCGGAACAACCAGTTGATGACGGTGGGCGGCCATTTCCCGCGCCTCTCTAAGCGGGATCCCCGCGCGCGCCTCGCCGAACTCCGCAAAATGATCGCGAGCATGACGTAGCGCTTCACTTCGTGGCAGCCGTCGTAAGACGGTGGACCTTGCAACTCCCCTCTCAGCTCCACCACGCCGCCTGTAGGCCGCGTGCCCCCACGCGGCGTCCCACGACTTTCCCTCGGTTTCGAAACGCCTGGCATCGCATCCAGTGGCGGCGAGCCGCCGCCGCCACGGCGGTCGAACCAATCCCCGCTTGGATTGACCGCATCCGCACCAGCGAACCCGAACCACCAGCCGTCGAAAACCCCGCCCCACCAAAGCCCCGTTCTCCCTTCCCTCCGTTTCCTCCTGTAAAAACCCCGGGATGATTGAAACCCCACCCTTGAAACTCCGCTCCCCCTGGCCTATTCCGGACGCGTCGTTTGGCGACACCGGGCCAGCTTAGCTCAGCGGCAGAGCAACGGTTTTGTAAACCGTGGGTCGTCGGTTCAATCCCGACAGCTGGCTCCACTTAATCACCAACTACTTACAGGGAATCTGCGCCCCCAAATCCATTTCTGACTTGCCCAAATAGGCACACTTTAGGCACAGTAAACGCATGGAAACGAAAGATGCGAAGCGGGCGACCGGAAAGCGCGCCAAAGGGTGGCCCCGGGAAATAACGGTCGGCCGAACGAGCGTCACGGTCTACCGGCGCACGAACGGCGACGGAATCGGCTACAGGATCGCCGACTATTCGACCGGCACCCGTCGCTTCCTCTCGTTTGCCGACGAAAGCGAAGCCCTCGACGAAGCCAAGCGCATTGCCGGCCGACTAGCCGAGCGGGACGTCCTCGGAGCGTCGATCCGGAAAGAGGAAGCCGGCGCGTACGCTTCCGCCGTCCAATCCCTCGCCCCGTTCGGCCTCTCTCTTCCGGCCGTCGCCGACACCGTGGCGCAGGCCTTGAAACACGTCGGCACGCTTCCGAACCTACTCATCGCCGCCGAGGCATGGGCGCGCGATCACCGGCAAGTCACCCGGAAGCCCGTCGCCGACTTCGTCGCCGAATTCCTGAAAGCGAAGCAGAACCGCGGCGCGTCTCCCCGGTACTACGCCGACCTTTCCAGCCGACTCACCCGCTTTGCCGACCGCATCCGGAAAGACGTTTGCGACGTGGCATCGGCCGACGTGCAAGCCTTCCTCGACGGACAGAAAGTGGCGTCCCAAACGGTCAAAAACTGGCGCACGGTTTTGCACACGTTTTTCGAGGCGGCGGTCGCCCGTGGGTTTGCCTCGTCCAATCCCGTCGTCAAAACCGAAGCCATCAAAGTCCGCGCCACCGGGGCGACGGAAATCTTCACGCCGGCAGAGTTCCGAAAATTACTGGAAGCAGCGGCTCCCGAGTTCGTGCCCGTCTTGGTCCTCGGCGGATTCGCGGGCCTTCGTTCCGCGGAGACGGAGCGGGTCCGTTGGGAGGACATCGACTTTGACGCGAAGCACGTCGTCCTCGACGCCGGCAAAACCAAGACCGCCAGCCGACGCATCGCGCCGCTGTGCGATGCCGCGATGGCGTGGCTTGCCTCTTACCGCGGCAGGAAGGGCTTGGTTTGGGCCAACACCGGCCGGGACTCCCTTTATCGCGTGCAGGGGGAATGTGCCGAAGCGGCGGGCGTTGAATGGAAGCAAAACGCCCTCCGCCATAGCGCCGCGTCTTATCGCTTCGCCGACATCGCCGACGCCGGCCGGGTCGCCGCGGAGTTGGGCAACTCGCCCGGGGTGGTTCACAGACACTACAAATCGTTGGTCACCGCCTGCGAGGCGAAGAAGTGGTTTTCCATCATCCCGGCCACCGGGGGGAACGTCGTCGCGGCAAATTTCGCTTGAGCTATGGGAAAAGCACCTAATTCCGGTCACGTGGGCTCGCGGCCCGGCGCAAAGGTAAAAAAGGAGTACGACGGGTTGACGCTGGGACAAAAGATCGGAGCCGCTAGAGGCGGCAATTTTGACGGCACAGAATCTGAGCGCATGGCGCACGCGTTGCTCGGGCTTTGGCAGTTTCACAAGATTCATCCCGAATGGCCGCCTATCCCCAAAGGCCCGCACGAGATTAGCGAACCGGTTTGGGAGATAATGCTTCAAAACCTGCCCAACTTCCTTGTCGCCAGTCCGGGCGCCCGGACCCAAGCGATAGACCATATCGTGTTCACTTGCCTTCGATGGCTACTCCGCGCGGGGGCCGAGGATTTCGAGGCTTTGGCGAAGCTCTTGAGAACCCGCCCTCCGGCGATCAACAAGCACGGTGAATGGATGCTGCCCATGGCCGATCCGGAAACCTTGGGGGCGATTTTCGCCGGAATAGCGGCAACCGGTAATGGCAGCTTCACTGAGGCCGACATTGGTCCCGCCTTGACCGAAATATCCCCTGCCGAACGGGACAAGATCGTCGCAACCCATGCCGCGGGAATGAACCCTGATACGATTCGCAAGCGACATGCCGAGCTATTTGGCGTGAAGCGGAAGCCGGGAGTTCGCCGGAAATCCGGATAGTTCCGCCGAGTGCCCCGATTTGTTTTCGCGCACGGATGCGCAGTGTTGCATCCGGAATGAGTGACTTAACGAAAAACCAAGAGTCCCCGGTTCAACGGGCCTATGTAAAGAGCTCCCAACTCTCCGCCCTGCTGGCCGTGAGTCGGCGCACAATCGACAACCTCTGCGCGCAAGGCATGCCTTACGTGCTCCTCGGCCGGCGCACCGCGCGATTCGACCCGGTGGAGGTCTCAGCGTGGATCAAACGCGAACGCGGAATTCGCCGAATGGGAGGCTCTAACTAAAAAGCCGCCGGGCTTTGGGCCGCGGCGGCTGTGCGATCTCGACAACGCATAGTGGGCGGCTCTTTGCCCGGGGTCAACTAACATGACTCCCAAACTATGGCATCCGCTCGCGCTCGCGTGGCGAAGCCGTGGGCGTTCAGTCCTAACATACGGCTTCGTTGAGTCGTTGGAGCGACGTCGACGACGGACGCCGGCAAAACCCAAACCTGCCCTGCCGCCCCTTTCGTGGGTCGAGCGGAGCCTTCCTCCGGGGGATGCTTGAGCGTGGCCTTTTGTTGGGCCGACAAGGCCGTCTTGCGGCGCATCCGGGAACAGGTGCCCGAGATCGCGTCCGCCCTCGTGGTCTACTTCGCGCTGGCGGAGATTGCCAGTGACAACCAAGCCGAGGAGTTCTCAGCCACACAACAGGCCGTTGCCGCGAAGTCGGGGCTGAGCGTCCGAACCGTTGCGGACCGAATCCGGGAGCTTGTCGCCGCTGGCGTCATTTCCGCGGACGTCCCCGCCCTCCTCGCTCCCACCCGGTTTCGGCTACTTTCCGCGTCCGGCAATGGTTGCCGAACGCTAAGTACTGGTTGCCGAACGCTCGGCAACGCTTCGGCCAATCCGTTGCCGAACACTAATAGAAGAATCAAGAATCTATCCGAAGGAAGTCCGTTGGCCGTGGCCGACCGCATCGGGCTGGAGAAGCAGGCCGAGCAACTCGGGGCCGAAGTGCAGAGGCTTGC
>JANYDN010000339.1 GCA_025363585.1 Verrucomicrobiota bacterium | reverse complement strand
AGGGGGGCAAAGAAAACCGGTGGTCGGTTCGCCGCTGGGAGCGTCACCGATTTGTGAACCGAGCCTCCGAGCTGCTTCCTCCCCCTTGGTCCGGCTTGGCGTGAAATAATTCCCGTTTTCCGGATGAACCGTTTCGGCCCGCCCCACCGTCGGGCTTGGCAACGGGGGGTCGGCTCGCCAGCCTCATGGCGTTTGGGGACGGACGTCGGTTGGCGGCATCCCTCCCCTGCCCGGCGTCCACCCATTCCTTTTCCATGATCAAACCCGTTCTTGCGGCGCTACTCGCCGTTACCGTCCTGTCACGGGGCGGCGTCGTTTTGGCCGCGGCCGCGGATTCCACCTTCGATCTCGTCGGCCGTTGGGAAGGGCAAATCGAATTCGGCAAGATGTCGTTCAAGATGGGTTTCCGCGTCGCGCCCTTGAAGGACAACCGCCGCGTCGCGGTGACGATGAACATGCCGGACCAAGGCGGGCGCGACATGCCGTGCTCGGCGATCCTGTACAATCCACCCGACGTGCGGATCGAAACCGACCAACCTCCCGGCGTGATCAACGGCAAGATCAACGCGGATCGCACCGTCATCGACGCCACCTTCTCGTCGCCGGAGATTCCCGGCGGCAAGCCGATGAAGCTGGTGTTGAAGCGCAACACCGAGCCGGAGAAGCCCGAGCCCAAAAAAACCTATGACTTCGCGCCCGGCGAGGCGACCGACATCCGGGGCTACTGGAAGGGCGCGGTCGAGTTTGGGCCGGGCATGATGATCCACATGGGACTCAAGGTCGGCCGGCTTCCCGACGGTTCGTTCGTGACCCGGATGGACGCGTTCGACTTCGGCGGCTCGGACATCCCGGCGGCATCGACGTCGTTCAAGGACGGCTTGGCCCGCTTCGAATGGCAGGGGTTCCAATCCGTGTTCGAGGCCCGGCTGGACGCCGCGGGAACGGTGCTGGCGGGAAAATGGAAACAACGCGGCGCGGACAAGGACGTGTCGTTCGCGCGCCTCGACAAACCCGCCACGGCCCTGCCGGAAGGCGTTTCGTTCGACCCGGACAAGGGCTCACCGCGGGATATCCGCGGCCATTGGGAAGGCGGCATTTCCGAGAACGGGAGGCAAACCAAGATGCTCATCAACATCGGCCAACTGCCGGACAAAACGTACGCCGGCTCGTTGGTCAACCGGAGCCAAGGTCCCGGCGAGGCGCCGGCCGCCGCGGTCACTTACGACGGCAAGGATCTCAAGATGGAGTGGAAGCTTTTCAACGCCACGTTCAAGGGATCGCTCGCGCAGGATGGCACGCGTCTCGAGGGCACTTGGGAACAAGGCGGCGGCGCGAAACCGATGTCCCTTCGTCGCGCGGCCAGCAACTAACGCATCCCACCCATGACTCTTCATCCCCGTTTCGTCCTCGCCCTGCTCTTCGCGGTTGCGATCGCGTTCCCGGCGTCCGCGGCCGGCAAAAAAGACAAAGAGAAGGAGAAGGAAAAAGCGCGCGCCACGGCCGCCGTCGAGACCGGCGGGTTGTTCGAGGACGCCACGATTCCGCGGCTGAAGATCGAGATCGCCGAGTCCGAGATGGCCATCCTCCGCAAGGCGCAGGGGAACTTCGGTCCGCAACTGGAACGCCAGGACGTGAAGGCGGTGATCCGCGAGGGCGCGACGGTTTATACCAACGTCTCGATCCACCTCAAGGGTTCGGCCGGCAGCTTCCGACCGATCGACGACCGGCCGGCCATCACCGTCAATTTCGCCAAGCACGACGAGGCCCTTCGATTCCACGGGTTGAAGAAGATCAACCTCAACAACTCGGTGCAGGATCCGACCTATACCAGCGAGCAGGTTTGCCGCGAGGTCTTCGTCAAGGCGGGCGTGCCGGTCCCGCGCGCGGGCCACGCGCGCGTCTTCCTCAACGGGCGCGACCTGGGCCTCTATGTGCTCGTCGAGGGTTGGGACAAGGAATTCCTCAAGCGGCATTTCAAGAACGCCAAGGGCAACTTCTACGACGGCGGGTTTCTCAAGGACGTCGACGAGGACCACGAGGCGAACTCTGGGGAGAACCCGACCGACCACTCCGCCTTGAAGGCGTTGGCGGACGCCGCGAAGGAACCGGATCCGGCACGTCGACGCGACCGGCTGGAGAAGGCGCTCGATGTGGATCGGTTCCTGACCTACATGGCGCTGGAGGTCATGCTGTGGGACTGGGACGGGTATCCGCTCCACAAGAACAACTGGCGCGTCTTCCACGACAAATCCACGGGCAAGATGGTCTTCATGCCGCACGGCATGGACCAGATGTTCTGGAAGCCGGAAGCGTCGGTGTTTCCGCCGATGGAGAGTCTCGTGGGACGCGCGGTCCTCGAGGTCCCGGAATTCCGCACCCGATATTTCAACCGCATCCGCGAGTTGAACCACAAGGTCTTCGATGCCGAGGCCATGGCCGGCCGCGTGTCGGCGATCGCCGCGAAGGTGCGTCCCGAATTGGCACAGGTCGATCCGGCCGACGCGGTCGCCCACGACCAGGCCGTGGCGGGTTTCCGCGACGCGATCCTCGCCCGCGGCAAAAACCTGGACCGGCAACTCGCGCGACCGATCGAGCCGTTGGTCTTCGGTGCATCAGGTCGCGTGGGTTTGTCCGGCTGGGAATCGACGTCCGAATTCGGGAAGCCCGCGCTGGCACGCATCGATGGCGAGGGACCCCGCGGCGCGTTGTCCGTCAAGGCACCGGCGGGAAGCAGCATCGGCACGTGGGCGACGTCCGCGTGGCTCGCCCGGGGCCGCTACGAGCTCGCCGGCCGGATCAAGACCAAGGGAGTGGTCGGCGATCCCGGCGACTCAAGGCCGGGTGCGGGTCTCCGTTGCTCGGTCGAACAGCAGGACGGAAATGTGACGGGAGACAACGATTGGACGCCGGTGCGGTTCGAGTTCTCGGTGGCGGACGCGTTGTCCGAAGTGCGGTTCTACTGCGAATTCCGGGGCGCGGGTGGCGAGGCACTTTTCGATTTGGAATCGCTCCAACTGCATCGGCTGGACCAGAAGCCGTGAGGGAACCGCGCGGAATTTTTTTTACAGGAGCAAAGGGAGAACGGGCCATTCCTGCCTTCGGAAGGGCGCATCTTGACACTGCCCCGAATTCAAAAGCGTTGAAGAAGGCGTCCTTAGCATCCCCGGCAACCCATCGAATCTCCTTACCCGGGCTTTTC
This sequence comes from Verrucomicrobiota bacterium, assembly GCA_025363585.1. Classification (GTDB taxonomy): domain Bacteria; phylum Verrucomicrobiota; class Verrucomicrobiia; order Limisphaerales; family UBA9464; genus UBA6176. The sequence continues at coordinate 300 of JANYDN010000339.1, read as the reverse complement.
GTGTGTTTCGTGTGGTTCGTGGTTCACCCACTCAACTCGATGCAAGCGGAGCAGGTCCGTGGAATTGGTATCCACGAAATACACGAACCACACGAAAAGTTGAGGCGCCCGCCGCGTGGGTTTCGGAATTGATTGCAACAGCGCGAGGGCATCTTGCTCGGTCCCACTTCGTCGACTTCGCTTTTTCCCCGTGCGCTTTCCCGACGGTCGGGCATTCAACGGTGGACATGACCCGCGACGCCGCCAACGCCAACGAGACCGATTCCGGATTGCTCCGGCGCTATGCCGTCCGGCGATCGG
>JANYDN010000307.1 GCA_025363585.1 Verrucomicrobiota bacterium | reverse complement strand
GCGATCGGACTCGCCGAGCGACGTGGTGGGTTCGTCGAGGATGATGAGGCGCGCGTCGAACGAAAGTGCCCGCGCCAATTCGACCAGTTGGCGTTCGCCGGTGGCGAGTTCGCCGACGGCCGTGGACGGCGATCGCGCGAGCCCGACCCGCGCGAGCAATTCCGACGCGGCCTCGTTCGTCTTGCGACGATGGATCAGTCCCGCGCCGGTCGGGAAACCCTGGAGGAATAGGTTCTCGGCGATGGTCAGGTTGGGAAACAGGTTCAACTCCTGGTGGACGAACCCGATGCCCGCGACCCGCGCCCCTGCCGGCGTGCGCGGCGAATAGGGCGCGCCGTCGAGGACCATTTCGCCGGCGTCCGGCGCGAGGTTCCCGCCGAGGATGTTCATCAGCGTCGATTTTCCCGCGCCGTTCTCGCCGACCAAGCCGACGACTCGGCCCGGCCCGACCTCGAACCGCACGTCGCGCAGCACGGGGACGCCGTGGAACGATTTGGAGATGCCGTCGAATCGGAGCAACGGGTTCATGGCGCGAGCCAGCGGTTGCGGACCGTGTCGAGGAACGTCGCGGCGAGGATGACGCCGCCCTTCGCCATCATGATGGCGAAATGGGAGAACCCGAGGAGGTTGAGCGCGTTGTCGAGGACGACGAGGAACAGGACGCCGGACAACGTCCACGAGACCCTGCCCTTCCCGCCGAAAAGACTGGTGCCACCGATCACCACCGCGCCGATCACGTCGAGCATCAGCCGCTGTCCGAGCACCGGAGAGCCGGTCTCGAGGCGCGCCGTGTACAGCACGGATGCCGCGGCCGCCAACACGCCGCTGGCGACGTAGGCGCCCACCACGACGGCGTCCGCGGGGACTCCGGAGACGCGGGCGGTCCGCGCGTTCAGGCCCACGGCGCGCAGCCAATGGCCGAACACCGAGCGCGACAACAAGAGGTGCGTGGCTCCCGCGACCGCCGCGGCGAGCGGAAGCGCGAGCCAGAGGCGCGAGCCCAGCATGACGAATGCGTCGGGCAACCCGCGGATGTTCTGGGAATGCGTCAGGAGGATCGCGAGTCCGGACACGAACATCATCGTGGTCAGCGTGACCATGAACGCCGGCATCCGGAGGCGCGTCACCGCGAACCCGTTGAATCCGCCGACGACCGCACCCGATAGCAGCATCGCCACGATCGCGACGGGCACCGCGGCGGGGCTTCCCTTCAACCAGCCGTCCTCGCCGTTCATCACGAACGCGCCCACGACCGACGACAACGCGATCGTCGACGTCGCCGACAGGTCGATGCCGCCGGACATGAGCACGAGGGTTTGTCCGACGGCCACCACCAACAGCGGGGCGAGATTGCCGAGGAGATCCGCGAGGTTGTCGGCCGTCGCCAATCCGGGAGCGAAGGGCGCCAACGCGGCGAGAAGCACGGCGCACGAGACGGGAACGAGGAATCCCGAACGCAGGAACGCGATCGAGCGAGAGAGGGCCGGATGCCGCAAGTTGGACGCGATCGCGGTCATGGCTCAAACGATTCGTTCGGCAAATGGGAATTCCACTTGGCGTGAGACAATTCCCCTGCCCCGACTGCATCGTTCCGCCTTCGAGCTCGGCCGCCTCATTTCTTCTTCACGTTGGCGCCCCACATCTTCGCGGACTCCGCCTTCGCGTTTCCCTGGTGGATCACGAAACCCGGATCGCGGATCACCTCGGGCGGCTGCTTGCCCGCGCGAAGATCGACGATCGCCTGCACGCTCTGTTCCGCCTCGAAGTACACGTCCTGCACGCCCGTCGCGTCGAGATAGCCGTCGGACAGCATCTGCCACGCGGTGGCGTCGCCGTCGAACCCGCCGAGGATGACGTGCCCGGGCTCGCCGATCTTGTGGTAGCGACCCGCGGCCTTCAGCGCGCTGACGATGCCGGGAAAAAGGAAATCCGAACTCGAGAACACGAAGCCGACCTCGGGATTCGCCTGGAGCGCGTTGACGACACCGGCCTGCGCCTTCTCCTGGTTCCACTCGGTCGGGACGCGGGCCACGACCTCGATGAGGTCGCCGGCGTCCTTCGCCGCGGCGTCGAATCCATCGCGCCGTCCGACCGCATTGATGTCGCCGAGATCCCCCACGAGGACGATGGCCTTGCGTTTCTTCCCGTCCTTGCGTGCCAAGCCGACCATGTGGTCGACGGTGGCCTTGGTGAGCGCGAAGTTGTCGGCAACGACGGCCACGGACTTGGCGTCGCTCTTCGCGGCGGGCCGGTTGAAGAGGACGATCGGAATTCCCGCCGCGTTGGCCGCCTTGATCATCGGGATGCAGGTGCTCGCGTCCTTGGGCACGAGGACGATGCCGTCGACGTGGCGCGCGACGAGGCTCTTCACCTGTTCCAACTGGCGGTTGGCGTCGTTGTCGGCAACCGCCTCGACGACCTTGAAGCCGCGCTTCGCCGCCTCGGCCTTGATCGCCTCGTAGCCCGCGACCCAGTACTCCGTCTGCAGGGTTTCGAACGC
>JANYDN010000214.1 GCA_025363585.1 Verrucomicrobiota bacterium | reverse complement strand
TGGCGTCGTCCACGGCGGCCGCGGCGGCGCGACGTCCGGCCTCGTCGAAACCCACCGCCGAATGGATCGCGGCGAGATGCGGTTCCTGCCGTTCGCGGACGCGCAGGCCCGTGTTCGCGTCGGCCGGATCGTAGTGCCGCGCGACGTCGCCGGAATTGCCGTCGAGAAAACCCGCCTGGAAATAAACCGAGTCGTCGGGACCCAACTGCTGGCGCGCGGTGGCGGCGAAACGGTTCGACAGCAGGTCGGAATTCGGACGGTCGCCGCGTCGCGAGACGTACGAGGAATCCAGCGCGTAGCCGAAGCCGCCGTCGGTGCCATGCACCGTCGTGTCCTGTTCCCAATCGCCGTTGCCTCGGTACTCGGTGAGCGACGAAAAACCCAGCGGGCGCGGGTCGAAATAGCGCAGGCGATCCTGGACGGAGAGGAGTTGGGAGAGATTCCCGCCGCCGGGCGGCGCGAGGAGATTGGCGACCAGCAGCTCGCTTTCACGCGCGGTCTCGAGGCGCAGGTCGAAGCGGTTGGGATCCTCGCGCGACTGAAGCGAGCGCGCGAGGAACAGGTGCCCGGCGAAATCGCCGATGGCGTCGTCCACGGCGGCCGCGGCGGCGCGACGTCCGGCCTCGTCGAAACCCACCGCCGAATGGATCGCGGCGAGATCCGCGCCGCGCATCGCCCGATCCTCGTCGAGCAACAGGCGCGACCGGAACACGGCGCGGTTGTCGTTGCGTTCGATCGAGCCCGCCAATTCGCGCATCGCGTCGTTCGCGCGGTTGAGCTGGAGATCGTGGAGCGCGCCATAGAGCCACGGTGTTGGGTCCGCGGGATCGAGATGGCGGGCCATGCGGAGATCCTTGTCGGCGGACGCGTCGTCGCCGTCCTCCGCGAATCCCTTCGCAAGATAGGCGCGGAACAGCGCGCGTTGCGGCTCGATCGCGGCCGCGGCCTGCAACGCGCGGCGGCCCTCGGCGCGGCGGCCGAGTCGCTCGAGCGCGACGCCGCGGCCAAGCCATGCGTCACCCAGCGAGGCGTCGAGCGCGATCGCTCGGTCGAACGCCGCCAAGGCCGCCGTCGTGTCGCCGGCTTCCAGCGCGAGGTAACCGTCGAGCGCGTGCGCCGCGGCGTGCGCGGGCGAGAGTCTGAGTCCCGTCGCCAGCGCCGCGCGGGCCGCGTCGCGCCGTCCGTGCGCGGCCTCGAGTTCACCGAGTCGGACCCAAGCGGGACCAAACGACGGCGCCATGGCGACCGCGTGCCGCGCGGCTTCGCGCGAGGCGCCGAGTTTGCGCGCCGCCTGCAGCGCGTGCGAGGCGGCGAGCCATTCGCTTGCCGAACCCGACTTGCCCGCGACGATCTCGCGCATCGCGTCGCCGCGGACGGCATCGATCAACGCGAGCAGCGCGCGCGCGGCCGGGGCGTTCGTTCCCGCGCTGCCCAACAGGAGTTCGGCATCGTCGACGCGCCCGACGGCGAGTTTTGCCGCGGCGCGAAAGACGGAGGCCGACGACGATTCGGCGGCGTCCGGCGGCGGCACGCCTGCGTCGGCGGCCACGGGATCGCCGCGACGATACGCATCGATCGACGCCGCGAACGCTTTGGATTCCGCGGCGGAGAGCTCGAGGTCGTCGGGCACGAGCACGATCGGATAGTGGAACGCCCAGCGCATTGCGCCGGAGACCGGCAGCGCGGCGACGACGCGCGGCGGATGGTTCGGTCCGAGCGCCGCCTGGTTCCCGGGCTCAAGCGCGACGGTGTTGCCGGCGGCGCTCAATTCGACCGCGCCGTCAAAGAGCGAGACCGTGGTCTCGGTGGCGGTCGCGTCGTGCGCGAGGAGGAACTCGGTGCCGCGGATCGCGCCCGTGACGAACGGCGTTTCGAACTCGATGTCCGTCGGACGCTCGCGGTTGAAGAAAAAGAGCGCGCCCAAGCGCAGCAGGAAGCGGTTCTTGGCGGCGGTGCGGCGCGGCGGCTGGAGTTCGAGGACGGTCTCGCGGTCGAGTCGGACGACGCTGCGGTCGGAGAGCTGGAGCGCGGCGCGGCTGTCGGGACCGGTCCGCACGCGGTCGCCGGGAGCGAGCGCGAGGCCGTTGGTGGCGGTGGCCCAAGCGGCGGTGCCCGCGCGCTGGAACTCGACGCGGCCCGCGGCCTCGATGATTCGCCCGGGCACGGTGGGTTCGTCGGCACGGACTCCCGGCGCGAACGCGACGCCGGTGATCGCGCCGGTGATCGCGAGAAGTCGGCGCCAGGACGGCAATCCGTGGAGGGCGATGGCGCGGGCCACGGTTGGAGGTTGGCGCATTCCGTCGCCACGGGTCGATGACGGAACCGACGCCCGCGCCAGGGCGACCCCGCGATCGCGGGGCCGCCCGGAAGCATTCGGTTGGGTCATCGTGGGCATGGGAGGTCGGTGATGCGACGTTCGTGGGGACGCGGTGATTAGCCGTCGCCATTGCGGGCGAACGCGCCGCTCACCGTCCGCGCGAGCACGCCGCCGCGCATTTCCTGGCGTACGTACGTTCCGGATTTCTTCCCGGTGAACGTGAGTTCGTATTCGTCGGTTCCGTCCGTGCCGACCTTGACGCTCAGGTGCGCGGCCGCCGTCGCGGTCGCCGCGTAGGTGTACGAGAACTGCGTCGAGACCGTCGCGCTGAACTCGATTCCGTCCGTCGTGGTTTGGAACACGAGGTACAACGGCGCGGCGTCGCCGAGGAAAACGTACGGGTCGCCGGCGAGGTCGTGCGCCGCGGTCACCGCGGGCGTGGTCGTTCCGCCGCCGCCGCTTCCGCCGTGTCCGCCGCCGTGGCTCCCGCCGCCATCGTCGCCACCGGTGCCACCCGACGCCGGCGCGGGGGGAATCGAGGAGGGACTGAAACTGCCGGTCGCGACCGAATCATCCGCGACGCCGTTGCGGAATTCACGCCGCGTGAATTTGCCCTGGGCGCCGTCGCCGAACGTCAGGCCGTACTCGTCGCGGCGGATCGCCGAGAACGTGACCACGAGCGACGCGTGGTTCGTGGTGTCCATCGCGTAGGTATACGTGAACGACTTGCCGGGATTGTCGTCGCCGGGGCGCTCGTGGTCCTCGATCTCGATGCCGTTGGTCGCCGAGTTGAACTCGAGCCGGTCGGGCGCGCCTCCCGCGACGAACGAGTACGCGAGGCCGGCCAGCGACGCGGGCGGCGCGGTGGGGACGGATCCCGGGGGCGTGCCCGGATCCGGAACGGCGCCGGCAATGCCCGCGAGCACGCGGAAGGTGCCGACGCGCCGCTCGCGCAGTTCGGACGCGCTGAAGCGCGGCACGCCGTAGTAGGTGCGGACCCGCGTGCGGAACTCGTCGCGCGTGTAGGTGCCGAGCGTCGGCGCGCTGAAGTCGAACGTGTAGAGCTGCCGGCGCCCGCTCGGCGGGTTCACGTCGGCCTGGACCTCGTTCGGTCCGGTCTTCGTGAACGCGTACGCGAACGGCTCCGTGCCGGACGAGGTCACGCGCACGCCGTTGGTCTCGGTGAGGAAGTCCACGTGGTTGTGGACGCCGTCGCCGTCAAGGCCGATGGACACGCCCTGGAAGGACCACGGCGCGAGCGGGGTGTTGGTGCTTTCGGCGACCGCGAGCCGGTAGAACTCGAACTTCACCTCGCCGCCGTGGCGCGTGGAGAAGAACGCGTTGATGTCCGCGCCGTTGCCGAATACCGGGTCGCCGATGTCGTTCCACTGGGTGCCGTCGACGGCCGCGCCGCCCTGGAGCGTGTAGAGCTTGTTGGTCTCGGTGCCGAACGCGACCTCGATGGCCGTGAAGACCTTGAGGGGCGCGGGAGTCTGGGCGGGCGCGCGGCCCGCGATCGCGAGGCCGGCGAAGAGGATTGCCGCGATGTGATTCGTTCTCATGGGAGGATTCGGAGTTTTGTTTTTGTCGATGCACCCCGTTGGGTGCGTGTCCCCATCCAAGCAGCCGGGCTGCCATCGGTGGGTGGGCTCGGTGGGTGTCGAGAAAAGGCCCGTGAAACCGCGTGAAAACGGTGGTTGCCGGGCGGGACGGTGTGGAGGCGGACCGCGGTGAGTGGTCCGCGTGGTCCGGTGGCGGACCGCGGAAAACGACGTGGCAATCCAAGCCGACGAGTTGTCCAGCATGCGTGGGTGGCGGCGGCTCGCCGCCCCTGGGTGCGGGAAGGAAGGCGTCGGGACGTGGCAACCGTCGTGAGACGGTTGAGGGAAGCAGGGCGGGAGGACCCGAATGCGGGCGGGATGCCGAGCTGTCCCGATCCGCGGTCTCACGACCGCTGCCACGGGATCGCCGCGCCACGCTTCCCGAATCCGCCGCGTCACCGCGACGGCCACGCCACGCGCCACCGGCGGCTTCAAACCTGAAACTTCAAACTTGAAACTTCCCCGATCCGACGCAGGCGGGACGCCCGCGGATACCGCAGGCGAGGACGCCCGCGCTACGTCCACCGCGTCACCGCGGCGGCCACGTCCTCACGAAGCGCCGCGGAGTTCGGGCCACTTCTGGAGACGACGCAGCAGCGCCTGGTGCGTCAGGCCCAACCGCGCGGCCGCGCGACGGATCCCGCCGCCTTCCTCGCGCAATGCCGTCGCGATCAGTTGGTATTCCTGCGCGTCGATCGGCGTCAGGACGCGGCCTTCGGGCAACGGGAACGATGGGGGTTCCGGTGGTGCTGCGACGGTGAACGAAGCGGATGGTGTCGGTACGGTGGACAAAGTGGACGAGGTGGATGCGACCGGCGGGGCGTTCCGATCGAGCCATGCGAGATCCATCGCGAGCCACGCGGCGCCTTCGGGCGTTCGGAGCAGCGAACGCTCGAGCAGGTTGCGCAGCTCGCGGACGTTGCCCGGGAATGCGTACGCGCGCACGGCCTCGAGATCGCGCGGCTGGAGGTGCGGCTTCCGGCGCGTGTACTTGTGGCAAAGGTGGACCAACAGCGTCTCCGCGATGCGGTCGATGTCGGCGAGTCGCTCGCGCAACGGCGGCAGGCGGATCCCGAAGACATCGAGGCGATACATCAGGTCCTCGCGGAAGCGTCCGGCGCGGACCTCGTCGGAAAGCGAGCGATTGGTGGCGGCGACGACGCGTCCGGTGAACTGTCGCGTGGCGGTGGCACCGACCGCGCGGTACTCGCGGGATTCGAGGAAGCGCAGTAACTTCGACTGGAGCGCGAGCGGGATCTCCGCGACCTCGTCGAGGAACAACGTCCCGCCTTCCGCGGCCTCGACCAACCCGGTGCGCCGCCGGTCCGAGCCGGTGTACGAGCCCTTCTCGCTGCCGAACAATTCGGCCTCGAAGAGATCGTGCGGCACGTTGGGACAATTGAGCGGGACGTACGGCGCGTCGGCCTTCGCCTTCGCGTGGCTGAGCCTGTGAAGTTGGCGCGCGGCGAGGTCCTTGCCGGTTCCCGTCTCGCCGAGCAACAGCACGGTCGCGGTCGGATGCAACGCGGCTTGCCGGAGTTGTTGGACGACTTCCTGCATTGCCGGCGAATCACCGGCCATCTCGTCGTCGTCCGCCACCGGTTCCGCGCGCCGCAACCGCGTTTTCGCGCGTCGCAGGCACGCGGTGAATTCGGGAACGCCAAGCGGTTTCGTCAGGTAGTCGAACAGGCCGTTGCGCGTCATCGACACGGCGTGCGCGAGCTCGGGCGCGCCCGTGATCATCACGACCAGGCTTCCGGGACAGCGCCGCGCCAACAGCGGGTGGAAGTCGTGCCCGGTGCCGTCCGGAAGACGGTTGTCGAGGAGGACGAGGTCGTACGAACGACGCCCGATCGCGGCACCCGCGGCGGCGATCGACTCGACGTGCGTCGGTTCCCCGCCTTCCTCGGCGACGACCATCGCCATCATCGAGGCGAAGGCGCGGTCGTCGTCGACGATCAGGCAACTGAAGGCGGCGTTGTGCGGCGTGCGTTGGGGTGCGTTCACTGCGGCGATTCCGGGGCTCAGGGCGCATCGAACCGGATGCGGTAGAGACTGGCAACGGGATTGGCGGCGGCGTTGGTTAGAACGACGACGGAAGTGCCCGGCGCCGCGCCGGAATCCCACGGCGTCCACGCGTTGGCATCGAGCGCGTCGGAACGTTCCGCCTGGAACCGCAGCGCGCCGGAGACGGGGAACGAGATCACGACCGCGCCGGCGACCGCGTCGAATCGAATCGCGGGCCTGCCGAAAACGCCGACGGACGCGACGGGACTGCGGATCGTGGCGCGCTCGTTCGAGATCCGCACCGAGTACTCGCCGCCGTCGGCGGGTGCCACGGCGACGAGCGCGAGCACCGGATTGGTGGCGCCGGCAACGGGCGTTTCGCCGTGCAGCCATTGGAACGACAGCGGCGCGGTGCCCGCGGCGTCGACCGAGAGGCTCGTGGCGCCGCCTTCCGCGACGACGCGATGGAGCGGCGCGACGAGGATGGACGGCGGATCGACCGGCGGCACGACGTCGGGCGCGAGGTGGTAATGGAGCCGCGCGACGCCTTTCGCGCCGTTCATTCCGTCCACGACGACGAGATACGTCCGCACGGGAACCGCGGCGAACGCGACGCGGCTCGAGGTGCCGTCGGGGGCGCCGTCGTGGTCGCACGCGACGGGCACGAGGCTTTGGTAACCGAGCAACGGCACCTCGAAGGTGTAGACCGCGAGGATCGTGTCGTAGGAACTGCCGGCGGTGTCGAGCGAGACGACGCCGTTGGTGGGCGCCTCGTACGCGAACCAATAGGACGCGCCGCCGGCGAGCCCGCAGTGCTGGGGTTCGGCGGGATCGCGGCCGGCGTAGGCGGTGTTGAAGATCTGGGTGCCGTCGTAGCCGCGCGTAACGCCGATCGGCGTGCCGGCAAGGCCCACGGTGCGACGGGACGAGAATCCGGGCCCGCCGCCACCTCCTCCGCCACCGTTGTCGTCGGACGGCCGCAACGGCGAGCCGAGAGAGTCGACGAGTTTGTTGCGCGCGAGCGCGTTGGTTTGTCCCTCGGAGTTGATCTGGATTTCCGCGGGATCGGTGAAGAAGCGGATGCCGTTGGCAGTGAGTCGGAGTTGGTAGAGGCCGAGGTTCGCGGGGCCGACGTTGGGCACGACCAATGTAGCGGAGTCGGTTTCGAGGAGTTCGTTGCCGTTCAGGAACCACGCGAGCTTCACCGATTTGTCCGCCACGAATCCCACGGTCAACGACAGCGTGTCGCCCTCGCGCAGCGCGCGGTCACCCGGCGTGCTCACGATGATCGGCGGTGCCTTGTCGGACCGGACCAGGTTCCAGTGGACCGAAATCGGACCAACGGCACCGTCGAATCCGTCGATCGCGATCTCGTAGGCCGTGCCGGCCACGACGCCGAATTGCACGCGGCTGGTCGGGAGGCCGTCGTGGTCGTCGTTCTGGAGGACGAGGCGCAGGCGATCCATCGGGATCTTGTCGCCGGGATCGAGCGTGTACACCCCCAGCAACGTGTCGAGACCGCTGCCATCGGTGTCGAACGTCGCGATGCCGGTGGCGGGCGCGACCCACGACATCCACAGCGAATGCCCGCCGGGCTTGCCGCCATGACGGGGTTCGCGGGGTTCGAGCGTGGCGCCGGTGTTGTTGCCGGTGGCGGTTCCAGAATCCGTGACGAACACGGTCCGGTCGGCGAAGAGGTCGTTGAGATCGGCGGCGTGGACGCGGTGAACCGCGAGGAACACCAACGCCGCGAGACAACGCCAGACCGTCTGGAAATGGTGGCGTCGTCGCGCGGTGTCGCGGTGTTTCATGCGGGTCGCATGCATCGGATACGTCCGGAGCAGGGGGCAGGCCAACCGTTTTTCCGGACTGATTGCGGACCACGGCCCGGCAAGAACCGTGGCAGCCGTCGTGAGACGGTTGAACGCTTCGCGCGGGAACCTGTCCCTGAAAACTGAAAACTTGAAACTCCCCCGACCCAACGCAGGCGGGACGCCCGCGGATACCGCAGGCGAGGACGCCCGCGCTACGTCGTGCCGATCCACCGCGTCACCGCGGCGGCCACGACGTGAACGCCCGCGCTAGCTCCCCGACTTCAAACTTGAAACTTCAAACTTGAAACTCCCCCCGCCACGTCAGGTGCCCATCAGGTGGTTCAGCACCAGTTGGTCGAGATCCTGGTAGTTGCGGTCGGCGACGAGTTTCTGCGCGGCCTTCTCGGGGAAGCTCCGGGCCTTCTCCACCAACCGCTCAAAGGTCTCGCGGGAATTCGAGAGATGCTTCAGGGCGTGCTCGGGCTTGGTCGTGCGGAACGGATGCACGTCGAAGCAGACGAACTCGCCGTTCTTGCCATAGCCCGTGCGCTCGAGCACGCGGACCTGGTTGAACGCCACGCGGAGATTCGCGGAACCAAACGGTTTGTCCTGGTCGAACTTCAACCCGTTTTGGTCGTTCAGATGCAGCGACCACAGCTTGCCGAACGCCATCGCGAAATCGATTTCGTCCGCCGGATCCAATCCCGCGAGGATCGCGTGCGCGGACTCGATGAGGCAGCCGACGCGCGACGGATCCTTCGCGAGCCCCGCGATCGCCAACGCGTGGCCGATGGTCGGGATGTACGCGTGGTCCATCGGCTCGTTGGGCTTGGGCTCGATCGCGAGCCGGATGCGCTTGTCGTGCGCGAGCATCGCGTCGAGGGCCTCGACGAGGAGGTCGGTCGAGCGACGTCCGTCCTTGGATTCGCGGAGGTACGTGCCCTCGCGTGCGAGCCAGAGGACGACGAGATCGGTGCCGAGGACGCGCGCGATGTCGATCGTCTGCTTGGAGCGGTCGACGGCGTAGCGGCGCTGCTTGGGGTCGTTGGACGTGTAGGCGCCGTCGATGGTGTTCGGGTGGAACCAAAGGCGGGGCGCGACCATCTCGGCCTTGATGCCCTCGCCGTCGAGACGCTTCCGGAGTTCCTTCGCTTCCTTGAGGACCTGCGCGGGGGACTTGGAATCGATTTCGGGAACGGCGTCGTCGTCGTGGAACATCATTCCGTCGAAGCCGAGTTCCTTCAGCGCGGCCAGTTTCCAGTCGAAGGACTGGGCGGGGCGGGTCTCGGGACCGTAGGGATCGCGGCCTTCGCTGAAGTTCCAGGGACCGACGCAGAAACGGTAACGCGGGGACTTTGCCATAAACGTGATTCGGGTCGGGAGCGTAGCGGCGGGGAGGGGCGGGGGAAGTTTCAAGTTTGAAGTTTCAGGTTTGAAGTCGGGGTGTGGGGCGTGTGGTGGCCGACGCGGTGACGCGGTGGATGTAGCGCGGGCGTCCTCGCCTGCGCACACGGCACCGTCCCGGTGCGTCCGCAACTTGCGGGGCGCCGGGCGGGGACGCCCGCTGTCTGCGCAGCCGAGGACGGCCGCTCCACGGTTGCCCGGACCGAAAAGGCCCGCGCTACGGATTGCTGAAGATCCACCGTCTTACGACGGCGGCCACGCGTGTTAGGACTCGCGCAGCGGGTCGAACGGATCGGCAAGCCACTCGACGGTTTCGCCGCGCAGGAACGCCGCGAAGTTTTCCTCGGGCTCGGCTTCGAACACGCGCTCCTCGCCCAGCCATGGGAAGCCCAGTCGCGCCGCGTGGAGTGCCTGGCAAGGGAGTTGGAGCCGCGCCTTGTCCTCGGCCGTCAGGCGGCGTTGCACGAACGCCAGGTAGAGGGACTCGTCGCCGCCATAGAGTTTGTCGCCCACGACCGGATGCCCGCGATGCGCTAGATGGATTCGGATCTGGTGTTTGCGTCCGGTGTCGAGCCACGCGGCGACCAACGCGTACGGGCCGTCGGCGCGATCAAGGCGGGAGAGCACCCGGAAACGCGTGCGCGCGGCCGCGCCGTCGGGACGCACGCGGTCGCGGATCGAGACCTCGGCGGTCTCGTCGCGGCCAAGCGGCGCGTCGACGACGAAGGCTTCCTCGACGGGATGTCCATGGACGATGGCGACGTACTGCTTGGAGACGAAGCCGCCGGCCCACAGTCGACGCAATTCCATGGCCGCGTCCGCGGTCTTGCCAAAGACCATGACGCCGCTGGTCTCGCGGTCGAGGCGATGGACCATCTGTGGCTCCTCGGCGGTGCCGAGGTGGAGGCGAACGCGTCCGATGAGGCTGGACCAGGCATTGCCCTTGGTCGGATGGCAGACGAGGCCGGCGGGTTTGCGGAGGACCAGCAGGGCGTCGTCCTCGTGGAGGACGTGGATGGGGGCGAGGTCGGTTTTCAGGCGCGGCGACGGTTTGGCGGGCAGCGTGTGGTCAATGGGGGCGGGGATGAAGGACGAATGCGCGGATGTTCCCGATTGCGCGTGGACGGATGCCCCGTAGTGTCCGTCGCCGTGCGGGAGAGTTGGAAAAAAGCAATGCCCTGGGTCTTCCTCGTCGTGTTCGCCGCGACGCGGTGGCCTGGCTTGATGCCGAGCAATTTCAGCGCGGCCTACGCGCTGATGTTTTGCGCGGGCGTTTTCTTCCCGCGTCGAACGGCGTGGGTCGCGTCGTTCGCGGTGATGCTGGCAACGGATCTGACCCTCACCCTCTGGTACCAGTACGGAAGCGAGGAGTCCTTGTTCACGTCGTCGATGTTTTTGTCCATGGCGGCCAACTACGCGAGCTACGCGATTCTCGTCGCCCTCGGCCGTTGCCTGAAACCGGACAGCCGGATGACGTCGCTCGTCGGCGGCGGGGTTTTGGGAGCTTTGGTGTTCTACATCGTCACCAACACTGCCTCGTGGCTCTTCAATCCGTTCAAGAATGCGGAGTACACCCGCACGTTGGCGGGTTGGATCACGGCGTTGACCAAGGGGACCGGCGGCTATCCGGAGACGTGGACGTTTTTCCGCAACACGCTGCTCGGCGGCGGCCTGTTCACCGCGATGTTCGCCGTCGCGTGGAAACTCTCCGCGGGCGAGTCGCCGCGCGAGAAGGGCGAGGAGCAATCCTCGCCGCTGCCGGAAGCCGAACCCGGGGAAGCACAGGCCTGACGCGCGCGCGGCCCGACGGCCACGCGGTGTCCACCAACCCAAATTCCCCCATGCGCATCGGAGTCATCAGCGATACCCACGGCCATCTCGATCCCCGCGTCCGCGAACTTTTCAAGGGCGTGGACCACATCCTGCACGCGGGCGACATCGGCTACGCGTCGATCGTCCTGGACCTCGAGGAAATCGCGCCGGTGACGGCGGTGCTCGGCAACAACGACGATCCGCAGACGGAATTCCGCGAACTCGAGGTGGTGGAACTGGGTGGGCGGAAGTTTTTGCTGCACCACATCGTGGACCCAAAGGTCCCGAGCGAGCGCTTGCAACAGGCGTTCCTGCATCACGCGCCCGAGATCGTCGTCTTCGGACACACGCACCAGACGTTCCATGAGGTCGTCGACGGGCGGTTGTATTTCAATCCCGGCTATGGCGGAAAGACGCGCGACGGGGTGAAACGCACGGTGGCGGTGATGACGCTGGAAGACACGGCCGTCGAGGTGGACTTCCTCGAGCTTTGACGGGATTTCTGGTGGGGCCTCCCGACCGTTTTTTTGACAGGATTAACGGGATTAACGGGATTAACGGGATTGGAGGCGGCGGTACTTTTTGGGGGATGCGGTTCGGTCCGATCGAACGCGTCGAGTGAATCGCTGGGCGTTTGCCTTCGAGCGATGGCGAGGAATCCTGTTCATCCCGTTAATCCCGTCAAAAAACCGATCCGCTTCCGCGACCCACCGCGTCAATCGCGTCCATGGGAGATTCGGTGCGGTCCGATCGAGCGCATCCAGCGAAGCGCTGGGGCTTTTTCTCGGGCGATGGCAAAGAATCCTGTTCATCCCGTTAATCCTGTCAAAAAACCGATCCGCTTCCGGGACCATCGCGTCACTCCCGTGGATGTGAGATGCGGTGCGGTCCGATCGAGCGCATCCGGCGAAGCGCTGGGGCTTTGTCCCGGGCGATGGCGAAGAATCCTGTTCATCCCGTTAATCCTGTCAAAAAACCGTCAGCTCCCGCGACCTGCGACATGAATCCCGTCCAAGCCCCGCATTGCGCGGACGCGGAATTCGTGTCAATTCGTCCTCATGCTTGGGAAGCCGCCGCTCATCCCCGTCGAGCTCGTTCCGCCGGAACGCGGCGTGCCCGGTCCGCCCGTCGTGCCGGGCCATGCCACCGATGCCTCGGCGCCGGTCACGCCGTTCCATCCGGGCGCGGTCACCATGATGCTGGTCTTCGATTACCTGTGGACGATCCCGGAGTTCGCGATCGTCGATTGGCCGCTGACGATCCCCGCATGTTTCCTGTGCGTCGCGGTGTCGACCTTCCTGATCCAGCGTCGCAAGCACGGTGATCGCCGCCGCGTGGCGATGGCGAAGGCACTGTTGCTGGGGACGATCGCGGCGGTTCCGTTTCCCGTCGCGAGTTCGGTGGCGGGCTTGGGGTTCCTCGCCTGGATTGGGATCAAGAAGGCGAACCGCTGACGGAGAACGGAACTATTTCACGCCAAGGCCCGACCCCTCGGCTGGGCTGCTTTGCTCCAATGAAACACGACCCGGACGCGCCCGGCATGGGCGTCAACCCAAGCAGGCCCAGCCTGTAGGCCGCGTGCCCTCACGCGGCTTTGTCGGACTTGGTCCCCCTTGGCGTGAAATAATTCCTCAACTGCCCCGGCTCAGAGCTTGAGCAATTCCTCGGCGATCTGGACCGCGTTGAGCGCGGCGCCCTTGAGCAACTGGTCGCCCGCCACCCAAAAGGCGAGGCCATTGTCCAAGGCGCAATCGACGCGGATGCGGCCGACCTCGCAGTTGTCTTTCTCGGAGGTGAACAGCGGCATCGGATAGCGCTGCCTCGCGGGATCGTCGACGACGTCGAGGCCGGGCGCGTTGGCAAGGACCGCGCGGGCGGCGTCCACGGTGACGGGGCGCTCGAACTCGGCGCTGATGGCGATGGAATGCGATCGATAGACGGGGACGCGCACGCAGGTCACCGACGCGCGGAACGCCGGATGATGCATGATTTTCCGGCCTTCGAACTGCATCTTCATCTCCTCCTTGGTGTAACCGTCGGGCAGGAAGGAATCGACCTGCGGAAGGACGTTGAAAGCGATCTGGTACGGATAAACCCCGCGGGTGACGGGTTGGCCCGTCGCGATTTCCTTCACTTGGCGCTCCAGCTCCTCGAGGGCCTTGGCGCCCGTTCCGGAAACGGCCTGGTAACTGGACGCGAACACGCGCTTCACGCCGAACGCCTGGTGCAGCGGGTACAGCGCCATCAGCGTGATGGCGGTCGTGCAGTTGGGATTCGCCAGGATTCCCTTGTGGCCACGGACATCGGCCGCGTTGATCTCGGGAACGACGAGCGGAACGGCCGGGTCCTGGCGGAAGGCGGACGAATTATCGACGACCACGCATCCGGCGGCGGCCGCGATCGGCGCGAACTCGCGGGAGATTGACCCACCGGCACTGAAGAGGGCGATGTCGATGCCGGCAAAGCTGTCCTTGGTGAGTTCCTTCACGACGACGTCGGTGCCGCGGAAGGGGAGGGATTTGCCGGCGGAACGGGCGGAAGCGAGGAGGGTGAGTTTGCCGACCGGAAAGCGGCGGCGCTCCAGGACCTTCAGCATCTCGATGCCGACGGCCCCCGTGGCACCGACCACGGCAACGTGGGGTGTCTTGTTCATATAAACAAAGGGCGGCGAGCCTAGGCGAGGGCGAGGGAGTGTCGAGGGTTTTGCTGAGGTGCGGACATCCCCGGGCTGACTCAGGATAAATGTTGCCTGGGCGGGAGATGGCCGGATGGGCTGACGAGTTGGGTCGGGAATTCGGGTTGTCATGCTCCCGCCGATAGAGACTCTGCCGGGTATGAATTCTCCGGCCGTCCCGACCGGGTTCGAGGCCGATAGCCCTTGGCGGTTGGTCGTCGAACTCTTGCTGTCGTTCGTGGGAACCGCGATCACCACGTCCTTGGTCCTGCGCGTTGCGCGACGCTGGCCCCGCATGGTCGGGAGGTTGGGGATTTGCCTGCTCTTTTGGGGTGGCATGTGTTGGTTTCACTACCCCCCTTGGCCGGGATTTCGCTTTCTCGTGTTGTCCCTTTTCTCGTTCGGTTTCGGTTTCATCGCGCTATCCAAAGGGTACGGGACGATCTCCCTTTTCATCGACGATTTCGCCGGCGGTGATGTCAATGAGTCCTACCAGCAGCATTCTTTTTGGCTGCGCCAAGGTTTCCTGGGAGTCGTCGCCGGGCAGGCGTTCGGGTACTTCTATGCGGCCGGTCGTTTTCTGGATTGAGCCGGAACCCTCCACGAGCGGCCGCGGATGTTTTCACGCGAGGGAACGCCCTTTCCCAAAGGACTCGTTCCGGGGAAAGGGCCGGGCGCATCCGGACACTGCCCCGAAAAGTCCGAGGCTGCCATCGACCAACCGAAATCGACGCAGTGGGACCGAGCGAAACTCCCTGACGTTGTTGCAATCAATTCCGAAACCCCCTCGGCGATCGCCTCGGCTTTTCGTGTGGTTCGTGTATTTCGTGGATGCCAAATTCCACGGACTTGCACGGCTTGGATCAAGTTGGGGAGTTGAACCACGAACTACACGAAACACACGAAAAGCTCCGGAAGGCAGACTCGATGGGTTGTCGGGGATGCTTTGAAAGGATCGTGCGTTCCCGAGCGGGCGCATCCGAACACTGACCCCGGGAAATTGCGGGCCCTCCAACGAACAAACTGAAATCTGTTGTGTAGGACCGCGCGAAACACCCTGAATTCACAGGCATAACTACCGTTCACCCGGAACGCCGCGCACGCGCGCCTTCTTCAAGGTTTTTGAATTCGGGGGCAGCGTCAAAACGCGCCCGAAAGGCCTGCCATCCAAGCGGCGCGTTGCAATCCCGAGTCAACGAGCCTACCAACGACTCTTCACCCGAAAGCGTCGCCCGATGAATCCGAACCCCGCCCGATGCCTGCCGCCCAGTAAGGCCTTCACGTTGATCGAACTCTTGGTGGTGATCGCGATCATCGCGATCCTCGCGGGGATGTTGTTACCCGCCCTGAGCGCGGCGAAGGAGAAGGCGCAACGCACGAAGTGCGTGAACAACAACAAGCAACTCGCGTTGGCCATGCAGATGTACGCGATGGACAACGACGACTACATGCCGTGGCCGAACTGGGGGAATTCCGTGGGGCCGGGTTGGCTCTACCAACCGGTCGGCGGACACGCGCCCGACCCCCTCAAGACCAACGAGAATTCGTACATCGTCGCGGGTCGTTACTTTTCCTACCTGACGGTTCGCCAGGTTTATTACTGCCCGTTGGACCGCACCAACGACGTCTCGTGGCAGAAGCGAGGGCAACGGATTTCCAGTTACATCATGAATGGCGCGGTATCCAGTTTCGGTCGGCTGGAAGACAAACCGAGGAAGACCCACAAGCTCGGCGCGTTCAATCCGGCGGCCTACGTGATGTGGGAACCGGACATCAAGAATTTTGGCGGCGTGTGGGACGCGAACCAAGGGCACGACGCGAGCCAGTATCCGAACCAGGACGAGGGCATCGGCCGCCGCCACAAGAAGGGAGCGGTGATCACGGGATTCGGCGGGCAAGTGCATTTCATCCGCTTCGAGGATTTTCAGCGCGAGCAGATCCAGAACAAGCCGGGGCTGCTTTGGTGCGTGCCCGATTCCGCGAATGGCCAGTGAGCGTGCGATTTATTTGACGGCGTGCGTGAATCCGTTGGTTTGAAAACACCATTCACAATCAATTCATAATCAATTGGTTGTATCGCAATTCAGGCCAATAATCCCTTGGTTTCTCCCCTGATTGAATCCCGTTCGAGTGAACGGAGGCTTGCGCGGATGGGTGCGCTTGTGATTTTTTTCACGAGTCGTTGGCGCGAAGGCAAGATCGACCGGTGAATGCCGGGCGGACGTCCGCTAATCGGTCGTATTAACAACTCCAAAACCTGTTGGGCGGGGCGAGATCATGCTTGCCGTTTCCCAAAGGGTGGCTAGAGATGCTCACGTTAACAGGGAAACTAATGGATCGGGTGGACCAACTGAGGGCGAATGAATCGCCCTTATGCAGGATGGGGTCGGGGTCGCCCGGGAGGAAAGGCTGAAATGTCGGACATCTTTCCGAAGTGGACGAACAAACTCCCGCTCATGGCGGGGGTCGTCGGAGCCGTGCTCGGCGTCTCCGTGCTGGCGGGCATCACGTACTACTTCACGCCGAAATACACGCGCGTCGGTTACCAACCGAAGCAGCCCGTCGCCTTCTCCCACGCGATCCACGCGGGCCAGATCGGCCTCGATTGCCGCTACTGCCACAATGGCGTCGAGAAGGCGTGGTTCTCGAACATCCCCGCGGCCGCCACCTGCATGAATTGCCATTCGCAGGTGAAAAAGGACTCCGACAAGCTCCAGCTCGTCCGCGACTCCTTCGCCTCCGGCCAGTCGATTCCCTGGGTGCAGATCCACAAGACGCCCGACTACGTCTATTTCAACCATTCCGTGCACGTGAACCGCGGCGTGAGTTGCGTCCACTGCCACGGCGAGATCCAGAAGATGGACGAGGTCCGCCACGAAAAGCCCCTTTCGATGAGCTTCTGCCTCGATTGCCATCGCGACCCCGCGGCCTTCGTCCGGCCCAACGAGCTGGTCACCAAGCTCGATTGGAAGAACGAGGGTTTCGACGGGAAGAAGGCCGTCCATGACTGGAAGGTCCAGCCCGGCCAAAGCTGCTCCACCTGCCATCGCTGATGAAAACGATTCCCCCGGTTTGTCCCGAGCCCGAGGTCGGCCCGAAATATTGGCGATCGCTCGACCAGTTGGCCGACAAGCCCGAGTTCCGCCACTGGATGGAACGCGAGTTTCCTGCCGGCGCGAGCCTTGCCCCCGAGGGCGAGAACCGCCGCGAGTGGATCAAGCTGATGTCCGCGAGTTTCATGCTCGCCGGCGTCGGCGGCTTCGCCAGTGGCTGCCGCCGTCCCGAGGACAAGCTCATGCCCTTCTCGAAGCAGCCCGAGGGGTACGTCCATGGCAAGCCGCAGTACTACGCGACCTCGATGCCCTATCGCGGCACCGCGATCGCGCTCGTCGCGAAGTCCTACGAAGGCCGCCCCGTCAAGCTCGAGGGCAACGCGCTGCATCCCGACAGCAACGGCGGCACCGATCCCTTCGCGCAGGCCGCGTTGCTGGGCCTGTATGATCCGGACCGCGCCTATCGCCACACCGTCGGAGGCAGCGATGCCAAGCCCGAGGCCGTCCGCGACGCACTGGGTGCCGTTTCGAAGAAATTCTCCGCCAACGGCGGCGATGGACTCGCCTTCCTCGCGGAACGATCGAGCTCGCCCACGCGCAACCGTCTCCAGGACGAGATCGGCAAGAAGTTCCCGAAGTCGAAGTGGTTCGTGTACGAGCCCATCGATTTCACCGCCACGAACCGCGCGCTCGGCACGCTGTTCGGCGCCGACGTCCAGGCGCATCACTCGCTCGAGGGCGCGCGACGCATCCTTTCGCTCGACTGCGATTTCATCGGCACCGAACAGGAAGCGTACCGCCACATCCGTGGCTACGCCAAGGGGCGACGCACCCCGGGCGACGCGATGAACCGCCTCTACTCGGTCGAATCGCTGATGACGCTCACGGGCGGCAATGCCGACCACCGTGTCCGTGTCCGCGCGACCGACGTCGTGAAGGTCGCGGCTCAAATCGGCGCCGCGGTTCTCTCGAGGGCCAACGTGACCGGCGAACTCGCCGTGACGTTTCAACGCCTCGCGGTTGGCTCTCCCGGAAAGACCGCTTGGGCCAACGAATGCGCGAAGGATCTCTTCGACAACAAGGGCGCGTCGGTCGTCCTCGCCGGTTACACGCAGCCGCTCGCGGTCCATTTGATCGCCGCGGCGCTGAACGCTGTTCTCGGTGCGTTCGGACCGTCGGTCACCGCGATCCAATCGTCCGAGGCCAAGGCCGACGGCTCGATCGCCGAGGCCACCACCGCGCTCAAGGCGGGGCTCGACACGCTTGTCATCCTCGGCGGCAACCCGGTCTACAACGCACCGGGCGACCTCGAGTTCGGCGCCGCGCTGAAGAAGGCGAAGAACGTCGTTCGCATCGGCCCCAGCGAGGACGAGACCGCGAAGGCATCCGGCGTCCATATCGCCGCGGCCCATTTCCTCGAGTCGTGGGGCGACGCCCGCACGGCCGACGGCACGTGGGTGCCGGTACAACCGCTGATCGAGCCGTTGTTCGGCGGCTTGACCGAGATCGAGGTTCTCGCGCGCATCCTCGCGCTCGAGAAGACGATGCCGCTGGATCTGGTGCGCGCGACGTTCGGCACCGACGAGGCCGCGTGGAAGAAGGCGTTGCACGACGGGTTCGCGACCGGCACCGCCGCGAAGCCGCTCGACTTCGCGTCCGCCGACCTCGCCCGCGTGGCGAAGGCGCTGGCGACGGAAAATCCGCCGACGGCGAAGGATTTCGACCTCGTCATCGCCCGCGATGCCTCCATCGACGACGGCCGGTTCAACAACAACGGTTGGCTGCAGGAAGTTCCGGATCCCATCACCAAGGTGACCTGGGAAAACGTGATCGCCGTCTCGCCCGCCACCGCCAAAAAGTTGGGCATCCCCGAGGCCGCCAGCGCCAAGGAAGGGCAATACCGCCAGCCCTTGGTGAAGGTTTCCATCGGTGGACGCTCGATCCAGGGACCGGTCTGGGTGCAGCCCGGCCTTGCGGACGACACGATCGGCCTCGTACTCGGTTACGGCCGGACGGAGACGGGCCGGGTCGGACGCGGGAGCGGCTACGACGCGTATCCTTTGTTCCTCGAGGCCAGCCGCCATCTGGCGACCGGCGCGACGCTGACGGTGGTCCCCGGCAAACATCTCGTCGCGGTGACGCAGGAACACGGCCTGATGGAAGGCCGTCCGATCGTCCGCGAGGCGAATCTCGAGGAGTTCAAGAAGTCGCCCGACTTCGTCAAGCACATGGACCTCGACGCGCACTTGCCGCACTACGTGCCGTTCAAGGCCGAGGGCGACGGGCGCAATCCGGAGAAGCGCCCGCAGAACATCTACGAGCATCCGTACGACCAGAACCCGTTCACGGCCTCGAAGATCCACCAGTGGGGCATGGTCATGGACCTCGCCTCGTGCGTGGGTTGCAACGCGTGCGCGATCGCGTGCCAGAGCGAGAACAACGTGCCGATCGTCGGCAAGGACCAGGTGGCGCGGGGCCGCGAGATGGCGTGGATCCGCATCGATCGCTACTACAGCCACGATCCGGTCGCGGAGATCACGTCGGAGACGGCGGCGGCGGATCCGCAGATGGCGGTGCAGCCGATGTTCTGCCAGCACTGCGAGGCGGCACCGTGCGAGAGCGTTTGCCCGGTGAACGCGACGGTGCACGACGAGGAGGGCTTGAACGTCATGGCGTACAACCGGTGCATCGGCACGCGGTATTGCGCCAACAACTGCCCTTACAAGGTCCGGCGCTTCAATTTCTTCGACTACAACAAGCGCGAGACCGACTACGCGTCCGGGCAGAACCAGCATTTCCTCAACACGGGCAACCTGTACAAGGGTCCGCTGGGCATCGATCGCAACGAGGCGCCGGAGTGGGAGATCATCAAGCTGGTGCGCAATCCGGACGTCACAGTGCGCATGCGCGGCGTGATGGAGAAGTGCACGTTCTGCGTCCAGCGCATCGAGCAGGCGAAGATCGCCCGCAAGGTGCAGGCCGGGAACAGCGGCGACGTCACGGTTCCGGACGGCACCTTCAAGACCGCGTGCCAGCAGGCCTGCCCGGCGGAGGCGATCACCTTCGGCAACATGCTCGACGCCGACAGCGCGGTCTCGAAGCTGAAGCGCGATCCCCGGAATTACTCGGTGCTCGGCTTCCTGGACACCCGTCCGCGCGTCACGTACCTGGCGCGGATCCGCAACCCGAATCCGGCGATCGCCTCGCTGGAAGGCCGCACGACCCCGGACTCGATCCGGGACTACGAGAAATTCCGCCACGAAAACCCCTTCGAGACGCACGGCCATGGCGGGGGTCATGAAGCCCAACCGGGTGCCGAAGCCGTGACCAAGAAAGGAGCCGCCTGATGGCCTCTGCAGCCACACCCGCCGCCGGCCACGGAGCCGTGGGCAACCCGAAACGAGACACCCGTCCCGCG
The DNA here is from genome assembly GCA_025363585.1 of Verrucomicrobiota bacterium. Classification (GTDB taxonomy): domain Bacteria; phylum Verrucomicrobiota; class Verrucomicrobiia; order Limisphaerales; family UBA9464; genus UBA6176. Next base: position 6,589 of record JANYDN010000214.1, on the reverse strand, counting down.
CCGCCCGTGCTGAAGGCCGCCGACGCGCCGAAGGAACTCGAGCGCGAGCCGCTGGTCCTCAACAACCGCTCGCTCAACGACGTCACCGAACTCATCGCCGGCATCTGCGAGCGGCCCATGCCCAAGTGGTGGCTGCCCGCGTTCCTGGTCAGCGCCGGGATGATGGGCATGATGTTCACCCTGGTCGCGTACCTCATCTCGACCGGCGTCGGCGTCTGGGGTCTGAACCAGCCAGCCGACTGGGCGTGGGACATCACGAACTTCGTTTTCTGGATCGGCATCGGCCACGCCGGCACGCTGATCTCCGCGATCCTGTTCCTGCTCCGGCAGAAGTGGCGCACGTCGGTCAACCGCGCCGCCGAGGCGATGACCCTGTTCGCCGTGGCTTGCGCCGGCATTTTCCCCGTCGTGCACACGGGCCGCGTGTGGTTCGCGCTCTACCCGGGATTCCTGATCCCGGTGCCGAACGCGAACGGCATCTGGCCGCAGTTCCGCTCGCCGCTGCTGTGGGACGTGTTCGCCGTCTCCACCTACGGCACGGTCTCGCTGCTGTTCTGGTACGTCGGCCTCATTCCCGACCTGGCGACGTTGCGCGACCGCGCGACGAACAAGATCCGCAAGTTCTTCTACGCGCTGTTCTCGCTCGGCTGGACGGGCTCGAGCCGCCATTGGAGCCATTACGAGAAGGCCTACCTGATTTTCGCCGGCCTCTGCACGCCGCTGGTGCTCTCCGTGCACTCGATCGTGTCGTTCGACTTCGCCGTGTCGCAGGTCCCGGGCTGGCACACGACCATCTTCCCGCCGTACTTCGTGGCGGGCGCCGTGTTCGGCGGCTTCGGCATGGTGCTCACGCTCCTGGTGCCGCTGCGGTGGCTCTTCGGCCTGCACGACGTCGTGACCAACCGCCATCTCGAGTTGATGTGCAAGGTGCTCCTCGCGACCGGATCGATCGTTGGCTACGCGTACGGGATGGAGTTCTTCATCGCGTGGTACGGCGGCAGTCCCTACGAACTCTACGCCTTCCGCAACCGCGCGTTCGGCGAGTACTGGTGGGCGTACTGGATCATGATCGGGTGCAACGTCATCAGCCCGCACTTCTTCTGGTTCCGCTGGTTCCGCCGCACCGGATGGTTCGTCTGGATCATCTCGATCTTCGTGAACATCGGCATGTGGTTCGAGCGGTTCGTGATCATCGTGACCTCGCTGCACCGCGATTACCTGCCGTCGAGCTGGGGTTATTTCACGCCGAGCTGGGTGGACATGTTCACCTTCATCGGGAGCTTCGGGTTGTTCATGACGCTCTTCCTGCTGTTCATCCGGTTCCTGCCGGCGATCGCGATCAGCGAGGTCAAGGGCGTGATGCCGCAGGCGGACCCGCACCACCCGCTGGGTGGCGCGAAGGGGAACCACTAGGGAAACGAGGACGACGAACATGAGTGTTTCCAACGAAAAACCCTACGGCCTGCTGGCCGAGTTCGACACGCCGGCGGATGTCATGGAGGCGGCGATCCAGTGCCGCGACGCCGGTTTCACGAAGTGGGACGTGCACACGCCGTTCCCGATCCACGGCATGGACGACGCGATGGGGCTGGGCAAGAGCCCGGTCGGATGGTTCACGCTGGCGGGCGCGGTGACCGGCTTCTTCACGGGAATGTCGATGATCTGGTTCATGCACAAGTTCGACTACCCGCTGGTGGTCGGCGGCAAACCGCTGTTCACGCCGCTCTACGCGTTCCCCGTTTCCTACGAGCTGACGATCCTCCTGGGATCGTTCGCGACCCTGGGCGCGATGTTGTTCCTGAACCGCCTGCCGCGGCTTTACCATCCGCTGCTGAAGGTCAGGCGCTTCAAGAAGGCGACGGACAACAAATTCTACGTCTGCATCGAGGCGGCCGATTCGAAGTTCGCCTCCGAGGCGACGCGCGCCTTCCTCATGGAAAAGTGCCACGCAACGGCGGTCGAAACCGTGGAGGGCTAAATGCGCAAGTTTCTCGCCTACTTCCTTACCTTCTGGGCGCTCGCGGTCGTCGCCGTCGTCGGCGTCGCCGGTTTGCGCGGATCCACTTCCCGCAAACCGCCGCTCGAATTCTTTTCGGACATGGACCACCAGCCGAAGCTGCGGCCGCAGACCACGGCGAAGTTCGCCGGGTTCGCGGACGGGATGAGCAGCCGGTTGCCCGTCCCGGGCACCGTGGCGCGCGGATCGGCGTTCGAGGCCAGCGAATTCAACACCGGCAAGAAGGCCGACGGCTCGTTCGTCGACGCGATGCCGGTGCCGGTGAACGCGGCGCTGGTCGCGCGCGGCCGGGAGCGCTTCGCGATCTATTGCGCGCCGTGCCACGGCGCGGCGGGCGACGGCAACGGCGTGACGACCAAGTTCGGCATGGCCGCCGTGGCCAAGTTCCACGACGAGCGCATCATCAAGATGGGCGACGGCGAGATCTACAACACCATCGCCAACGGGAAGAACCTGATGTTGCCCTACGGCGACAAACTCGACCCGCAGGACCGCTGGGCCGTCGTGGCCTACGTGCGTGCGCTGCAGCTCAGCCGGCTCGGCAAAAAGGAAGAAATCCCGGACGCGGTCCGGGCCACCCTGAAGTGAGGCGACCATGAACACGATTTCACGATTTCTGGCGAGGACGGTGGCCCTCTTGGCGTTGGCCGGCCTGCTCGGCGCGGGTGCCGCGCGCGTCTCGGCCGCCGAGGAACACGGCGAAGCGCAGCATGGCGATGCCGCGCACGCCGAGGGCGTCCACGCGGAAGGCGCGCACGCCGGCTACGTGCCGGCCGCGGAACCACCCACCCTGGCAAAGCAGTTCGCGCACAGCTACCTCACCGCGTACATGTTCGTGCTGAGCCTGTGCATGGGCTCGCTGTTCATGGTGTTCCTGCACCATCTCTTCGACGCCGCGTGGTCCGTCTCGATCCGCCGCGTCACCGAGGCACTCGCCTCGATGCTCTTCCCTCACATGTTGGTCGCGTTGCTGCCCATCATTCTCCTCGAGAAGGAACTCTACCCGTGGATGAGCATCGCGGAGCCCGCGACGGACGCCGCGTTGAACGCCAAGAAGGGCCTCTTCAACGTGCCGATGTTCAACATCCTCGTCCCGGTGTTCGTGGCGGTGTGGGGGTGGATCGCGAACCGGTTCCGGACGTGGTCGATCGCGCAGGACAAGGACGGCGCCGCGCACTGGACCTCGAAGGCACGCAAGCTGGCGGCCGGCGGCATCTTCGTATTCGCCATCACGCTGACGCTCGTCTGCTTCTACCTGATGAAGTCGATGCAGCACCAATTCTTCAGCACGATGTACGGTGTCTATTACTTCGCCGGCAGCGTGTGGGTGACGCTTGCGACCATCTGGGTGCTGGTGCTCGTGCTGCGCGACAAAGGCCCGCTCAAGCCGATCGTCCAGAAGCGACACATCCAGGACATCGGCCTCTGGTTCTTCGCCTTCACCGTTTTCTACGCGTACATCCACTTCTCGCAGTACTTCCTGATCTGGAACGCGGCGATGCCCGAGGAAACCTTTTGGTACGTCGAGCGCGAGCGCGGCACCTGGTATTGGGTCGGGATGACCATCCTGTTCGGCCATTTCTTCGTGCCGTTCCTGGTCCTGCTCAACCAGGACGTGAAGTCCCAGAAGGAGATCATGATCCCCATCGCGATCTGGGCGTGGCTCATGCATTACGTCGACATGCAGTTCAACATCATGCCGCTGATCCATGCCAATGGGCCGAAGCTGCATTACCTGGATTTCGTGACCTGGTTCGGTCTCGCGGCGGTGATCCTGTTCGGATTCTGGAAGCGGTTCCACGCGGCGCCGCCGTGGCCGCTCAAGGACCCGCGCCTGAAGGAAACGATCGTCAACCACGTGGTCCCGCGTCCCGGCGAGGCAGCGGCCCATCATTAAGGCGACACGATGAGCGACAACACTTGCTGTTCCCAACGCACCCGCACCGTGGGCGCGTACTTCGTCGGCGTGCTCGGCACGTTCCTCATCGTCGGCGCGCTCGCCTACGGGGTCGTCCGACAGGAGGTCCCGGCGGTCGACTCGGCCGCCGCGGCGAACCGGTTGCAGGTCCGCACCAAGGTGGACCAGGACGCCAAGGCCGACGCCAACCGTTGGGAGATCGATCCCAAGGCGGAGAACCACGCGCGGCTCAGCGTGGACCGCGCCGTGGAGATTTTCGTGGCGGAATGGAGCAAGGGTTCGGCCGAGGGCCGCGCCAAGTTGCTCGAACGCCTCGAGTCCTCGAAGAAGATCGCGAGCTTTGAGTAAGCCCATGGCCTTGCCCGGACTCATCCTGTTGGCCGGCGTGCTGGCGGTCCCGCTCGCGGCGCTCTGGGCGCTGCGCTGGGCGTCGAGCCGCGGCGAGCTGGGCCATGGAGATCGCGCGGCCTTGTTGCCGTTCGACGAGGAAGAGCCCGTGGGCCAATCCACGGACCAGATTTTGAACCGTCCGGCGAAGCCATGAGCGTCCCCACGAAAACCCTGTCGGCCCTGATGCCGGGAGACGTCTCCGACGAACACGCGAAGCGCGCGTTGCTGGCGGAGATCGACGCCTCGTGCCGCGTGCCGTTGCTCTTCTTCTTCGTCAGCGCGCTCGGCTGGCTGTTGGTGGGCACGTTGCTCGCCCTGGTGACCAGCATCAAGATGCACCACCCGGCGTTCCTCGCGGAATGCCCGTGGCTGACCTTCGGGCGCGTGCGTCCGGCCCATCTCAATGCCGTGATCTTTGGCTGGGCCTCGCAGACCGGCATCGGCGTCACGCTCTGGCTCATGTGCCGTTTGTGCCGCGTCCCGTTCATCGCGCCCGGACTGGCCACCGTGGCCGCCCTCTTCTGGAACCTCGGCCTCACCATCGGCATCGTCGGCATCCTCGCCGGCGACTCGACGTCGATCGAATGGCTCGAGTTGCCGCGGTACGCCACGCCGATCCTTTTCCTCAGCTACGCGCTGATCGCGGTGTGGGGCGTGATCACCTTCCGGTTGCGCCGCGAGCGCCACCTCTACGTGAGCCAATGGTACCTGTTGGCCGCGCTGCTTTGGTTCCCATGGCTCTATGCCACCGCCCAGATCCTGCTCGTGCTCGAACCCGTCCGCGGCGTGGTGCAAGGCGCGGTGAACTGGTGGTTCGCGCACAACGTCCTCGGCCTTTGGTTCACGCCCATCGGGCTCGCGGCGATCTATTACTTCATCCCGAAGGTCATCGGACGCCCGATCCATAGCTACTATCTCAGCGTGATCGGCTTCTGGTCGCTCGCGCTGTTCTACAACTGGAACGGTCTCCACCACCTCATCGGCGGCCCGCTTCCCGCGTGGATGATCACGGTCTCGATCGTCGCGTCGGTGATGATGCTCATCCCGGTGATCACCGTGGCGATCAACCACCACGTCACGATGCGCGGGCACTTCGGGAAGATGAGGCACAGCCCGACGTTGCGTTTCGTGGTGATCGGCGCGATGTGCTACACGCTGACCAGCCTGCAGGGCGTCGCCAATTCGTTCCGCGGCATCAGCGAGGTCGTGCACTTCACGCACCACACCATCGCCCACGCCCACCTTGGCGTTTACGGGTTCTTCACCATGGTGATGTTCGGTTCGATGTACTACATCCTGCCGCGCATCACCGGTCGCGAATGGCCGTCGCTCGGCCTGATCTCGCTTCATTTTTGGGCGTGCACGATCGGCCTCGTGGTGTTCGTCGGGCCGCTCACCCTCGGCGGCATCATCCAGGGCTTCGGCATGAACGACGCCTCGAAGCCGTTCATCGACGTGGTGACGGGAACCTTGCCGTACCTGAAACTGCGCACGGTCGGCGGATTGTTGCTCGGCCTCGGCCACGTGGCGTTCGTCGCGAACTTGGTCTGGCTCCTGTGCCGCGTGTTCGGTCCCTACCGCGCGCCGGTCATCGCTTTGATCAAGGGCAACGAATCCACGGCGGCCGTCGGCAAATGAGGTGACGCCATGAACTACGGACCCCTCCTTTTCCTCGGGATATTGTTCACGCTCGCGTCGAGTTGGTTCGGCCTGGTCCTGATGCCCGTCCGCCAGTTGGGCGGGCTGACGCCGAACAACTCCACCAACGCCGTCGGCGTGGTCGTCGCGTATCCGCAGGAGCGAAACGGCCAGGCACTGCAGGGCGCCGAGTCGTATCGCTCGCTTGGTTGCATCTATTGCCACAGCCAGCAGGTCCGGCCCGAGGGCTTCGGGGCCGACATCGCCCGCGGCTGGGGCAAGCGCCGCAGCGTCAGCCGCGACTACATTCACGAGCGCACCGTGATGCTCGGCACCTCGCGCACCGGTCCCGACCTGACCAACATCGGCGAGCGCCAGCCGTCGATCGACTGGCACCTGACCCATCTTTACAACCCGCAGATCACCTCGAAGGGCAGCATCATGCCGCCGTATCCGTTCCTCTTCGAGAAGCGGGCGATCGGTTCGGGTGGGGCCTCGACCAACGCGCTCAAACTGACCGGCGAGTTCGCGGTCGAGAAGGGCTACGAGGTTCTTCCGCGGCTCGAGGCCATCCAACTCGCCGAGTACCTGCGCAGTCTCAAGACTTCCTACGACCTCCCCGAGGC
>JANYDN010000255.1 GCA_025363585.1 Verrucomicrobiota bacterium | reverse complement strand
AAGGCGCACTTGCGCGGGGTTCCAAGTGAACGTCAGCCGCGCCAGTCAATCCAGGGTGTCGCGCGCGGTCCTAAAGAACGGTCTTCAGTGGGTTGGAGGGCCCGGAATATTCCGGGGGCAGTGTCCGGATGCGCCCGCTCGGGAACGCAGGATCCTTTCGATGCATCCCCGACAACCCAACGAATCTTTCTTCCTTAGCTTTTCGTGTGTTTCGTGTGTTTCGTGGTTCACATCCCCAACTTGATCCAGACCGTTGCAGGTCCGTGGAATTGGCATCCACGAACCACACGAACCACACGAAAAGTCGAGGCGCTTGCCCAGATGCCTTCGGGATTGATGGCTCGCCCGACTTCACCCGTGGTTGATAGCCCAATCTTTTCGGGGGCAGTGTCCGGATGCGCCCGCAAGCGCGGACCCGGGGCGAACCCAGTTGCCCGCGACGCCGGCTCCTGTTTCGCTCCGGCATCAAAATCGCGGTCATCGGCGGCGGCCCGGCGGGCCTGCGCGCGGCGGAAGTCGCCGTGGCGGGCGGTGCCGACGTGACGTTGTTCGACGCCAAGCGATCGGTCGGCCGCAAGTTCCTCGTCGCGGGACGCGGCGGACTCAACCTCACCCACTCGGAGCCGCGCGACGCGTTCGCGACCCGCTACGGAGGCCCGGGAACGCCCGACGGATTCTGGCCCGCGTTGCTCGCGGGATTCGACGCCGACGCCCTGCGCGCGTGGGCCGCCGGGCTCGGCATCGAGACATTCGTCGGGACAAGCGGCCGCGTCTTTCCCCGCGAATTCAAAGCGGCGCCGCTGTTGCGCCGATGGGTCGAGAGACTGCGCGGGCAAGGCGTGCGCTTCGCCGTTCGACACCGCTGGATCGGGCTGCGCCCCGGCGCCCAATGGATTCTCGAATTCGAATACGAAGGCGGGAAGTCGTCCTTCGAATGCGATGCGGTCGTGCTCGCGTTGGGCGGTGGCTCGTGGCCCGAGACCGGGTCCGACGGCGGTTGGGTTGCGTTGTTCCGGACTCTCGGCGTCGGCGTCGCGCCGCTCGTGGCTGCGAATTGCGGGTGGGAAGTGGATTGGCCCGCTGGGTTCGTGGCCGCGGCCGAGGGACACGCGTTGAAAAACGTCGTCGTCAGTGCCGGCGGGAAAACCATGGCCGGCGAATTGATGGTCACGCGCCACGGTCTGGAAGGAGGCGCGATCTACCAACTCGGGCCGGAACTTCGCGCGATGACGGCGCCCGCGATTTCGATCGATCTCAAGCCGACGTTCACCGCCGCACAATTGGTCGCGCGCCTTGGTCCGTTGCGCGGGAATTTTCTCGCGGAGAGCCGCGGGCGTTGGCGTCTTGGAGTCGCGGCCCACGCGCTCCTGTCGCACGTCGCGCCAAGCGAGGCCCATGCATCCGCCGCCGCGCTCGCCGCGGCCGCGAAGGATTTTCGGGTCCGACTTGTCCGGCCGCGTCCCATCGCCGAGGCGATCTCGTCCGCCGGCGGCGTTCGTTGGGACGAGATCGACGCCGCGCTGATGCTGCGGCGGCTGCCCGGCGTTTTCGTGGCTGGCGAAATGATCGCTTGGGAAGCGCCGACAGGCGGCTACCTCATGCAGGGTTGCTTTGCGACCGGCACGCGCGCGGCCGAATCGGCTCTGCGCGGCGCCCCGCCGCGGAATGGCGGCATGCCGTAGAGCGGCCGTCCCCGGCTGCGCAGAAAGCACCGTCCCGGTGCGTCTCGCCGCGACTTGCAGGGCACGGGCGGGGACGCCCGTGATTTGTGCAGGCGGGACGCCCGCCCTACGCGACGCTCAACGCGCCGAAGCCCGCGTGATCCGAACCTCGGGACGGTACACGATCCGCACGAGCAGATCGCCGCGGCCGCCACGGGCCCGGGGCAATCCCTCGCCCGGGATCCTCACGACCTCGCCGCGCGCGACCTTCGGTGGAATCCCGACCCGGATGAAATTCCCCGTCGCGCCACGCACTGATTCCGACCCGCCGAGAGCCGCGCGTTGGGTCGTGATCTTGAGATCGCAGCGCAGGTCCGATCCGCGCGGCTTGAAGCGGAAATCCGGACGGACCTTCACGCGGACGAGCACATGACCGCGTTCGAACGGTGCCACGCGGCGTATGCGGAAGCGCGCGCCCGGCGCGGTTCCCGGCGGCACTTCCAATCGATAGCTCTCCGGGCCGCCGGGATTTCCCGGATCATTCACCGCGACGTCGAGCGTTGTCCCGCGAAGCAGTTCCACGATGCCGAGAGGGACGTCCTTGGCGACGTTGTCGGCGCCGGACGTGGAGCGTTTGGGCGCGGCCCGTTCGACGGGATCGATCCTCGCGTCGTCGTATTCGCGCCGTCGTTCCGGATCGGAAAGCACTTCATGGGCGGCGTTGAGCGCCTGCGTCGCGGCGATGGAATCGGCCGATCCGCCGTTGAGATCGGGATGATGCAGTTTCGCGAGGATGCGGTAGGAGGCGCGGATCTCGGAGCCGGTGCAGCGGCGGTGCAAACCGAGCGTGGCGTAGTGGTCCGGCGTGTTGGATTTCAACGCGGCGACGGTAGCGCGGGGAAGGGTTCGTCGCCACACTGCGCGCGTGCCGCATGGTATCTGGGCCAATTTCTCCGAACTCGTCCGCGTGCCGTTCCATCACGAGGAGCTGATCTGGGGCATCGTGCCGCTGTATTTCAGTTGGGCCGTCAACGAACTGACCTCGACGAAGGTGTCGTTCAGCACGGCGATCCAGACGGGGTTCGGATTGCTTTGGTCCGGCGCCCACTGGGCTTGGCAGTTCTTTCGCGATGATCCCGCGAAAGCCATTCACCTCGGCCGGCGCGGATTGCCCGCGGTGAATGCCGGCGTGACGTTGCTGGTGTTGTTGCTCGGTGCCATCGCGCTGTGGAGCGGACTAAGGCAGCGGTATCCCAAAGGCATGCAATTCCTGGGACACTCCCGGTTCAGCGCCTATTTCATGATCGCGATCTTCCCGATCCAGGCGGGCTACCTCGAGTGGCGATGGGATTATGTCGGCGCGATCGCGGCGATGGCCGTGCCGACCTGGCTCGTGCTCCACGTCCTGATGATGCCCGTGCGACGATGAGTTCGGTCGGCGCGAACGGGGATTTTACAAAAGGAAACGAAGGGAACAAAGGTGGGGTCCAAAACCGAATGGCCCGAGAGTCCGGTCAAAACTCTTCCCGAGCGATGTGTGATCCAGGCGCTCGACCTTCGTTACCTCTGTTACCTTCTGTAAAAAGTTCCCAGCGGCCCGCCTCAACCTTTCTTCGTCTTCCACGCCATCTGGAGCATCTCCATGTCGTACGGCGCGGGAATCGTGCCCTCCGTCGAATACAGGTACAGCGCGCAACGGTACACGTGGCTGGCCACGCTGGTTACGTACGCGACGAGGAACAAACCCGCGAGCCAGAGCGGCGCGACGACCCCCATCGGCCACCAGTTCCCGCTCGCCGCGCAAACCGCCCCCGTCGCGCCGAGCAGGACGACCGACCCCATCACGACCAGAAGCCCGCCGAACCTTAGTCCTAGGTATCCGACCAACGATTCGCCCCACGTCTGGCGCAGGGTCGACGCGGATTTCTTGAGCAACTCGAAAGGATTCATCGGCCGCTCCTCCATCACCAATACCGGGACGACGAAAATGCAGGCGACGCTCCAGGCCATGCCGAGATAACCCAGGATCCAGCGCCCGAAGATCCCGAATTTCTCCTCGAGCCGTTGGATGATCATCCCGACGATTCCCGCGAGAAGCGTCCACGCGAGGATCGGCTTCCATCGGGAAGCCGCGAACGAAAGCCCGCGCCCGACCGAGACGGCGTCGCCTTTGAGCGCCGCGAGAATCTCGTGGTAGAAGGCGACGTTGAAGAATGTCGCGAGGAACATCGACAGGAAGTAGGCGGCGGCGCAGTAAAGAACCCCGAGCGGCTTGAGTTGGAAGGACGCTTGGTAACCATTGGCGTCGGCGCCGCCGGGAGTTGCGTCGATGGAACCCGAGGTGCCGGAGAAAACGGATCTGCCGACGGCGGTCCAATGTTCCGGTTGGCCGAATCCATATCCCGTTCGCTGGAGCGCGATGGGAACGAGGAAGAAGCCGAGCACCACGGCCGTCAGGAGAAGGGTGACCACCGGGAACACCAAAAGTTTGCGGTGGCGGGCCACGATCGACACCGAGGCCTTGAAAAGAAGCCAACTGCGCTGGAATTTGGACATGGCGGGGGAAATAGGTTTGGCCGACGCGAGTTCTATATGCCCGGGGGCCTCGGGCTGTTAAGCGGAATTTCGGGCGCGGAATTCCGATGAGACGATCCGCGGTGACTTCAGCGAGCCACCTTCCGGGTCCAAGAGGTGGACTCTCGATCGGGAAACAACTTTTCGTGTGGTTCGTGTGGTTCGTGGTTGGACCTCAATTCCTTGAACCACGAAACACACGAAACACACGAAAAGCCCAGGCCGTGCTGCAAAACAGCCGCTCCGAGGGGGTCAGGCCCGTCAAGGGGAGCAACTGCAAGCAGGGCGCTACCAAACAAGATGCGCGGAATCAAATGTTGCCCGCGCGAAGCGCCTTTGGAGTGCGGTGGGAAGGAGCGCCAGCGACGCCACACCGCTTTCCTAGGTCCCTGACTAAGGTTGGAACCGGAGTTCCAACTCCCGCGGGACCGCCGTGTTCGGGAACCGGATCCACAGGAGATGGTCCGTGGGCGAGTACTTGGTGTCGGTCAAGGTTTCGCCCGCCAGGCGCACGGATGACGGCGCGGACGGCGCGTTGAGCAAGACGATCGC
>JANYDN010000237.1 GCA_025363585.1 Verrucomicrobiota bacterium | reverse complement strand
CCGAGGCCGAGGAATACTACGAACGGCAGGCCAGCGTGGTCCTCCGCACCGTCAACGAGTACCTCGCCGCCATTTCCGACGTCATCAAGTTCCACCGGGGCACGCTCGACAAATACATCGGCGATTGCGTGATGGCGTTTTGGGGCGCGCCGATCATGAACCCGCGCCATGCCGTCAATGCCGTCATTGCCGCGGTGGACGCGCAATTGGCCGTCGAGCGGCTCAACCGGGAACGCACTGCCGAGAACGATCGGATCCGCGCCGAAAACGAGGACCGCGCGCAACGCGGCGAGGATCCGCTCCCGCTCCGCCACACGCTCAATCTCGGCAGCGGCCTCAATTCCGGGAAGGTCACGTTCGGCCTCATGGGTTCCGACGCGCACATCGTCAACTGCACCGTCTTCGGCCGCGAGGTGAACCTCGCCGCGCGTCTCGAAAGCGCCTCGGGCCACGCGCGCATCCTGATCGGCGAGACCACCTACCAACTCATCAAGCGCGACCAACCGACGCTCGCCGCCCTGTGCATTGAGTTGCCCGCCATCGCGGTGAAGGGCTTCCGCCAACCCGTCGTGGTCTACGAGGTGCCGTGGCGCACTGCCGACGAGGTCATCCGCAAATTCACGCCGCTCCTTTCCGCCGAGACCCGCGTGGCGTAGCGCGGGCGGCGTGGGACGGGCGTCTCTCCCACGCGAAATTCCGGGACTGTCGCCTTCGGCGCCGAATCCCTTGTCCGCGGCGCGGCGCGCTCATTCCAGATCCGCTTGTCCCCAATCCTCCGGCCGCCCCTGCACGCCGGACCGAGGCGCCCATGCCAGCCGCGATTTGTTGATGTTTTCGCCCGGCGCCGCGTCGCGCTTGTCGCCGTCGTAGACCAAAACGTTCAGCGCGATTCGCCCCGACTTCGACGGATCAATCCCGATCTCCGAAAACGGAACGACGCCACGAATCAAGTAGCCGTCCTTCGTCCGCAACGAGGCCAATCGCATGCCCGGTGCGGTCTCCTCGATGGGCCCGGGGTTCGCGTCCGCATCCCGCGCCGCGCGGACCTTTCCGGTGCGGTCGAAAGGGAAGATGCCGACCTTGAACGTGCCCAGCGTGTGCTCCGCGCCCACCGCGGGCCCAACGCACAATTCCACGGAGTCGCTTCGCCAATGCCCCCGGATGTCGTCGGGCTCGATGTTCGAGACGACGGCGTCATCCGCGACGCGGACCTCGAAAAACAACCGTTGCCCGTCGTGGACGAACCGTGCGGTCGCGCTGCTGTCCGCCGCATTCGTCACCGATCCTTCCCAGACATTCGTGTGCGGGATCGAAATCGGTGGAATCGCCGCCCACCCCGCGTCGTCCGCGTCCGCGACCACGCGGGGCGGCGATGACGCGCGGGGAATGCGCGCGTGCGGCACCGGATGCAACCGCACCCGCGCCGTCGACTCGCCCGACGTGCCACGCGCGATCGCCTCCAAAGTTCCGTCCCCTCCCTGCGGCGGCGCGAGCACCTTGAGGATGCGGTAGTACGTGCTGCGCCGGTCCGGTCCGCCAAACTCGATGCGTTCCGGAATCACCTTCCATCCCGCGGGAACCCGGAAGCTCACGGTTCCGGCAGCGGTCCCTGGATGATCCGAAATCTCGATCACGATCGGGCTTTCCTCTCCCGAAACCACGGGCACGTCCGCCGCGAACGACACCGACGACGACTCGATTCCCTGTTCGCGCACCCAGTGTTCGTAGCGGGAAACGGCGATGCGCGGGAGAAACCGCATCGGCACCACGGACGGCGGGGGCGGCGTCGGCGGGGGCGGCATGACCCGCGGCGGCAGATCGCCGGCAACGGGAAGTCCCGCGAAAAGGTCGGTCTCGTTCGGGGAGAATGGCACCACGGACTTGACCAACTGCAGGACCTGCGGGCGACGAAGCCACGGCGAGTTCGCCATGTTGCCGAACGCCTGCGAGCGGTGGTTGGACAACGCCTCGCCGGCGACCTGCGATGGCGTCCGGCCGTCGGGAAGCGCGTTCGTGGTGATGATCGTCGCGAGATGAGGACCGGTACCGCCGAAATAAAGTTTCCGCGGTTGCCACGGGTGCAATCCCTCTTTTTTCAATTGGTCGGGAAATCGCGACGGATCCGCGGCGGCGTCGAACGCCTCGACTGCCAGCCAACCCGCGGCCTGGTGGTTGCCGTGTTGTCCCGGCGTCGGCGCCGGATTCATCGTGACGATCACCTCGGGTCGGAACGCGCGCACGAGCCGGACCAAGCGCTCGAGCGTTTCCTCGTGTCCCCACTTTTCGAGCGTGATGCCGAGTCCCTCCGTGTACGCGAAATCCTCGCGGTCCAGAAAACGGCAATGCCGCACCCCGAGCCGCTCGAGGCAGTCCCGCAGTTCCGTCTCGCGCAACACGCCGAGCGACGCGCCGGATTGGGTCCCGACCATGTTCCCGCCGCCCTCGCCCCGCGTGCAGTAGACATGGGTGACCACGCGTCCCGAACCTTTCGCGATCGACGCGATCAGCGGGGCGACGCCCGTCTCGTCGTCCGGATGCGCGAACACGCCCATGAGATCCGTCTTGAGAAGATCGGCTCCCCGCAACGAAGTCGTGTTTTCGGCGCGGACCCATGCGGCACACAGCAACCACAACGCGACCCAACCGGCGGTCCATCGGGGGGAATCCATGCGCGGATTCAACCCCACTTCGACGGACGCGGCCACCACAAGCGAGATCAGAGCCGGATCAGGCTCGAGCGCGGCACGCTGCCTTCCGGGGCATCCAGCCGGGCGACCTGCTGGAGCGACAGGAAGACCGGTCCGCCGAGGCGCGACGAGCCGACGAACACCGCGGCCGCCTTTTCCGCCACGAAGACCGTGCGCAGCACCGACTCCGCCGTGGGCCCCATGGCAATGATCCCGGTGTTCTGGATCAGCACCAACCGGGGCGTCACGCCCTTGTGGCGCTGTTGGTTCATCGTCACTTTCGACCGCACCTCGCGGGCCAACTGGATGCCCACGTCGGAATACGGGACGTGGACCGCGGAACCGCCGAACGCCTGCACCTCGCTGGGAAACAGGCGATGCTCCGCAAAGCGCTCGCCACCTGGCGAGCAAAGGACCTGGAGGCAGGCGATGGGATTGAGCTGAGCCACAAAATTCACGCCTTCCAAACGCAGCAGCCACGCGTGGAGCACGGCGTCGATGCCGGGCGGATTCCGGGACGGGTCGCGAAGCGTGGACCGCAGGTAGGAAGCGTTGGCGTCGTGCAAGGGCATCTCGAACATCGCCTCCAACTTCGACAACTCGCACAGGGCGAGATCCCCGGGCGAGATACGCGAGAGCAACGCGCCCGCCTCCGAAACCATCATCGTGCCATCGTCGCCGCGCACGGACACCGAGCCCTCGCCGGGCACGACGAGTTGGAGCGTTTCGCGGCCGATCTCGTGGGCCAGCCACACCAGTTTTTCGGAGACGTTCATCGGATGATCAAGCCCGCAGGAGGCGCTCGAGCGTCTCGCCCGCCAAGGCCGGGTTGGCCTTGCCCTTCGAGAGTTTCATCGCCTGTCCCTTCAGGAAATTCAGCGCCGCGACCTTGCCCGCCCGGAAATCCGCCGCGGGGCCCGGGTTCGCCGCGATCACCTCCGCGCAGATCGCGTCGATGGCACCGGCATCGCTGACTTGGGCAAGTCCCTTGCGCTCGACGATCGCCGCCGGGGCGTCGCCGGTGGCGAACATCTCGCCGAACACCTCCTGCGCCGCCTTGCTGTTGATCCGGCCCGCGTCGACCAACGCCACGAGATCGCGCAACGCCAACGGTGGGAATCGCACCGCCGAAAGGTCGGTCCCCGATTCCGCGAGGCGCGCCGGCAAATTGTTGATCACGAAGTTGGCGATGCCCTTCGGGTTCGCGAAACCCCGCGCGGCCTCCTCGAAAAACCGGCCCAACCCGGCGTTGGACTTGAGCACCTCGGCATCGCCCGCCGGCAATCCGAACTCGCGGACGTAGCGTTGCTTCCGCGCGAGCGGCAACTCCGGTACCAATGCCCGCACCGATTCCACCCACTCCCTCGACGGCGCCAACGGCAGGAGGTCGGGGTCCGGAAAATACCGGTAGTCGTGCGCGTCCTCCTTCGAGCGCATCGGCTCGGTGATGCCCGCGTCGTCGTTCCACCGCCGCGTTTCCTGCCGCAGCTTCTCGCCGCGCCGGACCGCCTCGATCTGCCGCGGGATCTCGTGCTCGAGCGCGCGCCGGACGCCCGAGAAGGTGTTCATGTTCTTGATCTCGATCTTCGCGCCGAGTTCCCTCGCGCCCTTGGGACGCACGCTCACGTTGACGTCGCAGCGCACCATTCCCTTCTCCATGTCGCAGTCGCTGACGCCGGCGCTCACCAACGCTTCGGTGAGCGCGTTCAGGTAGGCTTGGGCTTCCTCCGGACCGGTGAGGTCGGGCTCGCTGACGATCTCCAGCAACGGCACGCCGCCGCGGTTGAAATCGACGCCGCTGTGCCGGTCGAAGTGCGTGCTCTTGCCGACGTCCTCCTCGAGGTGCGCCCGGGTGATCCTCACGCGCCGGATCTCGCCGCCGACCTCGAAATCGAGGTGGCCCGTCTGCGTCGAGGGCCGGTCGTACTGGGTGATCTGGTAGTTCTTGGCGGAGTCCGGGTAGAAATAATTCTTCCGGTCGAACTTCGCGAACGCCGGGATTTCGCACCCGAGCAAAAGTCCGGTCAGGACGGTGAGGCGCAGGGCCTCGTCGTTGGGCACCGGCAGGACGCCGGGCATGCCGAGGCAAACCGGGCAGACGTTGGTGTTGGGGGACGCGCCGTATTCGTTCGCGCACCCGCACCACATCTTCGACTTCGTCTTGAGTTGGACGTGGGTCTCGAGACCGATGACCGCTTCGTATTCCATCACGGTCGGGCTCTTGTGGCAGATTCCCGGGACCGGGCCAATCCAATTGGTCCCCGAAACGTCCCTGACGGGACGAAATGCGGCCATCCCTGTTGCAATGCCCGCGATCGAAGTCCCAAGCCGGAACCCTGCGGTCGCGGCATGGGAATTCTCTCACGCCAAGGGGGACCAAGGCAGGCCAAGAAGGCGGGAACGTGTATCGGGAACCTGAGATTGGATCCCACCGTTCGGTGAAACGACACGCCGGCGGTCTTTGCCCCCTTGGATGGCCTTGGCCCGCCTTGGCGTGAGATAATTCCTCGGCCGCTAC
>JANYDN010000236.1 GCA_025363585.1 Verrucomicrobiota bacterium | reverse complement strand
GAATCACCTGGGAAAGCACGAGCATCTTCTCGGCGCCCGCGTCGCCGGCAACGGACGCGACGATCGCGGCGGGAATGATCGCGACCGCGCGCGTCGCCAGGCGCCGGAGCCATGGGCGCATCCGCAGGTTCAGGAAACCTTCCATGACGATCTGGCCCGCGAGCGTTCCCGTTAGCGTCGAGTTCTGCCCGCTTGCCAGCAACGCCACCGCGAAGAGCAGGCTCGCCATCCCGGCGCCGAGCAACGGGGCCAACAATTCGTGCGCCTTCTCGATGCCATCGACCGCGACGCCCGACTTGTGGAACGCCGCCGCCGCCACGATCAGGATGCCCGCGTTGATGAACAGCGCCGACATCAGCGCCACGGTGGAATCGATCGTCGCGAACCGGATCGCCTCGCCGCGTCCCTCCGGCGTGCGCTCGTACTTGCGGGTCTGCACGATGCTGGAGTGCAGGTACAGGTTGTGGGGCATGACGGTCGCGCCAAGGATCCCGATGGCGATGTAGAGCATCGCGGGATTGGAGACGATCTCGGGACGCGGCAGGAACCCGGCGAAGACCTCGGAGAACACCGGGCGCGCCATGAGGATCTGGGCAAGGAAGCAACCGCCGACCAGCAGGATCAGGGTCACGACGAGGATCTCGAGCCACCGGAAACTCCGGTTCGCGAACCACATCACCACCAGCACGTCGAGCGACGTGAGGCAAACGCCCGCGACCAACGGGATCCCGAACAGCAGCTTCAGGGCGATGGCGGAGCCGATGACCTCGGCGAGGTCGCAGGCACAGATCGCGAGCTCGCAAAGGATCCAGAGCACGATGTTGACCCGGCGCGAGTAGTGGTCGCGGCAGGCCTGTGCAAGGTCGCGGCCGGTGGCGATCCCCAGCCGCGCGCAGAGCGACTGGAGGAGGATCGCCATCAGGTTCGAGAGCAGGATGACGGAAAGGAGCGTGTAGCCGAACTGGGAGCCGCCCGCGAGGTCGGTGGCCCAGTTGCCGGGATCCATGTAGCCGACGGCGACCAGATACCCGGGACCCGAGAAGGCGAGAAGCTTGCGCCAGAACCCGAAGTGGCGCGGCACGGCGACGGTGGAATTGGATTCGGGCAGGCTTCGTTCGCCGCCCGAACGCTTCCATCCCGACTCGGCGGCGGCCGGGACCGATGCCCCGGCGGACTCCACGGACGCACCCGCCGCATCCGGACGCGGCGCGTTCACGAGGGGCTTCTCCGGTCGTTTTCCATGGGCGCAAACTGCGGATAAATCTGTGGGAGGTCAAACACGATGTTTTGAGCACAAAACATTTCGGCGGGCACCTCCTGCCACTGTCCCTGGATCGCTAGGAAGGGGACCCGAATTTTTTACAGGAGGTAACAGAGCAAACAGAGGTGTGCACCGGTGGGTTGCTTCGATGGCCGGAATGACTCTGTCTCCGTTGCCTCCGTTACCTCCTGTAAAAAACTCCTCGGCCCGTTTCCTGATGATCGGGGCAGTTTCAATGCGCCCCATTTCGGCCCGGAAAAAACACGGGTTGGCGACCGGGTCCGCCCGGGGGTATCGTCGGGCGTGCCTGCCTCCCGCCGCCGCGCCGTTCCCGAGCGATCCGAATCGACGGAGGACCATCTCGAACGCATCCAGGAACTCGTCGACCGCGTGGGCTATGCCCGGGTTTCCGACCTCGCCGAGGCGCTGGGCCTCGACCGCTCGACGGTCTCGAACATGGTGCGTCGCCTCGCGGCGCGCGGCTTCGTGAACTACCAGCGCTACCGCGGCTTCACGCTCACCGAGGCGGGCCGGACCGTGGCGGCGGACATCCGCGACCGGCACCACACGCTGTCCGCGTTGCTCTCCCAACTCGGGCTCGGGGAAGAAACGATCGAGCAGGAAGTGGAGGACATCGAGCATCACCTGCGGCCGCAGACGCTCGCCGCATTGTCCTCGCTGGTGGAATTCTGGCGCTCGCATCCCGCCCAACTCCGCGAATTCCGCAAGTTCCAGAAATCCCGCGCCACCCGCCGGTGACGCAAGGGCAAAGGGTCCCTGGCTCGCCGAGGCGGTCTTCTTCTCCTACCCCATGAATCGTCGGACCTCTCTCATGCCTTGGATCCGTTACTTGTCGGGCCACGCCGATTCGATTCGATGCCTCGCGAGAACCACCAATGCGTGGCAGATCGGGCTCGCCCTCACCTTCCTTGCATCGATCGCCCGGAACTACGACCAAACGTGGATCGGTGAGGCACCACTCAAGTGGATCGCGGGAAACATCCTTTTCTCGCTCGTCTCCGGCACTTTCCTCTTTTTCTGCTTCCACCAGTTCCGTCCCCGGGACGAGGTCCAGCCGAGACCTCGCCTCGGTTCCGCGTGGCTGCAATTCATGGGTTTGTTTTGGGCCACCGCTCCGATCGCGTGGCTCTATGCAATTCCAGTCGAGCGATTCGCGGATTCGCTGACCGCCGCGCGATTCAACATCGCCCTGCTGGGAATCGTCGCGCTGTGGCGCGTGGTGCTAATCGCGCGCGTCGCGAGCGTCCTGCACTCCGTCCGGTTTGTCGCGACCTTCGCAGGGGTACTTGCGGCGTCCTGCGTCGAGATTTTCGTCACCTTTGTCTCCGGCGGTGAATTCTCGCGTCACATTTTGGCGGGAATGGGAGGGCTGCTGAATTCGCCCGAGGAACGGGTCGTGCTCGTCGCGCTGAATCGCACCGTGAGCGCGGCGGCCATCGGCTTCCTCCCCGCGGTCGTCATCGGGCTCGGTGCAAGAAATTGGCGCGTGCCAAAGGTCGGCGCCGAGATCGTACCCGCAGCAGCGGTGCTTCCATGGAAATGGATCGGCATCCTGGCCGGCGTCTGGATCGCCATCGCGATCCCCGCCCAACGACAGGTCCGGCTCAACGCGGACCTGGACGCTCTCGTCGTATCGAAGCGCTGGCGCGATGCGCTCGACCAAATGGCGGCCCACGCGCGCGGGGAGTATGCCCCGGCACGCCAACTTCCACCCAAGCCCTATACCTACGAAGCATACGAGGTGGTTCCACCCCTATTGGCCGCCGTCACAACCAACGATCCGCCATGGATTCAGGAACACCTGTTGAACCGCTGGAACAATCTGTGGATCGCCACCGGAAGCGCACCCTCGACAAACGGCCTCCATCAACGAGTCGATATCGAACGGGATTCCGAACTCGGAACGATGTTCGCGCGAATGGAGACGTCCGCCTGGACTCCTTCGATCGATGGCCTCGGGCGCTTCGATTCGGGCCGTCGTTGGATCAGCAACAACATCGCGCTCCTTGATGCCATGAGGATGCTGCTCGCGATGTCGGAGCCCAAGGGCACAACGAATGCCCCTTCGGACACGGCGGTATTTCGGCAACTCGAGGAACGTCTCGCCCGCTACCCGCGACCCTGATCCAACCGTCGCGCCATGCGCATCGGCCTCATCGCTTTCAGCGGCGTCCGCGTCCGAAATCCGGAACTCGCCGCGCTCGGCGTCACGCTTCCGGGATTCGTCCGCCGAGGACGCGTGATCGCGTCGCTCCCGAGCCTCGGTCTCCTGACGGTCGCGGGCCTGACCCCGCCCGAACACGAAGTCGCCTACCTCGAAATCGACGATCTTCGCGACGACACCGAACTGCCCGACTTCGATCTGGTGGGATTGTCCGCGCTTTCCGCGCAGATCGACCAAGCGTACGCGGTGGCCGACATCTATCGCGGCCGCGGGACGCGCGTGGTCATGGGCGGGCTCCATGTCTCGGCGATGCCCGACGAAACCCTGGCCCATGCCGACTCGGTGGTCGTTGGCGGCGCGGAGGGCGCGTGGGAACGCGTGGTCCAAGACGCGGACAACGGCCGTCTGGCAGGCATTTATCGCGGGCGAATCGACGGCGTGTTCGAGGGCGCGACCAGCGTCATGCCGCGGTTCGATCTGCTGTCCGGGCGTCCCTACAACCGCTTCACCGTCCAGACTTCCCGCGGTTGCCCGCGCGACTGCGAGTTCTGCGGCGCGAGCCTCCGGATCTCGCCCCGGTTCCAGCAAAAGCCGGCGGCGCGCGTACTCGAGGAAATCCGCGCCGCTCGGATCCATGTGAGGCATCCGTTCCTGGAATTCGCCGACGACAACACGTTCCTCAACCGCGCGTGGAGCCGTGAACTCCTCGACGGACTCGCCCGCGAGGAGATCCGGTGGTTTGCCGAGACCGACGCGTCGGTCGCCGACGATCCCGACCTGTGCGACCGGTTGGCGCGGGCCGGATGCCGCCAAGTGTTGATCGGATTCGAAAGCCCGCGCGGGGACGACCTCGCGGGACTCGATCCCGTCGACTGGAAGCGGCGCCAAGCCCCGCGCCTTCGCCAGACCGTCGACGTCCTGCAGTCGCGCGGCGTGAGCGTGAACGGATGTTTCATTCTCGGGCTCGACCATCATGGTACGGATATCTTCCCGGAGGTTTTGGAAGCCGTGCGATCGGCTGGGCTGGCGGAAGTCCAGTTCACCGTGCTCACGCCATTTCCGGGCACGCCACTGCGGCAGAGATTGGCACGCGAAGGCCGTCTTCTGGCGGATCGTTACTGGGACCGTTGCACGCTCTTCGACGTCGTCTACCAACCGGCACGAATGACGGTGGCGGAACTCGAATCGGGACTCCGCTGGTTATTCTCCGAGGCGTACAACCCGCTCGAAACACAACGTCGGCAACGTGCGTTCGCCCGCGGCTCCCGGACTTGAAAGCCGCCTTCCCAAACCTCGGTCCGTGTCGGGATCACGGACGCCACCTTTCAAAATTGCGCCTTGCCGGGCGCCCGCTGTTCTGGCAACCCATCTGGCCTGATGAAGGTGCGACGACAAGCCGCCCGCCCGTCCGGAAGGAATTCCTCCCGGACGAACATCATCATTGGGGACATCATTATCGGCGGCGCAAGCCGGCCTTGTTGAGCGAGTTTTCCCCGATTCGAAAACCCCGTTCCGCAGGCCGGAACGGGGTTTCTGTTTTTTACGGTCCCACCCCAAGCAGCACACAGCCACAGCATCCCATGAAACCAAACGTCGAAATCTACGACACGACCCTGCGCGATGGATCGCAGGGCGAGGGCGTCAACTTCTCGGTCGCCGACAAGCTCCGCATCGCGGAGCGACTCGACCAATTCGGCATGCATTTCATCGAGGGCGGCTGGCCAGGCTCCAATCCCAAGGACATCGAGTTCTTCGCCCAGGCCAAACGCCGCAAGTGGCGCCGCGCCCGGCTCGCCGCCTTCGGCTCGACCCGCCGCAAGGGCGTCGCCGTCGAGGCCGACGAACAAGTCCGCCTCCTCCTCGACGCCGGCACCCCCGTCGTGACCATCTACGGCAAGACCTCGATGCTGCACGTGCGCGAGGTCCTGCGGTGCACGCCCGATGAAAACCTCGCCATGATCGGCGACACCGTCCGCTACCTGAAGGACCACGGGAAATTCGTCGTGTACGACGCGGAGCATTGCTTCGACGGATACAAGCTCGACCCCGAGTACGCGCTCGCGACCTGGATCGCCGCGGAGAAGGCCGGCGCCGACCGCGTCGTGCTCTGCGACACCAATGGCGGATGCCTCCCCGGCGAGGTCGCCGCGATCACCGCGCACGCGCTCGGCCGCCTCACCTGTCGCGTCGGGATCCATTCCCACGACGACAGCGGGCTCGGCGTGGCCAACGCCCTCGCATCGGTGGGCGCCGGCGCGACGCATGTGCAAGG
>JANYDN010000228.1 GCA_025363585.1 Verrucomicrobiota bacterium | reverse complement strand
GGTGCAGGATCGTCGCGTGCAGGTCGTGCATCTCCAGTTTGTCCACGGTGGCCTTGTAACCCCAATCATCCGTCTCGCCATAAGTCATCCCGCCCCGCACGCCGCCTCCCGCCAGCCACACCGTGAACCCGAACTCGTTGTGGTCCCGTCCGTCGCTGCCCTGCGCGAACGGCGTCCGCCCGAATTCCCCCGCCCACACCACCAACGTGTCGTCCAGCATTCCGCGCGCCCTCAGATCCATCAGCAGCCCCGCGATCGGTTGGTCGATCGCGCGCGAGTTGTCCCCGTGGTTCTTGATCAACCCGCCGTGCGCGTCCCAACGCGAGTAACCGTCCACCATCGGGATCGTGAGTTCCACGAAGCGTACCCCGCGCTCCACCAAGCGCCGCGCCAGCAGGCATTCCCGCGCGTAGGTCCGCGTGTGCTCGAACGGAGCGTCGAGCCCATATAGGTCCTTCGTCGCCTTGCTCTCGCCCGACAAATCCATCAGGTCCGGGATCGCCACCTGCATCCGCGCCGCCAGCTCGTAGTTGGCGATGGCCGACTCCAACGCGTCCGCGTGGCCCGATTCCGCCAGTCCCTGTTGGTTCAATCGTCCCACCAACCGGCGCTTCGCCTCCTGCAACCGCGAGTCCTTCTCGCTCGGCACCACGTTCGCCAGCGGCGTTCCCTTCGCGTGCAGCAACGACCCCTGGTACGTCGCCGGCAGGAAGCCGCTGCCGAACGTGTCGAGCCCGCCCGACGGGATCTGCCCGCCGTTGAGCACCACGTAGCCCGGCAGGTCGTCGTTGCAACTCCCCAGCCCGTACGTCACCCACGCGCCCGCGCTCGGGCGTCCCTGCAATCCCGAACCGCTGTGCAGGAAATAATTCGCGCTCGTGTGCTCGGGAAAATTCGAAGTCATCGAGCGCAGCACGCACAGGTCGTCCGCGCGCCGCGCCAGATGCGGGAACAATTCGCTGACCCAAAGCCCCGATTGCCCGTGCCGCGCGAATTCCCACGGCGATTTCAACACCTGCCCCACGTTCTCGAACTGCGTCTTCTCCAGCTTGCCGATCGCCTTGCGCGGATCCTGCCCGTGGTATTTCGCGAGCATCGGCTTGTGGTCGAACGTGTCCACCTGCGAGACCGCGCCCTCCATGAAGAGGAAGATGACGCTGCGCGCCCGCGGCTTGAAATGAGGCATCCGCGGCGCCAGGGGTCTTAGATTTGCCGACGGGCCCGCCAACGCTTTCCCAACGCCGCCCATCAGGGCCGCCAATGCCAGCGCGCCAAACCCGTTCGAGGCCCGGCCCAGCATCTCGCGCCGGTTGATGCGTCCGTCGAGGAAAGGAACGATTCGGTTCGGGCGGTCCATGACTTATATCATTTCACGTAGATGAATTCGTTGGCATTCAGCAACGCGTGGCAAAGCTCGCCCCACGCGCCCGCGCCCTTCCCGTCCCCGCCGCCTTCCAGTTCCCGCAATTCCCCCAGCGTCTCCAGGCACGTCTCCGATTCGACGGCCAGCGGCACCCGCCCGTACGCGGACTCGAACAGCCATCGCACGCGGTCCTCGTCGCGCGCGCCCTCCGTCTCGCGCAGCATCCGCGCCGCCCAGACGCCCGCCTGCTCGTGGAACAACGGGTCGTTCATCAACGCCAGCGCCTGCCCCGGCACGTTCGTCACGTTCCGCCGCCCCACCGTGCTGAACGGCACCGGCGCGTCGAAGGTCTGCATCAGCGTCGACAGGAAATTCCGCCGCAGCGCGCCATAGAGGCTCCGCCGCCCGTCGCCGTCCAACGGGCCGCTCTTCTCCGGCCGCCCGCGTCCCACGATGAATTCCGTCAGGTGCACCGGCTCCGGCGCGCCGCCCATCGTCGGGTCCAGCCTTCCCGAGACCGACAGCAATGCGTCGCGTATGATCTCCGCCTCCAGCCGCCGCACCGGCATCCGGTGGATCAGCAGATTGGAAGGATCCGCCTCTTCCGTCCGCGCGTCCGACGTCTTGCTGTCCATCGCGAACGTCCGCGTCAACACCAGCCGCCGGATCAAGCGCTTCGTCGACCAACCGTCCTCGTGGATGAATTGCCACGCCAGGTGGTCGAGCAGCTCGGGGTGCGTCGGGCGTTCGCCCAGCGCGCCGAAATTGTCCACGGTCGCCACGATCCCGCGCCCGAAAAGGTGGTGCCAGACACGGTTCACGATGGCGCGCGCCACCAGCGGGTTCGAGGGATCCACCAATTGCCGCGCCAATTCGCGCCGGCCGCTCGACGCCGCGGGATTGATCGGGCGGGACGACGAGAAAGCCACCGGCAGGCTGCGCGGCGACAGGTCGCCCGGCTTGGAGGGTTTCCCGCGCAACAACACGTTTTCGTCCACGCCCGTGCCGTCGAACCACGAGATCGCCGTCCGCGATTCCCAACGCACTTCCGACGCGATGCGCGCCTCTCGCGCGAGACACTCGACTGCCAGGGACCGGCCCGCCTCGTCGGATCCGCCGCCAAACAAGGTGGGATTCCGCACGACCCAATCCGCAATTGCCGCGCGCCACGCCATTTCCGCGGGAGCCGCCAGCGTGCCCGCCGCCAACGCGTCGCACGCCGCCCCGACTTCGGTCTGGAATTCCCGCGCGTACCCGTCGGCCGACCTCGCGACCGACTCGAACGGCTCGGCCAACGGCGTCCACTTGGGCGTGTCGTCCGACTCCACGACCATCAGGATCTCGAGCTCGTTGTCACCGTCGGGGCCAAATTCTACGTGTGCGCGGTGCCCCGCATAGGCGGAGAGATCGTGCGACACCCACCGCGGCGCGTTGCCCGTGCCACCGTCGAAGCCGCGCGTCAACACGCCGTGCAGCGGTCCCTCGAGCATTAGGTACGAATCGACCGCCGCGTACACCTGGGTTTTGCCGCGTATAAGATAGTGCAGCTTTCCCGAACCCAGCGTCACCGTGGGCGTGCGCAACATCCGGCCGGAACGCGCCGTCGCCGCCAGCCGGCCGGAATCGTTTTCGTTGCCAGGTGCCGAACGGATGCGGTTCCAGAACGGATCGCGCCGCGCCGCGCCGTACGCCATCACGCGCACCACCGAGTTCGTCGCGTTGGAAATCAATATGATGTCGCCCGCGGCCAATGGACCCGGCCCGAACGCCTCGCCGTCCGCCTTCCACGGCGTCTCTCCCGGCCGCGTATAATCCGCGATGACCCGCGCGGGCTCCGGCAAACTCACCGGCGAATCCGGCTCCGCGAACCTTCCAATCGCGAACCTGTGCAGCGGATGCACCGGGTCTTTCTCCGCGGCGCGCAGTTGCTCCACCCACGCCGCCAATGGCGCGCCGATCGTCGCCGCGTTGGTCCGGCCGGCCTCAAGCGCCCCGCGCGACGCGAGCAGGTTCGACGCGATTTGCCCGATGCCCTCGCGACGCGCTGCGACCACCGCCTTGGCCAGCTTGGGCGCGAACCCGACGCGCAACGCCGCGAGTTCCGCGCCCTTCAGGCGGTTGTTCTCCATCGCCTCGAAGCGGACCTGCCGGAAACTCGAGCTCAGCATGAAGCCGCTCAGCGCGTAGTAATCCTGCGCCCGGATCGGGTCGAACTTGTGGTCGTGGCAACGCGCGCACGAAACGGTCAACCCGAGGAAAGTCTTCCCGAACACGTCGACCTTGTTGTCGATCCGCTCGCATTCGTCGCCGCGGATGTCCACCGGCGAATGGTTTTCCTCGCCGAGAAACGCCCAGCCCGTCGCCAGCACCGATTCGTTGGCGTCGGTGCCCGGACGCGGCCGCGGCGCCTCGAGCAGGTCGCCGGCAAGGTGCTCCGAAAGAAATTGGTCGTAGGGAACGTCCGCGTTGAAGGCCC
>JANYDN010000216.1 GCA_025363585.1 Verrucomicrobiota bacterium | reverse complement strand
CGAGTGGCACCGAGCCGGTGCCACCCACGGCATGCTGCGGGATTGCGGCTTAGCCGTATCCATGCAGTAGCGGCCGAGGAATTATCTCACGCCAAGCCGGGCCAAGGCCATCCAAGGGGGCAAAGACCGCCGGCGTGTCGTTTCACCGAACGGTGGGATCCAATCTCTGGCTCCCGATACCCGTTCCCGCCTTCTTGGCCGGCCTTGGTCCCCCTTGGCGTGAGAGAATTCCCATGCCGCGACCGCAGGGTTCCGTCCCGGCTCGATCGGGAATGCTCGGATTCTTGGCGCCTTGGCGAGATACCCAATCGAGTTCTTACTGCATGGATACGGCTTAGAATCTCACGGCCTCGAGGAACTTCAGCGTCTGCGGGATCTGCTCCGGTGCCGAGGCGGACTCGTCCTCGATGAAGTAATGCTTCACGCCGGATTTCTTCGCCGCCTTGAGGATCTTCGGCCAATCCATCTGGCCGGTACCGAGCACGACATCGTTGTTCGGGTCGGTCCCACCGTTGTGGAACCCGGTGGCGACGCCCTTCTTGAGATCCTTGAGGTGCAGCAATTGCCAGCGGCCCGGATATTTCGCGAGCCACGCGGCGGGATCCTGGCCCGGGAACGTGATCCAGAGGATGTCCATTTGGAACGACACGTGGCGCGGATCGGTTTCCTTCATGAGGATGTCCATCGCGAACTGGTCGTTGCCGGCGGCGCCCGGTTCAAACTCGAATCCGTGGCAGTGATAGAAGACGCGGATGCCTTCCTTCGAAAGGATCTCGCCGGCCTTGTTGAAGACGCCGGCGGCACGCTTGGCCTGCTCGGCGTCGAACTTGCCCTGGTGCGGGATCCACGCGGCGCCCGAATATTTCAGGCCCAGCGCCTTTGCGTCGCGGAGCACTTCCTCGGGTTTGTCGCGGTAGCGCTCGTATCCGGTGTGCCAACTCACGGGCTCGAGCCCGTTGGATTTCAGCAGGGCCCTGAACGATTCGGCGGTGTAGCCGTTGGGAATGCCGGCAAGCTCGACCTCCTTGATCCCGTAGCCGGCGACCTTCGCCACTGTTCCCGGCACATCCTTGAGGAATTGGGCGCGGAGACTGTAGAGCTGGATGCCGATCGGTCCGCGGAAGGATTTTCCGGTCCCGGTGGAAGCGGCGAACGCGTTGCCGGTGGCCCAAGCGGCCCCAGCAAGCGCGCTGCCGACGACGAAACGACGACGCGAGAGCGACGAAAGGTACATAGGAGTGCGCGGATTCCGCTCCGGGAAGCCCCGCGGGGCAATCCAAATCTTCGGGTGCAGCGAGGGCCAGCTCCACACGTGGCCGCCGCGGTGACGCGGTGGACCGAGGTGGCGGGCCTTTCGCCTTCGCCAGCCCTTTCCGCCATCAGGCCAACTGAAGTGAGACGTGGGGCGGCCGTCCCCGGCTGCACAAACAGCGGGCGTCCCCGCCCGTGTTGGAACACCCAAAGCATGCTCCCTCCGCACCGAGTGCCAGTCTCGCCTGCCAAGCCGTATCCATGCAGTCGCGGCCGAGGAATTATCTCACGCCAAGGCGGGCCAAGGCCATCCAAGGGGGCAAAGACCGCCGGCGTGTCGTTTCACCGAACGGTGGGATCCAATCTCAGGTTCCCGATACACGTTCCCGCCTTCTTGGCCGGCCTTGGTCCCCCTTGGCGTGAGAGAATTCCCATGCCGCGACCGCAGGGTTCCGTCCCGGCTCGCTCGGGAATGCTTGGATCCTTGGCGTCTTGGCGCCTTGGCGTGATACCCAATCGAGTTCTTACTGCTTGGATACGGCTAAGGCGCCAAGACGCCAAGAAGACGGGCAAAACCAGTCGCTTGGATGCGTCTCCTTCCGACACGGAAAGGCGGTGGGCCCCGATGGCGGTTCCAAAAAACTTGGATCCTTGGCGTGATACCAATTCTCCTTCTCAGCGCATGGTTCCGTGCCTCGGCCTTGGACGCATTTTTACAGGAGTGACGGCAGGGCCGCCCTCACCCACGCCGATTGCCTCGTTCCGCTTCGGTCTCCGTTCCCTCCGTTTGCTCCCGTAAAAAAGTTCGGACTGTTCCGGCCCCATGGAGTTGGGCGCGGCCCATGTTTCGTCCCGCTTCCGGGACGGACAAATCCCAGCACCGGACACTCCCGTCGTTCCGACGACTTCGGTCGCGCCGCGTTCCGTGACGATTTCTTCAATGCCCGCCTGTGAATTGTGGATGTCCTGTTCCGCACCCGCCTCCTTGGCACGACGGGTGCATCGTGCTTGCGACCGAGCACCGCGATCCGAGTGGATCCGGCCCGGACCCGCCGATCGAAATGAACCGCCTTGCCATGAATGGCCAAACGCCCGCGCCCGACGGCGTGACGGGCGGCCAACCGACCGGCACCTTCACGCCCATCGGGACCGGCATGGACATCGCGCGGCCGGACCTCGCCCGCAAACGCCGGCGTCGCCTCATCGCGGCCGGCTCGGTGGTGGTGGCGGTGGTGGTTGCTCTGGGGATCGTTGTTTCCCGACTCGAACCGGCATCGCCGACCGTCGACAACCCGTGGCCGGACACGGTCAAGCGCGGCGAGATGCTCCGGCAAGTACGTGGCAACGGCACGCTGGTGCCCGAGCAAATCCAATTCGTGCAGGCGGAGGCCGGAGGCCAGGTGGAACGGATCCTGGTCCAACCCGGCGCCGAGGTGGAACCGGAGACGGTCATCCTCGTTCTCGGGAATCCGGACTTGCAGCAGCAGGCCTTCGACGCCGAGTGGGCGGTGCGCGCGGCCGAGGCGGAACTCGCCAAGCTGACCGTCACGCTCGAAAGCGATCGACTGCTCCAGGAGTCCCTGCTCGCCACGCTTCGTTCCGACACGCGCCAGGCCGGACTCGACGCCACCGCCGACGAGGAGCTTCTCAAGAGCGGCTTGGTTCCCCTCATCGTCCAACAAAAGTCCCGCGCCAAGGCCGACGATCTCGCCGCCAAGGTCCTGATCGAGGAACGCCGACTGAAGTTCGGCGCCGACTCCGCCAAGTCGCAAGTTGCCGTGCAGGAAGCGGCCGTCGCGAAGCTCGGCGCGGCGCGCGATTTGAAACGCCGCCAGGTCGCCGGCTTGCAGGTGCGCGCCGGCATCTCGGGCGTGCTCGTCCAGTTGGGCGACCTTGTCCCGCTGCAGTCCGGCCAGCGCGTCGCGCCGAACGCCACGCTCGCGAAGGTCGTCGTCCCCACCAAGCTGAAGGCCGAGATCAAGGTGGCCGAGACCCTCGCCCGCGACGTCACGCGCGGACAGAAGGTCGACGTGGACACGCGGAACGGGATCGTTCCGGGCCATGTCGTCCGCGTGGATCCCGCCGTGCAGGGCGGCACCGTGCTGGTCGAGGTGAAACTCGATGGACCGCTCCCGAAAGGCGCGCGGCCCGACCTCAGCGTCGACGGCACCATCGAGATCGAGCGACTCGCGGACGTGCTCTACGTCGGTCGTCCCGTGCAAGCCCAGGCCGACAGCACCGTCGGCCTTTTCAAGGTCACGCCCGACGGCAAGCACGCGGTCCGGGTGCCGGTCAAACTGGGCCGCAGTTCGGTTTCCACCGTGGAAATCCTCGAGGGCCTTCGCGAGGGCGACAAAGTCATCCTTTCCGACATGAGCCAATTCGACGGCCACAACCAGGTGAAGCTCAACTAAACCGTTTCCAGACCCATGAGCACCGCTCCGCAATCCCCGCTGATCCATCTCGAAGGCATCAAGAAGGTGTTCCTCACCGACGAGGTCGAGACCCACGCGCTGTCCGGCATCCATCTCGACATCGCGCAGGGCGAATACGTCTCTATCGCCGGCCCGTCGGGCTGCGGCAAATCCACGCTGCTCGCCATCCTCGGGCTGCTTGATTCGCCGAGCGACGGCACCTACGTGCTGAACGGGCAACAGGTCGCCCAACTCGACCACTCGCAGCGCGCGCGCATCCGCAACCGCGAGATCGGATTCATCTTCCAGAGTTTCAATCTCATCGGCGACCTCACCGTGTTCGAGAACGTCGAGTTGCCGCTGACCTACCGCGGGCTCAACGCCGCCGAGCGCAAGCTGCGCGCCACCGAGGCGCTGGAAAAAGTCGGCATGAGCCACCGCATGCGCCACTACCCGTCGCAGCTCTCGGGTGGCCAGCAACAGCGCGTCGCAGTGGCCCGCGCGCTCGGCGGCCAGCCCAGCATCCTGCTGGCGGACGAGCCGACCGGAAACCTCGACTCGAAAAACGGCGACGCCGTGATGGATCTCCTCCGCCGGTTGCACCGCGAGGGCGCGACGATCTGCATGGTGACGCACGACACCCGTTTCGCGAAGCACGCCGACCGCCAGATCCATCTGTTCGACGGCCGGGTGGTGGAGGAAAGCGCCGGCGAACCCGCGGGCGTCCGTTGAGTTCGTCGACTCCCCTTGCCGGGAACCTGCCGCGCCCATGAACGACCTCCGCTTCGCCTTCCGCCAATTGTCGAGAAACCCAGGCTTCACCGTCGTCGCGGTGATCATGCTCGCGCTCGGCATCGGCGCGAACACCGCGATCTTCACCGTGGTCGAGGCGGTGTTGCTCAAGCCGCTTCCCTACCACGAGCCCGACCGGATCATGGTCGTCTGGGCCGACAACCCGACCTACAATCTCGGCATCCACGAATTGCCGCCGTCCCAATTGGACATGATGGATTGGCGGCAACGTTCGCAATCGTTCGAACAGGTGGCCGGGATCACGGCGAGCCTGACGGATCTTTCCCGCGACGGCGGCCTGACACGGATCGGCGCGGTGTCGGTGACCGCGAATTTTTTCCCGACCCTGGGCGTGCTTCCCGCCCGTGGACGCGGATTCACCGCGGAGGAGGAACAACCCGGGAAAGACAAGGTCGTGGTGATCAGCGACGCCTTGTGGAAGCGCGAGTTTGGCGGGGATCCCAATTTCGTCGGCTCATCGATCATCCTGAACAACGAGAGCCGGGTCGTCGTGGGCATCATGCCCCCGGGCTTCGACTTCCCGCGGAGCGCGGAGATGCCCCCGCCCTACGGGCTGCCCGCGCAATCCGATCTCTGGATGCCCGTGGCGGGCGACGCCAAGTTTTGGCAGGACGACGTCAACCGGCAGTTCATCGTGCTCGGCCGTCTCAAGACCGGGACAAGCGTCGCGTCGGCCCAGGCCGAGTTGGACGCGATGGCGCGGCAGGCGACGCTCGATCGGCCCGCGACCCACGCCGGTTGGAGCACGCATCTGCGGCCGTTGGCGATGCAGGTTGCCGGCGCGACCCGCCCGGTCCTGTTGGTGCTTTGGGGCGCGGTGGCGTTCGTGCTCCTGATCGCCTGCGTGAACGTCGCCAGCCTGCTCCTGTGCCGTGCGGTCGCCCGACGAAAAGAGATCGCCATCCGCGCGGCGATCGGCGCGGGACGCGCGCGCGTGATCCGGCAGTTGCTCACCGAGAGCCTCGTCCTCTCGCTCGTGGGCGGTGCGTTCGGCCTGCTGTTGGGCGTCTTCGGACTGAAGGTTCTCCTCGCGTTGAGTCCGCCCGGATTGCCGCGATTGCACGAGGCCGCGCTCGACGGCCCGGTGTTGCTCTTTTCCATGGGGGCGACGCTCGTCACGGGAATCGTGCTGGGACTTTTGCCCGCGTTGCACGCCTCGAAAGTGGACCTCACCGAGGCGCTGAACTCGGCGGGCCGCGGCCTGACCGAAGGCGGTCGATGGCGTAGCCACGGCGCCCTCGTGATCGGGCAGGTGGCCGTGGCCTTCGCGCTGCTCGTCGGCGCGACGCTCGTCATCCGAAGCTTCGGACGAATCGTGGCATTGGACCCCGGCTTCGCGAAATCCGGCGTCTCGTCGTTCGAATTGACCTTCCGGGGCGAGCGTTATCGCAAGGGCGACTCCCGGATCGCGTTCTTCCAAAACGTCCACGACCGCCTCGCGGCCTTGCCCGGCGTGGTCGGGGTCGCGGCGGTCTCGCACCTTCCCCTCGGCGGCCGCGAGAACGTCGGGTACTTCGTGATCGACGGCATGGCGGCGCCGCGCCAGGGGCAGGAACCGCTCGCGCAGTGCCGCGTGGTGACGGAGGGATACTTCCCGACGATGGGAGTGGGTTTGGTCCGCGGACGCGACTTCGCCGACACCGATGCCACCGGGAAACTCTTGGTGACGATCGTGAGCGAGACGTTGGCCCGGGAGTTCTTTCCCACGGGCGATGCGATCGGCCAACGGATCCGGTTGAAGGACTCCGGCGCCAACGAATGGTGCACGATCGTCGGGATCGTGCGGGACGTGCGTGCCACGGCTTTGGAAATGAAGCCGATGCCCGGCCTTTATTTTCCGCACTCCCAACTCCCGAACTACTGGGACGAGATGACGGTGATCGTCCGGAGCGCAACGCTGGGGCGGACGGCGGGATTCGAGAACACGTTGCGCCGCGAGTTGAAGGCCATCGATCCCGCGGTCCCGACGGCCAATTTCCGCACGATGGAAGGTCTCGTCTCCAACGCGGTGGCGCGGCCCCGGTTCGGATCGGTTCTCCTCGGCTTGTTCGCGGCGACCGCTTTGGTGCTCACCTTGGTGGGCGTCTACGGAGTCGTCGCGTACGCCGTGAGCCGGAGGATCCGGGAACTCGGGATCCGTCTGGTGCTCGGCGCCCGGCGGGGCGAGTTGCTGCGGATGGTGTTGATGCAGGGCATGGGGCCAGTGTTCGTGGGCCTCGGCTTCGGATTGGCGATCGCACTGGGCCTCGGCCGATTCCTCGCCTCGTTGCTGTTCGAGATCAAGGCGTCCGACCCGACCACGCTTCTCTGCGCCGCGGTGGGCCTTGCGGTCGCGGCCGCGCTTGCGTGCTGGCTGCCCGCGCGTCGCGCCAGCCGCGTGGATCCGATGGTGGCGCTCCGTGGCGAATAGCAATCCGCGATCCGAAAACCGTCTCGCCCATGAACGATCTCAAATTTGCCGTCCGCCAGTTGATGCGGAGTCCGGGCTTCACCGCCGTGGCCGTGCTCACGCTGGCCCTCGGGATCGGGGCCAACACCGCGATCTTTTCCATCATCAACAGCATCCTTCTCAAGCCGCTCCCGGTTCACGAGCCGGAGCAGATCGTCGGGTTATACCAGCATGACCGGGATAACCCGGGGGCCTTCCATCAATTCTCATATCCCGACTTCCGCGACCTTCGCTCGGGCAAAGAAGCGGCATTCACCGAGCTATTCGCGTTTCGCTTCACCTCGGTAGGATTGCAAGGTGACGTCACGGAGAAGATTTCTGCGTGTTTTGTCAGCGCGAACTACTTTTCTGCACTCGGCGTGCCGCCTGAGTTGGGGCGGGGATTGCTGCCGGAGGAGGAAACCTCTGGAACACCTGTCGCCGTGCTCACTCATTCCTTCTGGACGCGTCTCGGCGCCGATCCCTCGATTGTTGGCAGGAAGATTAAACTGATCCGCGGAGAGGTCACGGTGGTTGGGATCATGCCACGCGGGTACACCGGCGCCCAGCTTCTGGCCCCGGCCATATTCTTTCCCGTCGGCTTGGCGCCAATCTTGAACCCCAACCCCGGCCAGACGATCTCTCGTATTCTTACCGATCGTAGCGACGGCAGTTTTATGGTCATGGGGCGATTGAAGCCCGGTCTTACGCTGGCGAATGCTGGTGGTGCGCTTTCGTCGCTGAACGAGCGGTTTGCCATCCCGGATCCCGCCAAACCGAATCCTCGGACTCTGATTTGTACGGCACCTTCGCGCTTCAACTTCAGTCCACAGCCCAGTCGGGCCGGAAATGGACTGGTCCCGGTGGCCGGTTTGGCGTCCGGACTCTCCATGCTGGTTCTATGCATCGCCTGCCTGAACCTCGCAAATATGATGCTCGCGCGAGGCTCGGCCCGGCGAAAGGAGATAGCCATCCGACTTGCGCTGGGCGCCAGCCGCAGCCGTATCCTGG
>JANYDN010000179.1 GCA_025363585.1 Verrucomicrobiota bacterium | reverse complement strand
ATCCAATCTCTGGCTCCCGATACACGTTCCCGCCTTCTTGGCCGGCCTTGGTCCCCCTTGGCGTGAGAGAATTCCCATGCCGCGACCGCAGGGTTCCGTCCCGGCTCGCTCGGGAATGCTTGGATTCTTGGCGTCTTGGCGTGATACCCAATCGAGTTCTTACTGCTTGGATACGGCTACTGCCCGAGTTTCCCCGCCGCGTCCCCGTCGAACGCGCGGTAATCGCAGGTGAGTTCCTCCCCGGCGGCGATGTCGCGCAGCGCGACGGTGACGATCGGTTCGGCCGCTTCCGCGGACGCGCCCGTGTTGGGCCGTGGGTCGTGGTTCATGAAGCAGGCGTGGTCGCCGGCAAGGATCCACGGGCCTCCGGGA
The DNA here is from genome assembly GCA_025363585.1 of Verrucomicrobiota bacterium. Taxonomy (GTDB): domain Bacteria; phylum Verrucomicrobiota; class Verrucomicrobiia; order Limisphaerales; family UBA9464; genus UBA6176. Next base: position 1,646 of record JANYDN010000179.1, on the reverse strand, counting down.
CCGTCCCGAAACGCGAACCACCGGACATGCGCCGCGGCCTCGGTGGGCATTGCGTCGACCGCAGCGTCGTCGAACGACCTGTCGAACCCGGTTTGGAACCGCCACACCGGCGTGCCGGCGTGGATGGGGGAGACGGCGTGTAGTCCCTGCCCGTGGATCCGGCTGGGCCCGACGCGGACGGGAACGAGCATCATGAAAAAAGGGGCCGCGCCCGGTGCCGGGAGCGGCCGTTCGAAATGCCGTCGGGAGAATCGCGCGATCAGCGGGTCGGGGAGAAATCCACGGGCGCCAGGAAGACCGACTTCACGCCGCCGGGAATCGTGAGGGAACCGCCGCCGGTCTTCTCGCTCGCCTCGCGGGCCGTCTTCCACTCGGGATCGGCGCCGAACTTGGCGAAGTTCGTCTTCGCCGCGTCCTGCGACGCGTGCGTGAGGAAGTACACGAGGGTCACGTCCGCCTCGGGTTGGTCCGGCATCTTGTGGAGATACAGCCAGTTGTTCAACCCGTGCCGGGCGAACAGCGCGAGGGTGTGGTCGCGGAACCGCGCGTCGAGGTTGGGTAGACGGCCGGGAGGCGTCGTGTACGTGCGGAGTTCGAACACGCCGCCCTTGGAAACGTTGCCCGAGGCGGGTATGGGCGAGTAGTCCGTGCGGACGAGGAAGGGGTTCTCGACCTTCTTGACGAGCGCGCCGTTCGCCTCGGATGCCTTGGCCGCGGCCTGCCATTCGGGATCCGCCATGAACGCCTTCCACGACGCCTCGCGCGCCTCGCGGCTCGGGTAGCGCAGGAGGAAGTGGAGGCGCTGGTCCTTCTCGTCGAGCGGCAGCCAGTAACCGACGCTCTCGATCCCGTGTTTCTTGAACAGGCGGAGCGTGTGCTGTCGGAAACGATTCAGCAACGCGTCCTTCTTCCCGTCGTTGAAGTGGTAGACGCGGAGTTCGTACACCGCGGACGATGCGCGGGCGGTGCCGGGACGTGGTCCGACCAACGGATTGGGCCCGGTGACGCAACCGGAAAGGAGGAGGGCACCCGCGCCCACGACGGCGGCGGAGGCAACGAGGAATTCGCGACGGTTCATGACGGGGTTCATCGAGGTTTCAGTCATTGGGAAGCAGAGCGCCGAAGGGGTCAAGGTCCGGCTCGGGCGATACGGGGGTATTCGGACGATTCAGATGCCATGCCGGTGACCGGGAGGAAAAGGTGTCGGGCCGTGCCCGTGCAAAGGGCATTGCTCGCCAAGACGCCAAGGCGCCAAGAAGCCCGGCAATCGGACCTGCATGGCAGCGGTACTACCAAACTGTTTTGCCCGTCCTCTTGGCGCCTTGGCGTGATACCCAATCTTCCCCTCCCCGCGGCTTTGCGTGGGTCTCGTGAACACCATTCACAGGGAAGGCGGGGCGCGCCTCAGGTGAGTTTCCGGCGCGCGGGATCTGCGGCCAATTTGCGGACGAGGTCCTTGATCTTCTGCGACTCGGACTTCGCGGCGACCATCGTGGCGTCGTCGGTCAGCACGACGATGCAATCCTTGACCCCGACGAGCGTGATCGGCGTGCGTCCCTTGGTCCGCGCGTCGAACACGATGTTGCGCGCGGCGTCGACGTGGACCAGGTCGCCGACCGCGGCGTTGCCCTCCGCGTCGGCCTTGA
>JANYDN010000111.1 GCA_025363585.1 Verrucomicrobiota bacterium | reverse complement strand
GCCGTCGGCACCAACTGCCGGCGCGCCCGTCGACGACGCATGCACACAGCCGACCCCATTGGCCTCCGGCCTTCAGCGCCCGAGGATCTCCACCGTCACCTCAACCTGAAACTGGCCGAACTGGGCCTGCCGACGGTCCCGATTCCCGGCGAACACCGGGCTCTCGAGGAATCGTTGGCCCAGTTCATCGCGCACAGCCGGGAGAAGGACCGGTTGTTGTCGTCGTACCTCAGCCCGGTCGACAACCGCATCCAGTCGTTCCTCTACGATTACCTCGGGGACGTCGTGGTGCCGCCGCGGTTGCCGTCGCGCACCCTAGTGCTCGACCGCTACGGGTTGGCGCGGATGCTTTCGCTTCCGCCGGACCGCGACGAGGTGGCATCGCCGCTCATCTCGAGTTTCCGCGCGCGCAACGGCGTGCTGCACAACCCGAAGTCCGACCGCCGCACGACCGCGGGGATTTTCCACGTCACCGAGGGCGGGTTGCCGGTGCCGGACGACAAGAAGGCGGTGCCGCGGGAAGTGTTCGCGGCGTTGGTGCGCCGCGCGTTCCAGCCGCCGGCGGAGTTGATGCGCCTGCCGTTCACCGCCGGGTTGACGCAATCCGCGGAATGTTTCGCGACGCTCATGCTGCGCCCGTTGGTGTGTCCCGAGGTCGCGGGGTTCACGCCCGCGAAGTCGATGGAGATCCGGTTCTTCGTGCCGGGCTCGCTCGTGGCGAACCTCGATTTCGTCGAGAGCATCTTCGGCAATGGCGGCGATCCCTTCCTTCCCGAGAACGACGCCGGGCTCGACGCCGAGCACTGGAGCGGCCACACCGGATGCGTGGTCCTCGCGCCGCACCTGAACGGCCTGACGAAGAAGGAACTCGGCCTTCCCGCGTGGGACGCCGCCACCGAACGCCAGCGCCGGGACGGCATGTGCTGGAAGGATGCGTCGGAAAAATACAACGAGGGGAACGCGTTCAAGATCACCGCGCGCGACGCGACGGGCGTGATCGTTACGGTCATCTCCGACAACTATTTCGGCTACTGCAAGAAGGAGGTCAAAACCCAGATCAGTTTCGCGGCGAACCTTTTCGGCCTGGTCGAGGAGGAACACGCGGGCGGCGCGCTGGTGTTCGCGCGCCACGATCTGGCGAGCGAATACGACGCGAACCAGCACCGCGCGGAATACCCGCATTGCTACGAGGAGGCGATGCGCCTGCTGGGCGAGTCCGTCACCCAGTTCCCCGAGGGCTACGCGCGCGACCGGAAATATCCGGACGTGGTGTACGTGCCCGAGACGACGCGGTTCGAGCTCGAGGCGCAGACCGTGCGCTGGACGCGAGCGGACGGCACGCAGGGCGGGCTGAAGATGCTGCTCGGCGAGACCTACGTGTTGCCGAGCGGTTTCAAGATCCACCTGGACAAGCCCGTGGGGAACCGCGCGTGGCGTCTCGTGGGGACGCGCCAGGAAGGCGTGCTTTGCCACAAGCCCTGCACGGTCAGCGGCGGCGGCAAGAGCGAGATCTCCAAGCCGATCACCGACGCGATCATCCACGGCCCGATCTTCGTCGCGGATTTCCGCAGCGACTTCGACCAGGTCGAGTCCGTCCTCAAGCGTGATTTCGCGGACCGCTTCCGCGACCCGTCTCGCAACTCGGGCGACCACCGGACGATCCTCTCGCCGCAACGCACGCTGGGCTCGGTGATCAAGCTGTTGACGCCGCGCCCGGAATTCTCCGAGGCCCACAACGCGTGGCTCGCGTCGGTACCCGCGCACATCAAGGAGCTCGTCTTCGTGGTGAAGCGCTTCTGGAAACCCGCGTGGGGCGATTCGTGGCGCGAGCGTTTCGCCGTCGACGTGATCAACGGCACGCCCGCGAACGAACTGCGCCTCGGACGCAAGCGGCTCGCGACGCAGTTCCTCCGCGTCGGCTACGACACCGACGGCGCGTGGCGCACGTTCGGCCTCCGCAAGGATTACTATCCCGCGCTGAAACTGCAGATGGAGGACGACATCACCGCGAGCGTCATCGTGCCGCGCGACCGCGTGGGCACGCTCAGCGAGCAGTCGTCGACCGCCTCGCTGAAGTTCGTCGAGAACGTCGAGTACCGGCTCTTCCAACGCCCCGACGACGCGGTGGTCCGTGGCTACGACAACGCGGCGGAGGAACAATTCGCGCGCGGCGGGACCTTCTTCAGCAACTACGAGCCGCTCCGGCGTTCCGATGCCGTGGAGATGGTCGAGGACGCGATCGGGTTCCACCAGTTCACGGAACCGATGCAGCGGTTGGTGCGCGAGGTCGCGACGTCGGGCCGACCCGGCTACTTCGTTTGCACGGCGAACCCGCGCATCGTCGACGGCAAACCTTCCAAGAACCCGCGTTTCCTCGAGACGCGTGCCGACCTGCTGAAGCCGCGTCGCTGGCATCTGGCGAAGGTCGGGTCGCGCCTCGCGCGTCGGTTGCCGCTGGACGCGGCGTTGCCGGAGCCGGTGCACGCCATCCTGGCGGGGCGGCGCAACAATCCCGCGGAAGGCAAGACGCCGTCGCTCGCGTGCTATGGGCCGATCCATCACATGGAGTTGCCCGAGTTGTTCATGGAGTTCATCTCCAGCATGACCGGCAAGTCTCCGAGCACCACGGGCGCGGGCAGCGAGGGCGCGCTGACGAAGGGCCCGTTCAACGCGCTGCCGCCGGTGTACGATCTCAACGCCGCGTTGGTCGGCTACATGGTCAGCGGGTACCAGGGCTTCGTGACCAGCGCCGGATGCGTCGGGCCCTACCACCGCGTCGACCACGACGTCAGCCTGCTGGTGCCCGAGCTTTGGGCGCGGCTCGGGGTGGAGGAACGCGACCCGCGGTTCCTCATCGAGCACGGCTACCTCGAGCGGTGCGCCGATTTTGAACGCGGAGGCCGCAAGGTCCTCGCGAGCCGGCTCGGTTACCGCGTCACGACGAAGTTCGTCAGCACGTTCCTCGGCCGCATTTTCAACCACCCGCACGCGGTGCTCACCGAGCCGATGCTCCGGCCCGAGTTGCAGGACGCCGGCGAATTCGTCGATGCCATCGAGACGGTCGTGGCCACGCATCGCCACGTCGCGGAGCATTATTTCTCGGACGGAAGCATCGCGTGGGCGTGCCCGCCGCTGCGCGCGCTCCTGCACATCATGCGCGACGACCAGTTCGAGGGACGCGGGCTGGATGATCCCGGCATCCGCGCGCTCTTCACGCGTGAGAGCCTGCTGGCGAGCGATTGGTACGCGGCGCGGCTCAAGGCGAAGCAATCGGTGGACCTGCGTCTGTGGCGCCGGCACTGCGACTACCTCGAGAAGATGCTGGCGAAGCCCGGGTACAACGAGGAAGCGGAGCGCCTGGGGCTGCGAGATCGGCTGCGTCACGCGCGCACCATGGTCGAGCGCGTGAAGGCGACGTCATACCTCGGGGAATTGGTCGGCACGATCGGGGCCGAACCGGCGATCCAGGCGTAGCGCGCGAAGTAGATCGGGCGTCTCGTTGATGTAGAGCGGGCGTCCCCGCCTGCGCAATCCGAGCCGTCCCGGCTCGGTGTGTTGGCTTCGCTGGGATGGGCGGGGAGAGAGGTTGCGGAAGCCGGGGCGCAGGCGAGACGCCTGCATCTACCGCAGGCGGGGACGCCCAATGCCACTAGGATTTGCGGGCATGTTTTCGCAGCGCGCGGCGGGCCTTGGCCCGGGATCCGATGAGCGGCGGGTGGGTTTGGCGAATGTGGCGTTGGGCCCGGGGCTCGTTGGGCCGGGGCTTGCTGCGCC
>JANYDN010000123.1 GCA_025363585.1 Verrucomicrobiota bacterium | reverse complement strand
CCGGTGCTGGCGGCCTCGGCGCGGGCGAAGCGGAACAACGCCTCGAGTTGGGTCGCGCCCTCGTCGAGCTGCGACCCCTTGGTCATCGAATCGAACCCAAGGATCACCGCGCCCGCCAACAACACGAGGATCGCCACGACGAGCAGGAGCTCCACGAGCGTGAAGCCCCCGCGGGTCGCGCGGGTCTCTCGAAGTTGGCGGCGGAGAAACATGGATCGAGGAACGGCGTCCGGAATGTTCCGGACCACGCGCTCATTTCGGCGTGCTCGAGGTCGTGCTGTCGGTCGTTTCCGTGGCGAGCTTCACGTCGTCGTCGGTGTCCGGCTGGCCGTCGGGACCGACGGAGAAAAGTTTGTAGGGCAACGCGCCGGTCTTGTCGGAGTCGGTGGTGCGTTCCGCCAACTCGTAGCGGATCTTGTTGCCCCAGGGATCGTCGAGCTGCGTGCCCGGCTTGAGGTACGGCCCCGGCCACTTGTCGCCGAGGCGCTCGTTCTCGAAAGTCGGCTTCTTGAGCAACGCCTCGAGGCCGCCTTCCTGTTCGTTCGGGTAGTGGCCGATGTTGAGGCGATAGGTATCGAGCGCGCTCCCGACCTGCTGGAGCAGGAGTTTCGTGGTGTTTCTTTCCGCGGCTTTCTGCTGCGGGATCATGTACGCGACGAGCGCGGCGGCCAGCATGAGGATGATCACGATGACGAGAAGGATCTCGATCAGGGTGAAGCCGGCTCCCGCGCGCCGTTTGCGCGCCAGGTTTCTGGAAATGTCGACGATCATAGGCACTATTGACTGAGACTCTGAATCCTAGGGCAGCGCGAAGCCGCACGGCAACCTTCAAGGCGTGTCGTCCCAAGATTTTCTCGGGCGACTGCCGGCCGCGTTTTGGTGGCAATCCCGTGCCACCGCGTTCGTTTGGAACCCGCTGCGGCCAGTCCGACGCAAAACACGTCCCGGACAATCACGGAATTTTTCCGACGACCGACGGGACCGTTCCCAAAGCTCCGCGCGCCCATCGAGGCAAGGCCCAAGTATGGGTGGGTGACGGCGGCACTGCCCTCGCCGAAGCATGCGGAGCCTGGAGTCCCTCCCAATCATGCTTGCCACGAAGTGGCACCCGGGCCGGTGCCACCCACCGTGGCTGGGCCTCAACCTGCGTGGGTGACGGCGGCCCTGCCGTCACAGAAAACAATGCATCCCGTGAAGCGTGGCACCAGAGCCGGTGCCACCCACCCATGCCCTAGGACCTCACGCCTTCGGGTCGGGCGGACGCGTCGGGACCTCGACGGCGAGCAGGTTTTCGAGCAGGCGGCCGAGCGGGACCAGGAACTCACGGAAACGTTCCTCGTCGTCGGGCCCGAATTCCGTGCCGTTGCGTTTGTTGAGCACCTGGGCGACCGCGATCACGGTGCCGGCCGCGTTCGTCACGGGCATGCATAGCAGGCTCCGCGTGCGGTAACCGGTCCGGAGGTCCACCTCGCGGTTGAACACCGGACTCTCGTACGCGTCGCGCAACCGCACGGGCGTTCCCGTGCGCGAAACCTGGCCCGCGATCCCACGGTCCCGATCCATCTCGATCGAAAGCAACGTGTCCGTCCCGGACTGCGCGACCCGCGAACGCAGCTTGCCCGTCTCGCGGTCGACCACGAAGAGCGTCACGCGGTCGGCATCGAGGAATTGCCCGGCCTTCATCGTCGTCGCGACGAGAAGTTGGTCGAAACGCGCGGTGGCAAGTCGGGTGCGCGCGTCCTCGAGCGCGTGGCGCACGTCCTCCATCTCGGCGGCGGAAGTCCCGAGGAACTCGAAGAAGGAAGGTTCGTCGAGCGACTCCACTTCTCTCGCGAGTTGCGCCGGTCGGCCCATCGTGGCGATGCCCGCGCCGATCTGGCCCGCGATCCGCGCGGCATCGCGCGCGAGCGAGACCAGTCGGCCGTCCTCGAGGGAAAGCGTGCGGTCGGCGAGGTCGAGGATGCGGTTGTCGTGCGTGACGAGCAGGATCGCGCAACGCTGCTGCTGGGCGAGGCGCTGGAGGAGTTCGACGACGTCGCGCCCCGTCTGCCGGTCGAGCGCGCTGGTGGGTTCGTCGGCGAGGATGAGGCGCGGTTCGACGACGAGGGCGCGGGCGATCGCGACGCGTTGGCGTTGGCCCCCGGAAAGTTGGTCGGGGTGTTTGTCGGCGTGCTCCTCGAGCCCGACGAGCGCGAGTTGGGCGAGGGCGCGTTCGCGGGCGACGGACGGATCGACGGGTCCCGACCACGAGAGGGGCAACGCGACGTTCTGCAGCGCGGTGAGCGAGACGATGAGATTCGGATTCTGGAAGATGAACCCGATGCGACGGCGCACGCCGAGGGCGACGCGTGGCGGCGCGCCGGCGAGTTCCTCGCCGAACACCCGGACGCTGCCTTTCTGCACGCTGCGCAGCGCGCCCGCCAGCGTGAGGATCGTGGTTTTTCCGGCGCCCGACGGCCCGGTGAGCAGGACGATCTCGCCCGGATGGATTTCCGCGGAGACACCGTGGAGCACTTGGCGTCGAAGCATGCCGGTTCCGTACGCGTGTTCCACGTCCCGCAGTTTGAGAACGGGTTCCATGGCGTTCTAGAAGACCTCGGCCGGATCGGCTTGGCGCAGGATGCGCAACGCGAACGCGCCCGAAACAAGGCACATGAACAACGTCAGCGAGAGGACGATCGCGGATTTCCGGACATCAAGATGCGCCGGAAGGGACGTCGCGATGCGCGTCGCGAGGAACACGGCCCACGACAACACCGCGGCCGGGACGAATCCCGCGACGGCAAGCACGGCGGATTGCTGGACCACGACGCCGTGGAGGAACGCGTCCGAACAGCCGGTGGCCTTGAGCACCGCGTATTCCCGGAGGTGGTCGCTGAGGTCGGCGTAGAGGATCTGGTAGACGATGACGGCACCGACGACGAAGCCGATGATCATGCCGGCGCCGATCACGAAACCGATGGGCGTGCGTTTCGCCCAGTAGTCCTTCTCGCGCCGTTCCAATTCCGCGCGCGTCAGGATTTCGACGTCGTTGGGAAGCCGCCGCGCGAGTTCCGCGCGGACTTTGCCCGCGTCGGCGCCTTCGGCGAGAAACAGGACGCCGATGGAAATCTTGGAGGGACTCGATCGCGGGAACATCCGGTGGAACGCGGGTTCGCCGGCGAGGATATTGCCGTCCGAGGCGAACGACGTGCCGAGCGTGAAGATCCCGCCGACACCCACGCGTTGGCCGTTGACCTCGCTCCCGACCCGTTGTCCCGAGCGGAACGAAGCGGCGACGTCGCCGAACTCGGGCCGCGAAGAGTCGTCGAAAAGGACCTCGTCCTCGCGCCTGAGGACTTCCGCGACCGGTTGGTCCGACCGGATGTGGAACGGTGGCGCCGCCGGGTCGCACGCGAAGACAAAGATCATGCGGTCGTGGCGGGTACCGGGATTTTTCCACGGTGCGAGGCCGAGAAAGACGGCGCGCGCGTCCGAGATTCCCTCGACCGCGCGCGATTGGTCCAGACGACGGCGCGGGAACGAACGGGCGTCGCCCAGCGAGTCGTATTCCCGGCTGATCAACACGAGGTCGCCTTTCAACGACCGGTGGAAGAGCACGCAACTGTCGTAGAGCGCGTCGTGGAAGCCGAGTTGCATCAGCATCATGACCGACGCGAACGCGATGCCGGCGACGGCCGCGAAAAACCGGAGGCGGCGCGCGGTCAGTTGGCGCCATGCGAGCGGCACGCCCGCGGGCCGCAACGCGTGGGCGGCGATCTGCCGCAGGGACGCGCTCACGGCAGGATCCGCACGTTGACCAGCGCGCCGGTCAGGCCGGACACCGGGGCGCCGTTGGCGAGCTTCACGACGACCTCGACGACCCGCGAGTCCGCGAACTCCGAGGGATCGGGTTTGAGGAGTCGGTTGGATCGGACCTGGAGACCAACGCTTTCGACCACGCCCTTCAGCGTGCCCTCGAAGGCCTCGCCGGTGATCTCGGCGCGTTGGCCGGCGCGGGCGTGCCGGACGTCGGTTTCGTAGACTTCCGCCCGGACCGCCATGGCGTCGGTTTGCCCGAGATCGAGAAGCCCGCCGGGTTTGATCTCTTCCCCGAGTCGGGCATGGATGGCGAGGATGCGTCCGGCGCGCGGCGCGTGGACTATGGTCTGCTGCCATTCGGTTCGGGCGCGTTCCGACTGCGCCTCGGCAACCGCCAGGTCGGCACGGGCGACGTCGACGTCCTCGGCGCGAACCTCGCGTCCGGAGGCGAGCCGGCGTTTGGCGGCCTCGAGCGAATTGACGCGTGCGGCAAGACGCGTCTCGGCGGAGTCAAGCGCCTGCCGGGAACTCGCGCCGTCCGCACGTAGCCGATTCTGGCGGTCGAACTCGCGGCGGGCCTCGTCCGCTTCCGCCTCCTCGCGGCGCGACTCGGCCTCGAGCACGGCGAGGTCCGCCGGTTTCGCGCCGGCGGCGGCCTGGGCGAGACGCGCCTTCGCCGCCTCGACCAACCGGACGGAATGTTGCCACGCGGCGAACGCCGCGGCGTGCGTGTGGGTGCGCGCGAGCGTTTGGGTGTTCGTCACCGACTGCCCTTCGCGGACGAAGAGTTCCGACAAGATCGACGGCCCTTGGATCGAGTAGGGAGCCGCGACGTGCACCACGCCGCCGTCGGGTTCGAGTCGGCCGAGGGCACCGATGCCGCGCGCGGATCCGGCGTCGGCGGGGGATTCGGCGAAGGCCGGCAGGAAAGCGGCGACGAGCGCCGCGAAGAAGGCAAAGGCTCCCAAGAAACGTCCGCACGAAGCCCGCGGGCGAACGGCGGATTCGGGACCGGGTTGGAGTGGTTGCTTCCCCGAAGGAACGAGCATCGCATTCGTGTACAAGGACGCGGGGACCAAGTCGAACGGTGAATCCGGCAGGCCGTGAACACGGGCCACGTCGCTCACTTCGATCCCAACGCGCTGGCCATCGTGAAAATGGGCAGGAGCAAGCCCAGCGCGAGAAAACCGATGCCCGCGGCGACCGCGCACAAAATCACTGGCTCGATCAGGCGCACGGCTTGGTCCACCTGCCGGTTCGTGCGGCGTTCGACGGTGTCGGCGATCTGCACGAGGACCTTGTCGAGATTGTTCGATTCTTCCGCGACCGCGATCATGGCGAGGATCTGGTCCGGGATGAACCCGTCCTCGCTGAGCGGTTCGGAGAGGCGGCGGCCCTCGCGCACGGCCTCGGTCGCGGCGGCGATGCGGTCGGAGAGGATGTGCGATCCGGTGGCGTCGCGGCTGATGCGGAGCGCGTGGAGCAAGGGCACGCCGTTGGCGAGCATGGTGCCGAGGATGCGGCAAAAGCGCGTGATCGCGAGGAGGCGGAGCGCGGAGCCGACGACGGGGATTTTCAGTTGCCAGCGTTCGAGTCGCTTGCGCGTCGCGGGATTCCGGATGGCGGTCCAGAGCCAGAATCCGAGGGCACCGAGGCCGGTGATGGCGATGTACCAATAGCCGCGGATGAAATGGCTCGCGGCGAACATGATCTGCGAGGGCAACGGCTTCTTCGCGTTCGCGAGCAACGGCTCGAACTTCGGCACGAAGAACATCAGCGCGAGCACCATGACGACGCTCCCGAGTCCCGCGAGCAGCACGGGATAGATGAGCGCGCCCATGACCTTGCCGCGGAGTTCCTCGAAGCGCTCGATGAAGCCGGCGAGGCTCCGGAGCACTTCCTCGAGGAACGCGGCGCGCTCGCCGGCCTGGATCATCGCCGAATGCAGCGGTGGGAAAATGTCGGGGTACAACTTCAGCGTTTCCGTGAGCGATTTGCCGTCGGCGACGAGCCCGCGGATTTCCTTCAGCAATTCCTTCAATCCCGGCGATGGCGTCGAGCGCACGATCGAATCGAGCGCGCGGAGCAACGGGACGCCGCTGCCGATGAGGTCGGCGAGCTGGCCGTAGAACGTGCCGAGATCGGTGCTGCGCACCTTCCGCTTCTTGGGCGCGCCGTCCTTCGTCGAACCGCCGCCCTTGGCGCGCACGGCGACGGGGAAGAGTTTCTTTTCCTCGAGCGCCCGCAGCACGCCGGCCTCGGTCTCCGCCTCGATCCGGCCGGACACGCGGGCGCCCGTCTCGGTCATCGCGGTGTATTCGTACTCGGTCATGCGCTGCTCCCAAGGGTCAGAGTGCGGTGCAAAGCACGACCTCGTCCGGCGTGGTGGCGCCTGCGATCACCTTGATCCAGCCGTCCTCGCGCAACAGGCGGAGGCCGGATTCGCGGGCGACGGCCACGATCTGCGGCGACGGCGCCCGGGCCATGATTTTCTCGGAGATGGCCTCGGTCATGACCATGAGTTCGTAGAGACCGGTCCGGCCGCGGTAACCGGTGTTGCGGCAATGCGGGCATCCCGTGCCGCGCGCGAGCTTTTGTCCGGGCGGAAGGATGAGATCGCGCGGGACGTCCTTCGGCGCGGGTTCGTAGAGCTCCTTGCACTTCGGACAGACGCGGCGCACCAGACGCTGGGCCATCGCGCCGATCATGGTGCTGGCGACGAGGAACGGCTCCAGGCCCATCTCGATCATGCGCATCGCCGCCGACGCGGCGTCGTTGGTGTGGAGCGTGGAGAGGACCAAATGGCCCGTCATCGCGGCCTGGGTCGCGGCGCGCGCGGTCTCGAGGTCGCGGATTTCGCCGATCATCACCACGTCGGGATCGTGGCGAAGGATCGCGCGGAGACCTTTCTCGAACGTCATCCCGACCTGGTGGTTGACCGGGATTTGGTTCACGCCCTGGAGATTGTATTCCACGGGATCCTCGACGGTGAGGACCTTGATGCCGGGACCGACGATGGCGTTGAGCGCCGCGTAGAGCGTGGTGGTCTTGCCGGAACCGGTGGGACCGGTGACAAGGAAGATGCCGTGCGGATGGTCGATGAGCCCCTCGAACACGGCGAAGGTTTCCTCGTCCATGCCGAGCTGCGGCAGCGTGAAGAGGACGTTCGACTTGTCGAGGAGACGCATGACGACGCCCTCGCCGAAGATCATCGGGATCACGCTCACGCGGACGTCGACCTGTTTGCCGCCGACCTGGAACTTGATGCGGCCGTCCTGCGGGATGCGGCGCTCCGCGATGTTGAGGTTCGCGAGGATCTTGATGCGGCTGATGATCGCGGCCTGGAACCGGTGCATCTGCGCGGGCACCGAGGCTTCCTGAAGGACGCCGTCGATGCGGTACCGGATCGACATCTGGTACTCGTACGGCTCGATGTGGATGTCGGAGGCGCGTTCGTTTACGGCCTCGATGATGATTTCGTTCACCAGCTTGATGACGCTGGCTTCCTGCGCGGCCTCGAGGAGGTCCTCGCTGCCCTCGCCCGCGGAGACATTCCCGCCCGAATCGTCGGCGCCGACCATCTCGTCGAGCGTGTCGCCGCCGAGTCCGTAGTGGGACTTGATGATCTTCTCGATGCCTTCGCGCGGCGAAAGGACGGGCTGGATGTCGAGGCCGGTGGTGAGGCGGAGATCGTCGAAGGCGTAAAGGTCGAAGGCGTCGCTGGTGGCGACCCGGAGCACGCCGTCGACGCGCGAGATGGGGACGAGGCGTTTGCGGTAGACGATTTTCGAGGGAAGGGCGCGGAGGACTTCGGCGTCGATGGTGGCGGTCTCGAGGTCGACGAAGGGCAGGTGGAGTTGCTCGGCCATGACCTCGAGCAACTGGCGTTCGGAAAGGAAGCCGCGCTGGACGATGGCGCGGTCGAGGCGGAGGCCCTCGGCGCGCTGGAGCGCGGTGGCCTCGGCGACCTGCTCCTGGGTGAGCAGTCCTTTGCCGACGAGAATATGGGACAAATTCATGGCGGACGGCGGTCCCTTGGGAACGCGCGTCGCCCTTGGACGCCGGCGACGGCACGGGACATTCGATCCGCGATGTACCACGGGGAAGGGGGCGGGACCAAGCGCGGCGTTGGAACGCGGCGCTTCAAAAAAACGCGGGGACCGCCGCCGTCGGCAATCCCCGCGTCCCACGTTCCGTACTATCGTCACTTAACACCGACCACCGTCTGCGTTGTCTCCAGTTGTGCTGATTGGCAGACCAACCACGCGGGAGCCGCGTGAACACGTGGCGTGCCAGCGACGCGATCGCGGAAAGTTCGGATGAAATTGGCGAGAATCGATCCGCGGCCCGTCCGCGCCGGTGGCCCGAAATGGACACGCTGCCCGGATTGGGGCCGGGCCGACGTTCAGATGCGGCGGGCTTCGGCGCGCAACGTCAGTCCCAGCGCGGCGACGACTTTGAGAACGGTGTCGAAACTGGGACTGCGGTCTCCGGAAAGCGCCTTGTAGAGACTCTCGCGGGACAGGCCCGCATCCCGCGCGACTCGGGACATTCCTTTGGCGCGGGCAATGTTTCCGAGCGCTTTGGCAATGTACGCGGCATCGCCGTTCGCTTCCTCGAGGCTCGCTTCCAAATACGCCGCCATCTCCTCCGGAGTCCGAAGGTGGTCGGCAACGTCATAGCGGGTGGTCTTGGTCTTTTTCATGCACACGCGCCCTTGCCCGCAAATCGGCAAGACCATCGATCCATCGTGCAAAGAACTCGGTCTTGCGAATCTCCACTGAAGACAGTGTATCCATGCGGATACAGGTGTCAACGCAAGCATGCGAGGCAATCCGTCCCGGATTGGATGTCGTCGCCAATCCCGAGGTCTTCGTTGCCATCCCGCGCGCGCGCGACGACGCTCGCGGCCCGACCCGAAGAGGGTCCAACTCGAATCCGCGCGTGAGTCGCATCCTCGTCCTTTTCGCCCATCCGGCGCTTCACCGATCCCGCGCCAACGCGGCGTTGGCGGACGCGGTGCGCTCGCTGCCGGGCGTCACGTTCCACGATTTGTACGCGGCGTACCCGCACCATCTGGTGGATGTCCCGCGGGAACAGGCGTTGCTCCGCGCGCACGATGTCGTCGTGTGGCAGCATCCGTTCCATTGGTATTCCGCGCCGTCGTTGCTCAAGGAATGGCAGGACGTGGTGCTGGAACACGGGTTCGCTTACGGCGACGACGCCACCGCGCTTCGCGGAAAACGGGTGCTGAGCGCCATCACGGCCGGCGGGCCGGAGGAGGCGTACCAAGCCGGCGGATACAATCGGTTCACCGTGCGGGAATTGTTGGTGCCCTTCGAACAGACGGCCCGGCTGTGTGGGATGGAGTACCTCGAGCCGTTCGTGGCGCACTCCGTCCGGCAACTGGATGCCGATGCGTTGCGCGCGTTGGCCGAGGCCTATCGCGGACGGATCGAGGCGCTCCGCGACGATCGGCCCGAAGGCGTCGCCGAAACGCGCGCGGGAGGTGCCGCGTGAGCGATTCGTTCCTGCTGCAGGCGGTGATCTTCCTCTTGGCGGCGGTGGTCGCGGTGCCCATCGCGCAGCGGCTGGGGCTGGGTTCGGTCCTGGGTTATCTCGTCGCCGGGGCCGTCATCGGGCCATCGGCGTTGAGCTTGGTGGGCGCGGTCGAGGACATCCAACACTTCGCCGAGTTCGGCGTGGTGATCATGTTGTTCGTCGTCGGGCTCGAGTTGCGTCCGAGCCTGCTGTGGCGGCTCCGCGGGCCGATCCTTGGCCTCGGCGGCGCGCAGGTATTGGCGACCGCCACGGTCTTCCTGGCGGTAGCCATCGGACTCGGCAGGTCGTGGCCCGTCGCGACGACGCTGGGATTGACGCTGGCGATGTCGTCGACGGCGATCGTGATCCAATCGCTCACGGAGCGGGGAGTCCTGCACACGCGCGGCGGACAGGCGTGCTTCGCGGTGCTGTTGTTCCAGGACATCGCGGTGATCCCGATCCTTGCGCTGCTGCCTTGGCTGGCACGCGCCGCGGGCGGAGGCGTCCCGGCGACGGCGACGCATTCCCCGATCGAACATTTCCCGCAATGGGCGCAGACGGCAACGACGCTGGGGGCGATCGCGACGGTGGTGGTCGTGGCGCATTTCGGACTCCGCTACGTGTTCCGTTTCGTCGCGGCGTCGAAGTTGCGCGAGATGCTCACCGCGGTCGCCTTGCTGGTGGTGGCGGGAGTTGCATGGCTGATGCATCTGGTCGGGTTGTCCGCGGCGTTGGGGACATTCATCGCCGGCGTGGTCTTGGCGGAAAGCGAGTACCGGCACCAACTGGAGGCGGACGTCGAGCCGTTCAAGGGACTGTTGCTCGGGCTGTTCTTCATCGCCGTCGGCGCCGGGCTTGACCTGCGCTACGTGGCGGCGCATCCCGGGCAGATCGCATCGATGGTCGCGGGATTGATCGGGCTGAAATTCCTCGTGCTGCTGGGGCTGGGACGGGTGTTTCGTTTGGGTTGGCCGGCGACGGTGCTGTTCGCGTGCGCGCTCGCGCAGGGCGGCGAGTTCTGTTTCGTGTTGCTCGGGATGTCGGGACAAATCGGGCTCCTCGACGCCTCGATCGCCGAGCCGGCCAAGGCCGCGATCGCGATCAGCATGGCGTTGACGCCGCTGCTACTGCTGGCCAACGACCGCATGCTCCAGCCGCGTTTGGCGAAGCCGGGTGGCCGGCGCGAACCGGACGTGGTTTCGGAGGAGGGGTTTCCCGTCGTGCTCGCGGGCTTCGGGCGTTTCGGGCACATCGTGGGACGGTTGCTCCGCGCGAATGGATTCGGGGTCACCGTGCTCGACAACGATCCGGACCAGGTCGAGACGCTCGGCAAGTTCGGGATCAAATCCTATTATGGCGACGCGACGCGGCCGGACTTGTTGGCGGCGGCGGGCGCGGCGCGGGCGCGGATGTTCATCTGCGCGGTGGACGATCCGGCGCGCTCGCTGGAGATCGTCGATTTGGTGCGGCGCGAATTCCCGCACCTGAAAATCCTGGCGCGGGCGATCAGCCGCGCGCACGCGTACGACCTCCTGAAGCGCGGCGTGGAAATCTTCAGGCGCGACACGCTGGCGAGCGCGGTGGATCTCGGCGTCGACGCGTTGCGCGAGCTCGGCTTCCACCCGTATCGCGCCGCGCGCGCCGGGAGATTGTTCATCGACCACGACGAGGCGGCGTTGCGCGCGATGGCACCGCATTTCGGGAAGGACGACGCGCGGTACGTGTCGTTGGCGCGGCAGCACATGAAGAACCTGGAGGACATCCTCCGCGCGGACGGGATGGTGGCGGGCGACGAACGGCGGGACGCGTGGGAAACCGCGGGTCCCCGGACGGACCCGCGTCCGGAGGCTTAGCCGTATCCATGAAGTAGCGGCCGAGGAATTATCTCACGCCAAGGCGGGCCAAGGCCATCCAAGGGGGCAAAGACCGCCGGCGTGTCGTTTCACCGAACGGTGGGTTCCAATCTCTGGCTCCCGATACACGTTCCCGCCTTCTTGGCCGGCCTTGGTCCCCCTTGGCGTGAGTTTCTCTTGAATTCCGACTGCATGGATCCGGCTTGGCTTCCCGGCCGGCGGGTGTTTTGGATTCCAATTCGCGGCGAAACACGCTATTCACACGGCGTGCGCTGGTTGTTTTTCCTGTTGGTCGCGGTCATCGGCACCAGCGCCTTCGCGCAGATCGATCCGGACCGGCGGCAATTGGTGGAGATCGGCTACAACCAGCCGGTCGAGGGGCATTCGCCGTTCAACGGCTATGCGTATTACTATCTCAACCTTCCGGGCTTCGTGCGCACCAACTGGACGCTGCGCACCGCGATCGCGCCGGTCTATCTCGACGCCGAACTCGGGATGCGCGGGGTTCTCGGCGAACACACGGACATCGGCATCGGGATGGCGGGCGGCGGGTTCGCGGACAACTACGCGGAGATCCGGGGCGGCAGTTGGATCCGGGCCGAATCGTTCGAGGGGCACGCGGCCGAGGCGAACGTTTCCGTCTACCACCTGTTCAACCCGTTGTCCGAGGGCCGGACACCGCAAAGCATCGGCGAGGTCCCGTTGCAGGGGTTGGTGCGGGCCTCTTTCCGCGAGAGTTTTTTCTCGCGGCTCGACGACACGTCGCCCGGGTTTTCGGTGCCCAACAATCTTCCGGCGCTCCACCTGCGGGCGGGCCTGCGATGGGGCGGTCGCGAGCCGGTGCTGACTCCGACGGTGGCGATGGAACTCAGCGCCTGGTACCAGGCGCAGTACCGGTTCGCC
Source organism: Verrucomicrobiota bacterium (assembly GCA_025363585.1). Taxonomy (GTDB): domain Bacteria; phylum Verrucomicrobiota; class Verrucomicrobiia; order Limisphaerales; family UBA9464; genus UBA6176. The sequence continues at coordinate 35,305 of JANYDN010000123.1, read as the reverse complement.
GCCCAGACGTATGGATACGGCGGGGACCGGAGGATCGAATCGGTGGCGCACCAGATCTTCGGGCGCGCGTTGCTGGCCTATACTTTCACGAACAGCCTGCAACGATTCGAGACCAGCGTGACGGCGGGCACGACGGTGCATGCCGACCGCTTCAATGCCTACCGGATTGGCGGCACCCTGCCGATGGCGGCGGAATTCCCCCTGGTGTTGCCCGGGTATTATTTCGAGGAACTCAGCACGCGGCAATTTGCGCTGCTCGACGCCTCCTATGCCGTGGCGCTGACGGCTGGCTTTGATTTCCAACTCTACGGCGGGACCGCCTACGTCGATTATATAGACGGGCTCGAGCAACCGGGCTCGTGGCAGAACGGCGTCGGGGGCGGCATTGGATGGACGTCGCCCGCGGGCACGTGGCGCATCCTCGCGGGTTATGCCTATGGGGTCGACGCGTTGCGGAACGGGGAACGCGGCGCGCACAACGTGGGCGTGGTCCTGCAATGGGATCTCGAGGCCGGCGACAGGCCGGACCGCGAGCGGGTGAAGTCCTGGGTCCGCAAGATGAACCCCACTTCCTGGCGCGGATTCAACGGCCTGTTCCGGCGTTGACGCGGGTCCACGAAAGGCGGCCGGGGGCAAAAGTTCGGATGGCTTGGAGGCAATGGATTTGAACCACGAAACACTCAGGAATGGGATTCGAGAGGTGGTTGGGCGTCCTTGGAAAATGGTTCGTGCGCCCGAGCTTTAGTGGTTGAAGCGATCACACCGAAGGATCGTGGCGGGCTTCGCAACTTTTCGTGTGGTTCGTGTATTTCGTGGACGCCAATTCCACGGCCCTGCACGGCATGCCTTGGGTTGAGTGGATGAACCACGAAACACAAGAAAAGCTTAGGAATGGGGATTCGAGAGGTCGTTGGGCGTCCTTGGAAAATGGTTCGTGTGCCCGAGCTTTGGTGGTTGAAGTGATCACACCGAAGGATCGCGGCGGGCTTCGCAACTTTTCGTGTGGTTCGTGTGGTTCGTGGACGACAATTCCACGGCCTTGCACGGCATGCCTTGGGTTGGGTTGATGAACCACGAAATACACGAAACACACGAAAAGTTCAGGTATGGGGAATCGAGAGGTCGTTGGGCGTCCTTTGAAAGTAGTTCATGCGCCCAAGCTTTAGGGGCGTAATTTATCACACCGAAGGATCGCGGCGGGCTCCACAACTTTTCGTGTGTTTCGTGTGGTTCGTGGACGACAATTCCACGGCCTTGCTCGGCATGCCCCGGGTTTGGTGGATGAACCACGAAATACACGAAATACACGAAAAGCTTAGGAATGGGGATTCGAGAGGTCGTTGGGCGTCCTTTGAAAGTAGTTCGAGCGCCCTAGCTTTTGTTGCGGAATTGATCACACCGAAGGATCGCGGCGGGCTTCACAACTTTTCGTGTGTTTCGTGTGTTTCGTGGACGCCAATTCCACGGCCTTGCACGGCATGCCCCGGGTTTGGTGGTGAATCACGAAATACGCGGACGCCGCGAAGTACCGAGTGGGGAAGAATGGGATCAACTCGCGCAACCCATCGCGGAATTCGAATCCGGGTCCAGGCGTGGAGACACATCTAATACCGGTACACCGTGAACGGGGAATCGAACCACAGGCCGTTGAGTTCGAATTGCATTTGGGCCGGATCGAAGGCGCCGCGGAACCAATGGAACGTGTTGCGTTCGGTGATGAGTCCGCACACTTCCGCGAACATCTCCGGATCGAACGCGACGATCCCGTAGCGCCCGCGCCGCAGCTCGTCCTTCTCCATCGATTGCAACAGTGCCTCCGCCTCGGGCGCCGAGCGCTTGAGCGCCCAGATTTCCGCCTCCGGGCATTTCACCGCGATCTTGTGCAGCTTCGACGTGGTGCAATCCCCGCACTCGACCCACAGGAGCGGCCGCATGTCGTAGCCGATCTCGACGAGGTCGGGCACGAACGGGATGGAGTCGTTCTGGACGTCGGTCTCGATCTGGAGTCGGTCGCGGTAGAAGAGGACCCAGCCGAGAAACTTGAGCGCGACGTGCCGCACCGATTCGTTGACGCCCTGTCCCACGATGATCTTGTGCGGGAAAGGGCGGCGGCGGTCGTCGCTGGTGAGCTGGAAGGTGTACTTGTTGGCCACTGGGGGAGGAAGCGGTCTTCAGTGATCAGTTTTCAGTGGTCAGTGCTCGGTGACCGTTGCGGAACGCATCGATGCGCCCGACGTGCGCCGTGTTCCAGAAACCTACCCCGGACTTGGGCAAGACTGAATACCGATCACTGACCACCGATCACTGACCACCGACCACTGACGACTGACGACTGACGACTGACCACTTCCACCTGCTTTCCGGTGCGGGATCTGCTCAATTCCCCCGGTTTCCACCCTCTCGAAATGAAGTCATTGCGTCGTCTGTTGCTGTTCGTGTTCCTCGTGGGCCTGCCGGTCGTCGGCCGCGCGCAGGTCGTGATCACGGAGTTTTTGGCCAACAATTCCAAGGGAATCACCGATTCGGACGCCGATCATTCGGATTGGATCGAGCTGTCGAATTCCGGACCGACCACGGTGAACCTCGGGGGCTGGACGTTGACCGACGAGCCGGACGTGCCGCGGAAGTGGGTGTTCCCGCCCATGACGCTCAATCCGGGCGCCTATCTGGTCGTCTGGGCTTCCGGGAAGAACCGGACCAACCCCGCCGTCCCGCTCCACACGAGCTTCTCGTTGTCGGCGTCCGGCGAATACCTGGGATTGTTCGCGCCCGAGTCGGACGTGGCCACGACGGAATTCGCGCCGGCGTACCCGCCGCAGAAGGCGGACGTGTCGTACGGCATCCGGGCGGGCAAGCCCTACTTTTTCACGCCGCCGTCCCCGGGCACGGCGAACACCGGCGGGGTGGGCGACTTCGTGGCGGACACCAAGTTCGACCACGACCGCGGGCTCTACGAGGCCCCGTTCGCGCTCTCGATCACCTGCGACACGGTGGGTTCGGTGATCCGCTACACGACGAACGGCGCCCCGCCGACCCTGGCGTTCGGGGCGACTTATACGGGGGCGATCCCGATCGCGGCGTCGGTGGTGGTCCGCGCGGCGGCCTTCAAGGACGGGTTCCAGCCGTCGAACGTCGACACCCATAGCTATTTGTTCCTGTCGGACGTGATCCGCCAGCAGACGAACGGCGTGGCGCCGTGGCCCGAATGGCCGTCGCCGGGGAGCCTGCCGCAGACCGTGAACTACGGGATGGACCAGCGGATCGTGAACGGCGCGGCGTACAAGGACCAGATCGTGCCCGCATTGAAGGCGCTGCCGACCTTCTCGGTGGTGACGGCGGTGTCGAACCTGTGGGATCGCAACCTGGGCATCTACGCGAACGCGGCGCAGGACGGTCGCGCGTGGGAGCGGCCGTGCTCGTTGGAATTGATCTTCCCGGACGGCAGGAAGGGATTCCAGGCCGACTGCGGGATCCGGATCCGCGGGGGTTATAGTCGCAACACGGGGAACCCGAAGCACGCGTTCCGGTTTTTCTTCCGGGAGGAATACGGCGTGGCGAAGTTGAAATTCCCGCTGCACGCGGGGGGCACGGACGAATTCGACGCGCTCGACCTGCGGACGTTCCAGAACTACTCGTGGAGTTTCGAGGGCGACAGCCGCGGGGTGTTCATACGCGACGTGTTCTCGCGGGACTCCCAATTGGCGACCGGCAGCCAGGGCGAGCGCGGCAATTACTACCACCTTTATATAAACGGCATCTATTGGGGCATCTACAACAGCGCCGAACGGCCCGAGGCGAGTTACGGCGCGACCTATTTCGGCGGGGTGAAGGAAAACTACGACGTCATCAAGGTCGAGGCCGGCCCCTACACGCTGAACGCGACGGACGGCGACATGGGGGCGTGGACGCGGTTGTACAATCTGGTCCGCGCGGCGACCGCGGCGACCGGCGACACGGTGTATTACCGGGTGCAGGGATTGAATCCCGACGGAACGCCCAATCCGGCCTACGAGAACCTGCTCGATGCCGACAACCTCATCGACTACATGATGGTGATCGAGTACGGCGGCAACCTGGACGCGCCGATCTCGAACTTCATCGGCAACACCAACCCGAACAATTGGTACGGCCTCCGCGACCGGACCGGGTTGCACGGCGGGTTCCGTTTCATCTCGCACGACGCCGAGCACACGTTGCTCGACGTGAACCAGGACCGGTTCGGCCCGTTCCCCGCGGGGAACAACTCGGTGTCGACGTCGAGTCCGCAGTATCTCTGGCAGAAGCTGTGGCTGAGCCCGGAGTTCAAGATCCTCATCGCCGACCACGTCCAGAAACATTTCTTCAACGGCGGCGTGTTCACGCCCGCGTCGGCGCAGGCGCGGTTCGCCGTTCGCACCAACCAACTCCAGCTCCCGGTGGTCGCCGAGTCCGCGCGCTGGGGCGATTCCAAGGTGTCGACGCCGCGGACCCGCGACGGGGATTGGTTGCCCGCGGTGAAGTCGATCATGGGAAGCTACATGAACCAGCGGTCGACGGTGGTGTTGAACCAAATGAGGAACCGCTCGTTGTTCCCGAAGACGGTGGCGCCTTCGTTCAGCAAGTTCGGCGGCGTGGTGCCGGCCGGCACGCAGGTCTCGATTTCCGGCCCGGCCAACGCCGCGGTGCTGTACACGCTCGACGGAACCGACCCGCGGTTGATCGGCGGCGCGGAGAATCCGAACGCGCACGCGAACGCGGCGACGGTGACCATCAACGGGCCCGTGACGCTGCGCGCCCGCTCGCATGCGACGGCCACGACCAACGAGTGGAGCGGGATCGTCGAGGCGCGGTTCTTCGTCGCGCAGGATTTCCACCCGCTGCAGGTGACGGAGATCCTATATCACCCGGCGCCCGACCCGCAGTCGGGATTCGGTCGCGAGGATTTCGAATTCATCGAGCTGAAGAACACGGGTCTGGTGGCGATCGATTTGTCCGGGGTGCATTTCACGAAGGGGATCACCTATCCGTTCCCGCTCGGCACGGAGCTGGCGGCGGGGCAATTCCTCGTGCTCGCCGCGAATCGCGACGCGTTCGTCCACCGGTATCCGGGCCGCGCGTTGTCCGGGGTCTATACGGGTAGTCTGGACAACGGCGGCGAATCGCTGGCACTCGCGGGTCCGGACGGCACGGTGATCCTCGATTTCGCCTACGACAACAAGGCGCCGTGGCCCGGGACGCCCGACGGGCTCGGATTCTCGCTGGTCCCGCGCGACCCGAACCACAATCCCGATCCCGCGTCTGCGGAAAACTGGCGCGCGAGCTCGGTGGCCTATGGGTCGCCTGGCACGGACGACGTCGCCGACGGGATCCCGATGGTGGAGGTGAACGAAATCCTGAGCCATGCGGTGCTTCCCGCGCTGGACGCGGTGGAATTATATAATCCCGGCGCGGACCCCGCGGACATCGGCGGATGGTATCTCACCGACGACCGGCAGGTGCCCAAGAAGTATAGGTTTTCGGCGGGCACGAAAATCGCGGGCGGCGGGTATCTCGTGGTGGACTCGTCGAAGTTCGGCGACGCCACGCTCGGCACGAACGCGTTCCGGCTGGGTTCGAGGGGCGACGCGGTTTTCATCTACAGCGCGAATGCCGTGGGTGACCTGACCGGCTTTTCGGAGGGAACGGGTTTCGAGGCGTCGGCGCGCGGCGTGACGTTCGGCCGGCACACGAACTCGGTCGGGTTGGTGGAGTTCGCGCCGCAGTCCGTCGCGACGCTGGGCTCGGTGAACTCGGGGCCGGCGCTCGGTCCCGTGGTGCTGAACGAGATCCTGTACGCGCCGCTCGCGGGCGACGCGGCGTTCGTGGAGGTCCGCAACGTCACGGACCACGACGTGCCGTTGTACGACGCGGCGTTCCCGATGAACACCTGGCGGTTGGCGGGTCTTGATTTCGCGTTTCCCCAGGGCGTGGTCCTGCACGCCGGCGGACTCGTGTTGGTGACGCCGGCTGCGGCGTCGCAGTTCCGCTCGCAGTACGGGATCCCCGCCGAGGTCGCGGTGTTCTCCGCGCCGAGTGGACAACTCCAGCGGAACGGCGAGCGCGTCGAATTGCAGCGGCCCGATTCCCCGGACTCCGTCACCAACCAGGACGGGACGGTGTCCATCGTGGTTCCCTATCTCTTCGTCGACGCGGTGCGGTACAACGACCAACCGCCGTGGCCGGCGGAGGCCGCCGGCGCCGGGGGATCGATCGAGCGCCGCGCGCCCCTCGGATGGGGCAACGATCCCGCGTCGTGGCGTGCCGCTCCGGGTGGTCCTTCCCCTGGATTCGTCGGCGCCGCGAACCGCCCGCCTCGGGTGGACGCGGGGCCCGACCGCGAGTTGTCGTCGTCGTCGTTCCCGCTGTCGGTCGCGCTCGCCGGGTCGGCGACGGACGACGGGTTGCCGGATCCGCCGTCGGCGCTTTCGTCGCGTTGGAGCCAGGTTTCGGGACCGCCGGGTGCGGTCTTCGATGTGCCGACGTTGGCCACCGCCCACGTGGAGCTTCCCGGACAGGGAATCTATGTGCTGCGCCTGACGTCGTCGGACGGCGAACGGGAGACGAGCGACGACGTGCAGTTCACGGTCACGCGTCCCGGGATTTCCGGGACGATCGTGGCGTTCGGCGGCAGTTGGAAATACCTCGATGGCGGCGTGGACGCGGGCACGGCGTGGCGCGCGCCGGGATTCGACGATTCGAAATGGAAAAGCGGGCCGGCACGGCTCGGGTTCGGTGGCGACGGCGAGGTGACGACGGTCGATGGCGGGCCTGCGAACGCGCGTTACCCGACCCTTTATTTCCGGCTTGGATTCAACCTCGCGGGCGCGCAACCGACCTCGGATCTCGATCTCCAAGTGGTGCGCGACGACGGCGTGATCGTGTGGCTCAACGGCGTGGAGGCGTTCCGGTCCAACATGCCCGACGGCGACGCGACGTTCGACACGTGGGCGAGCAGCGCGATCGGCGGGACGGACGAGCAAACGCCTGTGGCGGGGGCGGTGCCCGCGTCGCTGCTGGTGGCGGGCGCGAACGTGATGGCGATCGAGTTGCACCAGGCGAATCCGGGAAGCTCGGATCTCGGGCTCGACGTGCAATTGACGGGCGCTTTCTCGGGATCGAACGCGTCTCCGACTTCGGACGCCGGTCCGGACGCGACGGTGAAGCTTCCGGCGACGGCGGCGTTGCGCGGGAAGTTCACGGACGATGGGTTGCCGGTGGTGCCGGGCGTGCCGGTGTTCCAGTGGACGAAACAGACGGGTCCCGGGAACGTGACCTTCGGCAATCCGGCATCACCGGCGTCGACGGCGTCGTTCGCCGCCGCGGGCGACTACGTTTTGAAATTCGCCGTCAACGACGGGCAATTGTCGGCGTCGGACACGGTGACGGTCCACGTCCAACCGGCCGATGTCGCGGCGCCCGTGCTAGGTGCGGTCGCGGGCAACCCGGTGACGTTGCGCTTCGAGGCCGCGGCGGGGACCGCTTACCAAATTAGGTATCGGACCGATTTGGTGGCGGGCAGTTGGCAGAAGCTGGCCGACGTGCCGTCAGGCGCCGCGCGGTCGGTCGAGTTGCCTGACGCGGCCGCGGATTCGCAACGTTTCTACCAGGTGCTGCAGTTGGCGCCCTGATCGGTTCGCTGGCCCCGTGGCCGACGCGGTGACGCGGTGGATCGTGGGTGCCGGCGTCTGTTGTTACCCTTGGTGCGAGCGGGCGACCCACTCGCCGCTTCGCGCGAGCTGCCACGGCGCGCGGACGCCCGCCAGGACTTCCCGCAACGGCATCCGCAGTTTGCCGTTGGCCCAAGCGCCGACCAAGGGGGCAATGACCAGTCCGATGCAACAGTTGCTCAGCAACGCCGGCAACAGACCGGCGAAAACCAGGGTCTTGGCCGTCGCCACCAAGGGGCGTCGTTCGGTGAGCGAAAGCCACGCGCCGAGGAAAACCATCGCCCCGAATTGGAGGAACAAACCGCCCGAGAGGAGAATGGAGAACGGGAACAAGCCTCCGCCGATCCCGCCCGCGATGTCTGTCGTCACGAGGACGATCATCGGCAGGAGGAACATCGAGTTCAGGTGGCGGACCTGTGCGGAACGGATTTCGGCGTCGGTGAGCGGCGTTGTCAGCGCGAGATCGAGCGCGCCGGTGCGCCGGGCCTCGCCGAAGAACATCGTCGATTCCCATGCGACCAACCCGCGGAAGGCCGTGAATGAAAAGAAACCGAGGGTCCCACTAACCGATCCTACGATGCCGGTCGCGTTCCACCCGGACATGGCCCCTGACACTAGCTCGACGGCGGCCCCGACCGTGCTGATCCCGGCGAGGCCCCACGCCATCCACGCCGACGCGCGTCCGCGTCCGAACAACGCCGCGAGGGGATTGCGATCAATCTTCTCCGCGGTCCACCGCGTGCGGGTCATCCGTTCGAACTGGCCGGACAACCGCGCGAGGACGCCGTTGCCTTCGGGAGCACCGGTTTCGCGCCAACCGTGGGCCGCGATGAATCCGGCGGCGCCCAACAGGAACCATCCGAGCGCGTGGCTGGCGCCCAAGGCGCTCCAGAAGTCGCCCGGCGCGCGCGTAAAGGTCGAGTCGATCGACCGCAGCGCGACGCCGGCGGGCGAGATCCAATCGATGGCGTCGAGCGGCCACGCGACGGGGAGGCGCCCCATCGACTGGAGTTTTTGTCCTCCGGCGGCGATCAGGGGAAGCGCGATCTGGAGGAAGAGTTGGATGGCGACGGTTGCCCCGACCGCCCGGTTTTGTCGGCGGGAAACGGCGGACACGCACAGGCCGAGCGCGAGCGAGACGAAGAGGGTGTTGAGCGAGACGAGGAGCGCGCGCCAGAACTCGCCGTTGGTGACTCCGCCGAGGAACCACGCGGTGGCCATGATGGGAAACGCCGTGGCCATGCCGTAGGCCGCGTTGAGGCCGGCCGCGACGAATTTACCGACGACGAGTTCGAATCCGCCGATGTCGGTGAGGAACAGGAGCCCGAGCGTTCCGTCGCGCCGTTCCTCGCTGATGGCGTCGGCGGTGAGGAAGGTGCCGGCAAGGATGGCGAACCACTGGACGCCCCACCAGAGGGCGGCGAAAAGGAATTGCCCGCTTTGGCGGCCCGCGCCCGAGATCCCGATGAACACCAGGACCACGAGGGCAAGCACCGAGGCGAGGAGCGCGGACCCGATCCGGACGCGATGGGTCGCGGGCCGTCGTGCGGCGGCGAGCAGTTCGCGGTGGGCGACCGGGAGGAGCATCATGCGGCCGCGGCACGCTGCCAGACCGGGGGCGGCGGGCGCGAGCGTACAGTCGTCGGCCGATCGTCCCCCGGCGCGGGCAAAATGGCCGCGACATAATGGTTGCCGGCCGGGAACCTAATATGCACCGTCATGCATATAAACGGCGCCAATCCGCAACGAATCCATCATGAGCCATCGCAGTCCCGAAGTTCCTTCACCGCTTTTTCGCAATGCCAGTGACGTCGCCGTCGCGGCGTCGCCATTCCACCCGTCCCCGGTATTCGGGGCCGTCCGGCCGGGATGGCTGGGGATGCTGCTGATGGCCGCGGTCTCATGGACCGGATTGACCGCGCGCGGCGCGACGATTCCGTTGCCCAACGCCTCGTTCGAGTCGCCGGCGACGCCCTTCGCGGATCCGCGGACCGATGCGTGGCAGAAGGCGGCGGAACCGGCGTGGTACCAAGGCGGCGGCGGATTCCCGTGGGACCAACTCGTCGGGCAGTTCCTGAACACGACCAACGGCAGCGCCGATCACATCGACAACATGGAAGGCAGCCAGGCGATCTTCCTGTTCGCGTTGCCGGAAGTCGCCGTTTTCCAGGACTACGATTCGGTCGACTTTTCGCACGTGACTCCGGGTCATGAGTTCGCCGCGCGGTTCGAGCCCGGCAAATCCTACGCGTTGACGGTCGGCGTTCTGGGAAGCGGCGGCGGGATGCTCGAAGGCGCGACCTTCGAGCTCAGCCTCTATTACCGCGACGGCGACGGCAAACCCGTCGTGGTGTCGTCCTCGACGGTGACCAACTCGAAGGCGCTGTTCCCGACCAACACCCATTTCGTCGACTTCCAAACCCGCCTTCCCATCGTGCAGCCGACCGATGCCTGGGCGAACCAACACATCGGGATCCGCCTCGCGTCGACGGTCGGCTTCGACTTGAAGGGCGGGTACTGGGACATCGACCAGGTGCGGTTGACCTCGAGCGTGGTGCCGAACCCGTCGTTCGAGTCGCCGGAGACTGCCTTCGCGGATCCGCGCATGGATTACTGGGTGAAGGCGCCCGAGCCGGCTTGGTACCAAGGCGGCGGCGGGTTCCCGTGGGTCCAGTTGTTCGGCCAATTCCTGAACACGACCAACGGCAGCGCGAGCCACATCGACAACATCGACGGCAGCCAGGCGGCCTTCCTCTTCGCGTTGCCCGACGCCGCGATTTTCCAGGACTACGATTCCGGCACGCCGCACGCGTTCGACGTCGTGTTCCAACCGGGCAAAGCCTACTCGCTCGCGGTCGGCGCGATCGGCGGTGGCGGCGGGATGAAGGAAGGCGTGCCGCTCGAGATCAGCCTTTACTACAGCGGTGCCGACGGCAAACCCGTCACGGTGGCCGCGACGACGGTCACCAACACGGCCGCGGGTTTCCCGACGACCACGCATTTCATCGACGTCCGCGCCAGCGCGCCGGTCGTCCAGGCCGGCGACGCGTGGGCGGGCAAACACGTCGGAATCCAGATCGCGTCGAAGGTCGGCTTCGACATCCAGGGCGGTTACTGGGATCTCGACAACGTGCGGTTGGACATCCTGACCCCGCCCACGGTGCATTCGCCGCGGTTCGTCGACGGAAAACCGAAGTTCGCGATCGACGGCGATCCGGGCGTGTTCGAGGTGCTCGCGTCCGGTGACCCGACGCTCGGGCCCGCGGGTTGGACCTCTTTGGGAACGATCGTGAACTATGGCGCGAGCGTCGACTTCACCGATCCGAACCCGACGGATGGCCCGCGTTTCTATCGCGTGCGGCAATCGCCGTAGGCAACATGCGGCCGGGTGATGCGCAGGGCCTTCACGTTGGTCGAACTCCTGGTGGTGATCGCGATCATCGCGGTGCTGGCAGCGCTGATGCTGCCGGCACTCGCGAAGGCGCGGGACTCGGGACGGAAGGCGGTGTGCATCTCCAATCTCCGGCAGTTGGGCATCGCCATCCACGGCTACGCGCAGGATTCCGCGGGCCGGATGCCCTACGGCCCGACGGCGCCGCCGTTCTCGCATCCGGCGGAATTCTATCCGTCGACGGGATCGCCCACGAGCCTGCTGTCGTTGCGCAGCGGCGCGCCCGCGGGCCTCGGACTGCTGCTCGCGAACCATCTCGCGCGGACGCCGAGGGTTCTCTTTTGCCCCGGGGCGGACCAACCCGTCGATGCCGCCGCCGAGTTGGCGAAGGTCGGCACCAACCAGGCGCAGTGCAGCTATTACTACCGTCACGGCGGCGTGACCCAGTTGTTCGTCACGCCGCCGGCCGAGCCCGAATCGATCCGCCTCGACGATCCCGGCATGAACCGGAACGGGAAACCGATCCGCGCGCTGGCGATCGACTCGCAGTTCCTGTGTTCGGGGGACGTCGCCGCGTACGGCGTCAAACCGCGCACCCATCACCACCAGGCCATCGCCGACATCCTGTTCACGGACGGCCATGTCACGTCGCGACCGAACCGCGACCGTCGCTACACTCTCGACCTGCGCAGCAACGCGGATCTCTACGATGCCTTCAACCGGATCCTCGGGTTGTTGGAACTAGCCGACGAGGAACCCTGACTTCCCCATGAACACGACAACCACGTCATCACCCGATCTCGCCGCAACCTACCGCGAGGAGGGATTCGTCGTCGTCCGCGGCGTGTTCGGGTCCGACGTAATCAAGGCCCTCGAGAACGAGGCGGACCGTCTGTTCGGCCGGACCGAGTTGATCGACTCGGACAACATCCGGTGTCGGTGGCAAAACCGTTTCGACACGGGCGAGTGCCGGTTCGATTGCTTCGATCCGGTCATCGACATCGCGCCGGTCTGCGCGCGCGTCGCGCGGGATCCGCGGTTGGTCGCGATCGTGTCGGGGCTCTACGGCGAGCCGGCGCACCTGTTCAAGGACAAGCTGATCTTCAAACCCGCCGGCGCGATCGGCTACGCGTTGCACCAGGATTACATCGGCTGGAAATCGTTTCCGCGAAGTTTTCTCACGGCGATCGTCGCCATCGACCGCTCGGACGCGGGCAACGGGGCGACGGAAGTGTTCCCCGGATACCACAAGCAGGGATGCATGACGCCGGAGGACGGGATGTACCACGAGTTGCCGGCGGACTCGGTGGACGCGACGAAAGGAGTCGTGCTCGAACTGGAGCCCGGCGACGTGGCGTTGTTCGGTGGCTTTGTGCCGCATCGGTCGGCGCCGAACCGTTCCGGGCAATCGCGCCGGTTGCTCTACCTCAGCTATAATGCGGACAGCGACGGGGGCGACCGGCGCGACGCGCATTATGCCGAGTTCCACGAATGGCTGAAGGACCGCTACGCGGAGTACGGCAAAACCAACACGTTCTTCCGGTGAGCGCGGCCGATCCATCGCCCCGTCCCGGCGCTGGCGAAAAAGGAACCGCGCGATGGGCCTGGTGGCACGTCGTCCTCGCGGCCGTGCTGATGCTCGCGACGCTGCCGGGGCGCACGCAGGGCCTGGGTTTGGCGACCGAGTCGTTGCTGGCGGACCTGAAACTCGACCGCGTGCTCTACGCGGACCAAAACTTTTGGGCGACGATTCTCGGCGCCGCGGCGTGCCTGCCGATGGGTTGGGCGATCGACCGGTTGGGTTTGAAGTGGGTCACGACGGCGGTGGTGTTGGGGCTCGGGCTCACGGTGTGGCGGATGGCGGGCGCGGATTCGAATCCGGTGGCGTTGTTCGGCTTGTTGTTGGCGACGCGCGCGCTGGGCCAAAGCGCGCTCTCGGTGTGCAGCGTCACGACGGTCGGCCGGTGGTTTCCCCAACGCGCCGGAATGGCGATGGGCGTCTACTCGGTTTTGCTCAGCGTGTTTTTTGTCGTGGGATTCGTCGCGGTGGGCGCGTGGATACAAACCGGCGGATGGCGCGTGGCATGGTCGCGGATCGCGGTCGCGCTGGTGTTCGTGGTCGCGCCATTGGCGTTGCTGGGATTGCGCCAACCCCGCGTCGGCGCGGGATTGGATCGGCCGGCGACGGCGGACGGCGAAGCGCCGGGAACCCCGTTCGCCGCGGCGATCCGCACGCCGGCGTTCTGGTTCTTCGCGATGGCCGGGGCCGCTTTCAATTTCGCCTCTTCGGGACTCGGGTTGTTCGGCGAGGCCGTGTTCGCCGAGAACGGATTCGACCAATCCTCCTACCACGCCTTTCTCGCGGTCAGCACGCTGATGTCTTTGGTCGGCCAATTTGCCTGCGGTTGGTTGGCATCGCGCCGCGGGCATCGTGTTCCCACGCGGGTCGCGCTGGCGGTTTATGCCGCGGGGCTCGCGATGGTCCCGATGGTCCATGCGCGGTGGCAACTGTGGATCGTCGCGGTGCTCGTGGGCGTCGCCGGTGGCGCCGTCATCGTCGTGTTCTTCTCGATCTGGAGCGAGACGTTCGGCCAGCGGCACCTCGGGCGTATACAGGGCGCCGCGCAAATGCTGACGGTCCTGTCTTCGGGACTCGGTCCCGTGGTCTTCGCGAGAAGCCACGCCGCGACGGGTTCGTACGGTCCGTTGCTGTGGGTGCTTGCAGCCGCGGTACTCGTGCTCGGCCTTTCGGCGCGGCGGCGGTTTTTCGAGGAACGATTGCCCGCGGTCGGGGGAACACCCGTTGGCGCATGATCCGATGAATACCTTAGCCGCCGAATCGCCGGTCAAATTCCACGCGTCGCTGAACGTCTCCGACCTCGCCGCCTCCGTGGCCTTTTACCGACGTCTGTTGGGCGTCGATCCAGCGAAGCACCTCGCCGACTACGCGAAGTTCGAACTTGAATCGCCGCCGCTGGTGCTGTCGCTCATACCCGGCAGGACGCTGCGCGGCGGCAACCTGAACCATCTCGGGCTCCGCGTGCCGGACGTCGCGGCGGTGCACGATTTCCAACTGCGCGTCGAGTCCGCAGGCATCCGCACGCAACGGGAGGACGGCGTCGAGTGTTGCCACGCCACGCAGACGAAGTTCTGGGTCGAGGATCCCGACGGCGCGGTGTGGGAGATCTACGTGCTGCACGCCGATACCGACGAATCGGAGGAACACGCCGCGACGAATCGGGCGTCGGACGATTCGTTCGCGCGTGAGGTCGCGCGGGAAAAAGTCATCTGGCGCCACCAATTGGGCGAACCGGTGACGACGCGAATCGCGAGTGACGACAACAGCGTGGACGAGGTGGTGCTCGAGGGAACGATCAACGGCCACGCCGGCGGCGACGCGCTCGCGGCATTGTTGGCGGAAGGGTTCCGGATCCTCCGGCCGGGCGGCGAGGTTCGGATCCATGGTCTGGCCGCGGACTCGGCGTTGCCCGACGGGCCACTGGCGTTGCCCGGACCGGCTGCCGCCGTCGAGCGGGTCCCGACCGCGACCGAGCCCATGGCGGCGCTGCGCGCCGCGGGATTCGCCGGCGTTCGTTTCGAGATCCTTTCGGCCAAAGCTCATTTTGAAATCGCGGGCATCGGGCTTCGCGAAGTGCTGTTGGTGGGACGCAAGCCGGGGCATCGGCCCAAGACGCTGTCGCACGGCGCGGTCTATCTCGGTCCGCTGGCGTTGGTCGCCGATGATTTCGGAAACACGTTCGCGCGTGGCGAGCGCGTGGCGTTGAATGTCCACGATTGGCTGGCGTTGAAGAACGGTCCCATCGCGGGGCAGTTCCTACTGCTGGCGCCACCGCCGCGGCGATAGCCAGGCCCGGGTGAAGTGGCACCGGGCCGGTGCCACCCACCGTGGCGGGGCCCAAAGCCTGGGTGGGTGACGGCGGCCCGCCGTCACAGACGCAGCCGAAACCCAAGCCCGGCGCAGGCGAGGACGCCCGCGAATACCGCAGGCGAGGACGCCCGCGCTACACTCGCCGATCCACCGCGTCACCGCGGCGGCCACGATTTTCGACGAGGCGCCGCAGCGGGACGCGCACGCCTCGCCGCTACGCGAGGATCTGCTTCAACACACGGCCCTCGTCGGTCGGGCCGATGAGACGGTTGTCGAGGCCTTGGTAACGATACGAGAACCGGTGCGGGTCGAGCCCCAGTTGGTGGAGGATCGTCGCCTGAAGATCCCGTATGGAGACGGGATTCTCGATCGGGTAATAGCCAAACTCGTCGGTCTGCCCGAACGCCAGTCCCCCGCGGATGCCGCCGCCCGCCATCCACATCGCGAACGCATGCGGATGGTGGTCGCGCCCAATGAATCCTTTTTTCAACTCGGTGCGGACGTTGTTTTGCATCATCGGCGTCCTTCCGAATTCGCCGCCCCAGACGACGAGCGTCTCGTCGAGCAGGCCCCGCTGCTCGAGGTCCACCAATAGGCCGGCGATCGCGCGGTCGGTCTGCTGCGTCTTGATGGGCAGCGTTTCGTCGATGCTTTCGCCCGGCGACGAACCGTGGTGGTCCCAACCCCAATCGTAGAGTTGGACGAAGCGCACGCCGGCCTCCACGAGTCGGCGCGCGAGCAGGCAATTGTTCGCGAACGTCGGGTCGTCGCCCTTGTACAGCGCCCGCGGGTCGTCGGCGCTTTCGGCGACGGACACGAACCCGGGCTTGGCGCCGTAGAGATCGAGGATGTGCCGGGGTTCGCGCGCGATGTCCATGACGCCGGGCACGGACATCTGCATTCGGAACGCGAGTTCGTACTGGGCGATGCGGGTGAGCGTCTCGGGATCGCCGGCGCGCCGGAACTCGGCGTCGTTCATTTCCGCGAGCGTGTCGAGCATGCGTCGCCGCAGCGGGCGGCCCATGCCGGCGGGATCACCGAGGTAGAGCACGGGATCGCCGGCGGTGCGGCACTGCACGCCCTGGTAGACGGAGGGCAGGAAGCCCGGCCCCCAAAGCGATTTCCCGGCGTCGGGAGTTTTGCCTCCGGAAAGTAGGACGACGAAACCGGGAAGATCGGCATTGGGCGAGCCGAGTCCGTAGGCGACCCACGAGCCGAGCGCGGGGTTGCCAAGGCGCGGCGTGCCGGTGTGGACGAACAGTTGCGCGGGCGCGTGGTTGAACTGGTCCGTCTGCACCGTTCGCAACACGCAGGCGTGGTCGACGACGCGCGAGAAATGCGGAAGCAACGAGCTGATCCATTGGCCGGATTCGCCGGCGCGGTGGAACGGGAACTGGCCGCCGAGCATTGTCGGCGTGCCGCGGATGAACGCGAAGCGTTTCCCCTCGAGGAACGATTTCGGACACGGCTGGCCCGTGAGTTTCGCGAGCTCGGGTTTGTTCTCGAACAACTCCAACTGCGACGGCGAGCCCGCCATGTGCAGGTAGATCACGCGCTTCGCACGGGGCGCGATCATCGGCATTCGCGCGGCAAGCGGGTTCCTGCCGGCACCCGTGGGCTTTGGCGACGCGGCATCGGCCCCGAGCATTGATCGCAACGCGAGCGCGCCAAGGCCGAGGCCGGACTTGCGGAAGAAGTGCCGTCGCGTCGTCGCGCGCGCCTGGAAGAGGAAGGGATTCATCGCCTCAATGCCGGGTTAGGAATTCGTCAAGGTTGAGGATGGCGTTTGCGGCGACCATCCACGCGGCGAACGCGGGGCGAGGGACGTCGTCGGGAACCCGGGCGCGGCCGCTCGCGAGGAAATCGTCGGCGCGTTTCGGATCGGCGGCGAACTCGCGCTCCGCCTCGGCGCGCAATCGGAGCAGGGGCGTGGCCTCGCCCGCCCGCACGGGTCGCACGAGGGCGAGCCTGAGCCCGCGTTCCATGCGGCCCTGGTCGCCACTCGCGTCGCCGATCATGCGTCCGGCGAGCGCGGCCGCGGCCTCCAGATAGACGGGGTCGTTCAGCGTCACGAGCGCCTGGAGCGGCGTGTTCGATGGAATGCGGCGGATCTGGCAGACCTCGCGGCTGCCGGCGTCGAACGCGAGCATCGAGGGATACGGCGTCGTGCGCTTCCAGTAGGTGTAGAGGCCACGGCGCCAGCGGTCCTCGCCCTCGGCGTCGATCCACTGCTGGCCGTTGTACGTGGAGCGCCAAAGGCCGCTGGGCTGCGGCGGCATGACGGGCGGACCGCCGCGCTTCGACGAGAGCAATCCCGCGACGGCGAGCGATTCGTCGCGCACGACCTCGGCGGAAAGCCGGAATCGCGCGCCGCGGCTGGAAAGTGCGTTGACGGGATCGGCCTCGCGCCGCGCGGGATCGGTGTCGGACGACTGCCTGTAGGCCGCGCTGAGCACGATGGTTTTCAACAGGCGCTTCAACGACCAACCGTCGTCGCGGTACTCGGCCGCGAGCCAGTCGAGCAACTCGGGATTCGCGGGCAAGGCACCGAGCGCGCCGAAATCCTCCTCCGTCTCGACGATCCCGAGGCCATTGAGACGCGCCCAGACGCGGTTCGCCCAGACGCGCGGCGTGAGCGGGTTGTCGTGGTTGACGAGCCAGCGCGCGACGCCGAGGCGATTCGTGGGCGCGCCCGCGGGCAACGCCCCGAACGCGGTCAGCACGGTGGCCGCGACGGGTTCGCCGGGATCGAGGAAATTCCCGCGGCGATGCAGGCGCGTTTCGCGTCGCTTGTCCGCGGCGAGTTCGCGGAAGACCGGGATGCGTGGCGTGGCGTCGTCGAACTTTCGCAAGGCGGCCCGCGCCTCGTCGGCAGTCCGGCGCGCCGCGGCGATCGCGGGAGATTCGTCGAGGGGATTCAGCGTCGCGGCATCCGCCGCCGACGTGGACAACCGGAACCTCGCGAGCGTGAGCGCGGCGCCGTACTGCTGCGAGAGCGCGACCTCCAGCGTGGCGGGCGCCACGAGGACCAGCGGTTCCGCGAAGGCGAACACCGCGACGTGGCGGTCCGACTTTTTCGGCGAGATCGCCCAGCCGGTTTCGCTTTTGCCATCGATGGCGTTGGCGACGGGCCATTGGTCCTGCGCGAAATCGGCTTGGGCGCGGCCCCATTTCAGCGGTCCCGGGGATCCCGCGATCGTCGCGGTGATTTCCGACAACACGAAGTTTGGGTCGGCCGGGCTGCGTCCGACGCCGGTTTTTCCATCGCCCAACTTCACCGGCAAGGCCTCGAGTCGAAGCGCGGTGTGCGTGCCGGCGAGCAGTTCGATGCGCACGGTGTAGACGTCGCGTTCCGGTGACGGGCCCGACGCGACGATCGTGCCGTCGGGTTCGGCGTCGAGTCGGGTGCCGTTGGCGGACGCGGCGTTGGCCACGCGCGGGACATTCCACGGCGACTTCGCGGCGGGCGACGCGGCCTCGAGCTTCTCCTGCGCGTGGACCTCCGCGTCGCGCGCGGCGACGGCGGCCTCGAGCTTGGCACGGGCGGATTTCCGCACCGCGTCCTCGATCGGCATCGTCGGCGCGTCGTCAAATCGGTCCGCGTCCTCGGTCTGGTTGAACAACGCGTAGAAGCCGTAGTACTCGTGCGTCGGGATGGGATCGTACTTGTGCGAATGGCATTTCGCGCAACCCATCGTCAGGCCCATCCACACCTGCACGGTGGTGTCGACGCGGTCCTTCACCGCCACCACGCGGAACTCCTCGTCGTCGGTCCCGCCCTCGTCGTTCGCCGGGGTGTTGCGGTGGAACGCGGTCGCGACGATCTGGTCGGGCGTCGCGCCGGGAAGGAGATCGCCGGCGAGTTGTTCGTCCGTGAAACGGTCGAGCGGCAGGTCGCGGTTGAAAGCGTCGACGACCCAATCGCGGTACGGCCACAGGGTGCGCCCGAGGTCCTTCTCGTAGCCCTTGGTGTCGGCATAGCGCGCGAGGTCGAGCCACGTGCGCGCCCAGTGCTCGCCGAACTGCGGGCGCGCGAGGAGATCGTCCACCATCCGTTCGTACGCCGCGGGAGAAGGGTCTTTCGCGAAGCGGTCGGCTTCCTCCGGGGTGGGCGGGAGCCCGACCAGATCGAGCGCGAGGCGCCGGGCCAACACGTGCGGGGGCGCTGCGGGTTGGAGGCGGAGATTCTTTTTGGCAAGTGCGGCTGCGACGAAGGCATCGATCGGCGACTTCGAACCGGACGTGGCGCGCGCGGGAAGTCGCGGGGGCGTCGGTCGCACGACGGGCTCGAAGGACCAGTGGCGTCCCCATTTCGCGCCGCCGGCAACCCATCGTTCGAGCGTGTCGGCCTCGGCGCGCGTCAGTTTGCGGGGCGCGTCGGGCGGTGGCATGACCTCGTTGGGATCGGTTGAGCGCAACCGCGAGACGACGGTGCTCTCCTTGGTTTTTCCGGCAACGACGGGTGTGCCGTGTTTGTGCGGCGCCTTGGCGTCGGACTCGACGTCGAGCCTGAGCTTGGCCTTGCGTTGGGTTTCGTCGGGCCCGTGGCAGGCGAAGCATTTCGCGGACAGGATGGGCAGGATGTCGCGCCCGAAGCGGATGTCGTCGTCGCCCCTCGCGGGAAGAACGGCGAGGGCGAAGGCGAGACGGATGAAGACTCGAGGGTGCATGCCGCGATGGAAGTGACGGGGGAACGCTACGCGTGGAACGCCCGGGTTGGAACGGGCAAAAAAGGAAGGCAGGGGACTGACGCGACGAGGCGTTGGCGCGCGTAGGTGGCGGCGGCCCGCCGCCACGTGGGGCATGGGGCATTTGCCCCGCATCCTGGGCTTGCGTGGCTTGGCTGTGGCACCGGGCCGGTGCCACCTACGGCTGCGCTTCCCCGACATGCGTGGGTGGCGGCGGCACACGCGTGGCAGTGCGGTGCGTGAGGCACGGAACAACCGGCCCGGCCGCTCCGCGGAATCGTGCGCTGCTCCACGACCAATCCTCCGGCGCCGCGACCAATCGTGCCCTCAGTGGATCGTTCTCGATGTACCGGACCACACGCTGCAATTCGTCCGAATCGCGGAGATAGTGGTCGTAATATTCGGGTTGCCAGACGCGCCCCGATCGTCCCAGCACGCAATTGATGGCTTTGGCGGTGTAGCTTTTCCATCCGTGCACCACGTCGGGAAGGGGCGTTGACCAGATCTCGACGACGACGTGCACGTGGTTGGGCATCACGACCCATGCGTGCAGCCGGTAGCGAAGGCCATCGTGATGCCAGAGGTTTTCCTGGACCGCCTCGGCAACCCTCGGGTTTCGCAGGATGCATTCGCCGTGGCCGCGATCGAGGTACTCCTTGATCCGTTGGCTACGATCAACTCGGTCCTCGAGATGGACCAGGGCTTCCCATTCGGAACGCCGTTCGGCGGGCATGGAATCGGCGAGGCGATACGTGACGAACTGGATAGTCCCGGCAGTGTCGCGATGGGGAAGATGGCCGGAACCATACCAACCCTTGAAACCAAGGGCGTGGTCGTCGGGAGCGATGGGTTCGGCTGCGGCGTTCTTCGCGGTGACGAGTTGGCGGACGTGTTTGGGTTCCACGCGCCGAAGTTGGTGTCGGGAAAACGAAGGACAAGGGGCTCGCTTGGGAATTACTCGGGGAAGTGGCACCGGGCCGGTACCACCCACGGCATGCTTCCGCAACCTGCGTGGGTCGCGGCGGCCCGCCGCCACGACCGGCGACGGCTTTGCCGCGCTTTTGTTAAGCGGGTGTAAAAGCTGCGGCATCCCCGTCGCGGACGCGGTAACGTGCGGAAGTCGCCTTGCCCGCCATGAACCACGAGGAACCCGCCCACAACGGCACGACGCGGCTGCTGGTCATCGACGACGACCGCAAGCTCTGCCGCCTGATCCGCGATTACCTCGCGCCGCTTGGCTATGCCGTCGAGTCCGTCCACACCGGTCCCGAGGGCGTCGAACGCGCCACCTCGGAGGAGTGGTCCGCCGTCCTTCTGGACCTCATGTTGCCGGGCCTCGATGGGTTCGAGGTGCTCAAGCGCATCCGCGCGAAGTCCGACGTCCCGGTGTTGATGCTCACCGCGCGTGGCGACGAAGCGGACCGGATCGTCGGCCTGGAAATCGGCGCGGACGATTATCTTCCGAAAACCTTTTCGACGCGCGAACTGCTGGCGCGGCTACGCGCGGTGACGCGTCGGTCCGTCCGTACCATCCCGGCGGAAGACGCGGCTCCCGCCTCGGAAATTGTCTGCGGCGAACTCCGGTTGAACCTCGACGCGCGGACGGCGGTGCTGGGCGACACCGCGCTGGCATTGACGCCGGTCGAGTACGATTTGCTCCACGCGCTGGCGAAGGCGCGGGGACGGATCAAGTCGCGCGAGGCGTTGCTCGACGAGATCCGCGAGCGCCAATACGACGTGTTCGACCGTTCGATCGACGTCCACGTGGCGGCGTTGCGGCGCAAGCTTGGGGACGACGCGCGGGAGCCGCGGTACATCAAGACCGTGCGGTCGGCGGGCTACATGTTCCTGCGGCCGGAAGACCGCGGGTTGAAGGACGAGGAATGAAACCGCGATTCCCGCTGTTCTACCGGATCCTCGCGTGGTTGTTCCTCAACCTCGCGGTGCTGGGCCTGGTGGCCTTCGTGGCCTTGCGCGGTTCGTTGCGGCTCGAGTCCTTGCTGACCGGGCCGCTCGGCGAGCGCGTCCAGAAGGTCGCCGACACGTTGGCGGCGGAATTGCGCGAGCGGGCGCGGACGGATTGGGACGGGATCCTGGAGCGTTACCATGAAACCTACGGCGTCGATTTCCTGGTGTACCGCGGGGAGCACCAACAGGTGGCGGGAACCCCGACGACGTTGCCGACCGAAGTGCGCGAACGGATCACGGCGCGCCGTCGCCCGCCGTTGCCGCCGGATGCGGAGCCGCGCGACGGGCCCGGTGGTCCGCCCGACTTCCGCGGGGGACCTCCCGACGAGTTTCCCCGGCAGGGTCCGGGCCCCGGTGGTCCGGGACGTCGTGGCCCGCATGGCGGCGGCCCGCCGCGCCTTTACGTGCACGGGCATGCGACGGGTCACTGGATGGTGTTCCCGATGGCGATGGACACCGGTCGCGCCGGGCCGCCGAACCTGCTCGTCCTGCACTCGCAGACCTTGTCGGCGGGCGGGCTGCTTATCGACGCGACGCCGTGGCTTTGGGCCGCGGGCGGCGTGGTGGTGTTCTCGGTGCTGTGGTGGTTGCCGTTCGTGGGACGCATCACGCGCTCGCTCGGCCAGATGACGGCGGCGACCGAGCGCATCGCCGAGGGTCGGTTCGACGTCGCGGTCGACGCAAGGCGCGCGGACGAGATCGGCCGGCTCGGCCAGGCGATCAACCGGATGTCCGGACGGCTCGAGGGTTTCGTGACGGGACAGAAGCGTTTTCTCGGCGACATCGCGCACGAGCTGTGCACGCCGCTGGCGCGGATGGAAATGGCGCTCGGCGTGCTCGAACAGCGCGCCGACTCGGCGCAACGCGAGTACGTGGACGACGTCCGCGACGAGGTCCGGCAGATGTCGGGACTCGTGAACGAACTGCTCTCGTTCTCCAAGGCGGGCCTGCGCGCGCGCGATTTGCCGCTGTCGGTGGTCCCGTTGCGTGAGTTGGTGGAAAAAGTGATCGCCCGCGAAAGCGCCGGCGGCGCGGTGACGGTGGAAGTTCCCGAAGCGATCCGGGTGCGCGCGGAGCCGGAATTGTTGGCGCGCGCGGTGGGCAATCTTGTTCGCAACGCGGTGCGCTACGCCGGCGACGCCGGTCCGATCACCGTGTCGGCGTCGACGTCCGGCGCCCACGTCGAGCTGCGGGTGCGCGACGCGGGCGCGGGCGTGCCGGCCGACGCGCTGGGTCGGCTGGGAGAGCCGTTTTTCCGACCGGATTCGGCGAGGACGCGCGAGCAGGGCGGGACGGGATTGGGACTGGCGATCGTGCGGAGTTGCGTGGAGGCGTGCCGCGGAAGCGTGGCGTTCGCCAACAGGACGCCGCGCGGGTTCGAGGCAACCATCCGGTTGGGGATATGATGGGGCGGGGGTTTATCGACAGGATTCACGGGATTTTGAGGATTTACCGAGGTCCGGGCGGAAGCATGGAGTGGCAGGCGACGCTTTGAGACATGCCTCACCCAGCGTGCATCTGCGGAATCTGCGTCATCTGCGGACAATGCTTCCTCGGCGGTTCACCGTGGCATGGCACCGCGTCGGACGGGGTCGGGCCTTGGCATGAGGAATTCCGGCGTTCCGAACGAATGGTTCCGACATTCTTTCCCATCGTTTCCTTTTCGACGAGCTCGCCGCGTTCGGCGTTGTGGGAGGCGGCATCTAGCTGACAGGTTTCGTCCGATGCGAATCCCCGGATGTCGAATCCCGCGTTGGTTGCGGGCCGGTGGCGCGGTCGTGGCGTTGGTGTTGCCAGTCATGCGCGCGGTCGCGGCGCCGCGGCTTGAGCTGGGTCCGGCATCCGGTTGGCAGGACGCGCCGCGCGCGGTGACGGTGATTCGCCAGCCGCCCGGCACCGTGGTGCTCGCGACGACAAACGGTTCGGCGCCCTCGTCTGCCAACGGCGTTGCTCCGTCGTCATTGGGCACGTTGTCCTCGACGGTGATCGTCCGCGCGGCGTCATTCCAAGACGGTATTCGCGTCGGGGATCCCACCATGGCGAGCTTGCTGTTTACGGCGGCGGTTCTCGCGCAGGACGGCGCGGGATTTCCTCCGAACTGGGGCATGAAGGAAGGCAAACCCGTTCCGGCCTACTACGGGTTCGATCCGGAATCGGTGCGTGGAACGGACAAGGCCGGCGCGGTGACGGCGGCGTTGCGGGCGTTGCCGGTGTTGTCGATCGCGATGGATCCGGCGGATCTCTTCGGTGCCGAGCGGGGGATCTACGCGAATCCCGAACAGAACGGCGACGAATGGGAACGCGGGGCGGCGGTGCAATTCGTGCCGTCGGACGGGACGCGCGGGTTCGAGATCGGCGCGGGGCTGCGGATCCAGGGCGGATGGAACCGTCGCCCGGAGGAATCGCCGAAGCACTCGATGCGCCTCGTTTTCCGGAAGCGCCATGGCGCGCGCGAGTTGCGGTACCCGCTGTTCGGCGGGGGCGTCGATGCCTTCGAGACGCTGGTGTTGCGCGGGGGCAACAACCACTCGTGGCTGCACTGGAGCGGCGCGGAGCGTCGGACGGCGGACTATCTGCGCGATCCCTGGATGCGCGGGACTTACGGCGAGATGGGACGCTTGTCGGCGCGCGGGCGTTTCGTGCACGTGTTTCTCAACGGCCTTTACTGGGGCATCTACAATCTCACGGAGCGGCCGGACGCGCATTTCGTGGCGTCGCGTCGCGGCGGAGAGGCCTCCGACTACGACTCGCGCAACGCGGACAAGATCCTGTCGGGCGACGACGCGGCGTGGCGCGCGATGCTGTCGTTGGCGAACGACGGCCCGATGGACGCGGCGCGGTACGCAGGGATCGTGGCGGCGTTGGATATCCCGGCGTTCTGCGACTACATGCTGTTGAACTTCTACGGGGCAAACGGCGATTGGGACGCGTCGTCGAACTGGTACGCGATGCGACCGCGCCGGCCGGGCGGGAAGTTCGAGTTCATCGTGTGGGACGGCGAGCGGACGCTGGAAGGCGTGGACGACGACCGGCTCGCGGACGATTCGGACCAAAGCCCGCTGCGGCTGTTCCAGAAGTTGCGGGCTTGGCCGGCATTCCGGGAAGAGTTCGCGTCGCGCGCGTCGCGGCACCTCGCGTCCGACGGATTGCTCGGGCCCAAAGTGGCCGGTGAACGATTTCGGATGCTTACGAAAACCCTGGCTCCGGCGATCGCGGCGGAAGCGGCGCGATGGGGCGACTACCGGCACACGGTACATCCGTACAAGGAAGGCCCGTATGAACGGTACACGGTGGAAGGACACTGGCGTCCGGAAGTGAACCGGATCCAGTCCGAGTATTTCCCGCGACGAACCGGCGCGTTCGCCCGGCAACTCCGCGCCGCGGGATTCCCGGTGAAAGAGTGAGGCGGGTCGGACGGTCCTGCGGAAAAAATCCGGGGACTCCCGAAGCCGTCGATGTCGCTTTCGTTCCCTTGGTTCCCTTCTATGGAAACCCGAAGCGTTCCCGGGCCCGTCCAAAATCGGCTTGGCCGTTTCGGCGCCGTGCGCGTACGGTCCGCGACGGTTTTTGGGCATCCACGATAACGAATTCGAACCATGGCAAAGCTTTCTGTCAGCAACCTCGACGTGTCCGGCAAACGCGTCTTCATGCGCGTGGATTACAACGTCCCGATGGAGGAGAAGGACGGCGCGATGTCGATCAACGACGCCACCCGCATACGGGAGACGCTCCCGACCGTGCGGTTGTTGCTCGGGAAGGGCGCGCGCCTCGTGTTGGCGGCGCACCTGGGCCGTCCCGACGGCAAGCGCGAGCCGACCATGAGCCTCAAGCCGGTCGCGGACAAACTCGCGGAATTGCTCGGGCAACCCGTGGCGTTCTGCGACGAGACCGTGGGCGAGAAGGCCGAGTTGGCGGTCGCGGGATTGCAGGCCGGGCAGGTGCTGCTGCTCGAGAACGTCCGGTTCCATGCGGAGGAAGAGGCCAATGATCCCGTGTTCGCGGCGCGTCTGGCACGCTTGGCGGACATCTACGTCAACGACGCCTTCGGCGCGGCGCACCGGGCGCATGCCTCGACGTCCGGGATCGCGCGCATCGTTCACGCGTGGGGCGGCAAATGCGCGGCCGGGCTTTTGATGGAGCGCGAGTTGAAGTTCCTCGGCGAGGAACTCGAGAAGCCGGCACGGCCGTTCGTGGTGATACTCGGCGGCGCGAAGGTCTCTGACAAAATCAAGGTCATCGATCGCCTGCTGGACAAGGCGGACACCGTGCTGGTGGGCGGCGCCATGGCGTACACCTTCCGGTTGGCGCACGGCGGCAAGACCGGGAAATCCTTGATCGAGAAGGACCACACCGGCACCGCGCTGAGTGCGGAGTCGAAGGCCAAGGCAAAGGGCGTGGGTTTCCATCTGCCGGTCGACACCGTGGTGGCGACGCCCGTACCCACGGGCAAGGTGAACAAGAAGGGCCGGCCGATTTACGATCTCCAGAACCCGCGCGTGGTCGAGGGCGACATCCCGGACGACGCCGAGGGCTTCGACATCGGGCCGAAGACGACGGCTGCGTACGCGGCGGTGATCGCGGGCGCGAAGACCGTGTTGTGGAACGGGCCGATGGGCATGTTCGAGGACGAGCGATTCTCGACGGGCACGGTGGGCGTGGCGAAGGCGTTGGCGGCGTCGACGAAGCTGGGCGCGAAGTCGATCATCGGCGGCGGCGACAGCGTGAAGGCCATCCACAAGGCCGGGTTGGGCGACCAAGTGACCTTCATGAGCACCGGCGGCGGGGCTTCGCTGGAGTTCCTCGAGGGCGTGGCGCTGCCCGGCGTGACCGCGTTGGACGAAGCCTGAGCGTGGGGCCCGGCCGGTGCCACCCACCGGGCTGGGGCCTCAACCTGCGTGGGTGACGGCGGCCCGCCGTCACTGGAGACAAGCGCAGCCCGGAGCAAGAGTTCCCCTTGCAGGATTGAAAGGAAGTGGCACCGGGCCGGTGCCACCCACGGCATGCGGGTTCTGGGCGGCTTGGGTCAATGCGTGTGCGCGCGTTCGCGCAGGCGGGACGGCTGCGAACTCCGCAGGCGAGAACGCCCGCGCTACAGGCGGCGGCCCAAGGATCGTAGAAAAAGCCCTTTGACGCCCCCCGGGGTGCCGGTAGTCTCCGCGACCTGTTTCGCATGGAAAAAGACCGGAAGTTGATCATCGCCGGAAACTGGAAGTGCAACAAAACCGTCGCCGAGTCCGTGGCTCTGGTGACCGATTTGAAGCGCGACCTGGCATCCGTCAAGGAAGTGGACATCGTCGTGTGTCCCGCCTTCACCGCATTGGACGCCGTCTCGAAGGCGACGCCCGATTCGAACATCCGTGTCGGCGCCCAGAACATGGGCGAGAACGGCTACGGGGCGTACACCGGGGAAATCGCGGCCGGAATGCTCCGCGACCTCTCGGTCCGCTACGTGATCCTCGGTCATAGCGAGCGCCGCCAGTTCTGGCACGAGACCGACGCGATCGTGTCGCGCAAGGCGGCCGCGGCCCATGCCGCCAGCCTGATACCGATCGTGTGCGTCGGCGAGACCCTCAAGGAGCGCGAGGCGAACATCACGAACGACGTGGTGGGCACGCAGGTGCGCGGCTCGCTGGCCGGCCTCACCGCCGAGCAGGTGGAGTCCACCATCATTGCCTACGAGCCCGTCTGGGCGATCGGCACGGGCAAGACGGCGACGTCGGCCCAAGCCCAGGAAGTTCACGCTTTCATCCGCAAGGTCGTCGTCTCGCTGCACGGCGAGACGATCGCGCGCCGCGTGCGGATCCAGTACGGCGGCTCCGTGAAGGCATCGAATGCCCGCGAATTGATGGGCCAGCCCGACATCGACGGCGCCCTGGTGGGCGGCGCGTCGCTCGAAGCCAAAGGCTTCGTCGAACTCATCAAGAACTCGATTTGACCCGTCCGTGCCGCTCACGCGGTACCGGGCGTCCCGACCATGCAACAACTGTTCATCAATCTCCTCACCCTCGGCCTCGTGGTGGTGGCGCTCTTCCTTGGGCTCCTCATCCTGCTCCAACTTCCCAAGAAGGAAGCGGGCATCACGGCCGCGTTCGGCGCCGAATCCACCGCGGCCTTGTTCGGGGCCGGCAGTGGCACGGCCCTCTCCAGCCTCACCCGCTGGAGCGCCGGCATCTTTCTGGTCCTTTGCTTCGTCATCGCGATCCTGACCGCCAACGAGTCCCGCGCGCGGGCCGGTGCCCGCATCCGTGACGCGTTGAAAACGCCGGGCGCGGCCGCTGCCGCTTCCGGGGTTCCCGTCACCGGCAACATCCCGGCCGGCACGAACCCTGTGGTTGTCGCCGCGACCAATGCCGTCGCCACCGTCAAGGTCGCGACGAACATCCTCGTCAAGCCCGCCACGAACGCGCCCGCGAAGTAAGCAAGCGCCGGACGTTCCTTCAAAAGCCGCCCCGGGCCCCGTGCCCCGGGCGGCTTTTTCGCGGGCATGCGTGGCGCAGGTCGGCTGCGCGGACAGGACCGTCCCCGGTGCGTTCCTACGGATCCGGTCCAGTCCAGGGCACGACAGGCTTCGGCACGGGCGAGGACGCCCGTGATTTGCGCAGGCGGGACGCCCGCCCTACGCCCGCCGATCCGCCGCGCCTTGCTCCGTGACCGCTCCAACCGGCTCCTGCTACGCCGAAGCCTCGGGCAGGCGGGGACGCCCGCGCTACAAAAAAAGGGGTGCCGGCGTTGGCCGACACCCCTGTTCACGAAAGGCCCGTTGCCCGGCTCAGCGCAATGCGCCGACCGGCGGCCCGAGCTTCTTGATCGTCCCGATGATCTCGGACCGCACCTCGGTGCCATCCACCGAATTCACGGCGTACTTCACGCTCCATTGGTCGGCCTTCTCGAGTCCGTCGATCTCAAGGAACAGCGTCTTGCCGTCGGTGGACAGGCGCGCGGCCTTGACCTCGAGTTTGTCGTGCGCGGTCTTGCCGGGCGTCTTCACGGAGAGTTCCGGCGAGCCGTAGGCGCCGCTGTAGCGGTAGTTCCATAGCTCGGCGGAGAATCCGGACGCGTCGACGACCGACTTCGGATCAAGCGCCGTCGCGAAGGTCAGTTGGATCCCGTTCTGCGCGACGTGCGCCTTCACCGGATTGCGGACCGGTTTTCCGGTATAGCGCACACGATAGAAACCGCCGTCGCGCGACGCCGAGTTTTGCCATCCCTTGAGACCGCACGTGTAGAGCTGGCCGTCCTTGGGATTGAACCGCGCGCGCATGACGCCGCTCTGGAACCGCAGGTTGAACGGCGTCATCGCCGCCTGAATCGTGCCGTCGATCTCGTCGGTCAGGACGCCGTAGAGCAGGCACTTGCCGTAGCTCATGAAGAGCGGGGAACCTTTCCAGGGTCCCCATTTGTCGCCGGTGACGTAGACCTGTCCGCCGCTCGAGTTGTCCCAGCGCATCGGGAGCCAGCAGATCGGTTCGTCGTACGACGCCGGGATTGGCATCGCGCCTTCCCAACCCTTGAGTTGGTTCTTGGCGCGTTCCTCGGGAATGCTCGGGTTCACCTTGATCTCGCGGCCGTCCGGATACCGGAGCGCGAGCTCGCGTTGTGCGGAAGGCACCATGCCCATGAACGCGCCGCGCTTCACGAGGTTGAGCTTCGACGACGGCATCCAATGGCCCTGGTTGTCGCCGACGAGGATCGTGTCGTCGGGACCGACTGTCATGCCGTTGGGCGCGCGGAGACCGGTGGCGTAGACCTCGAGTTTCTTCCCGTCGGGCGAGACCTTGAGCAACGTGCCTTGGTGCGGCGAGGTGACGCTGGGTTCCCATGGCGCGCCCTTGCAGTAGTAGAAGTTCCCCTTCGAGTCGGTGTGGAGATCGAGGACGAACTCGTGGTAATTCGGCGTGACCACGGTGTCGTTGTTGAAGTTGTCGTAGGCGTCCGCCTCGCCGTCGCCGTTCACGTCCCGGAGACGCGTGATCTGGTCGCGGCCGGCGACGTAGATCTCGCCCTTCACCACCTTGAGACCGAGCGGCTGGAAGAGGCCCGTCGCGAAACGTTTCCATTTCAGCTCGCCGATTTTCCCGTCGAGACCCGACACGATCCAGACGTCCCCGTGGAACGCGCAGATGGCCGCGCGGCCATCGGGAAGGAAGTCGAATCCGCCCCAGAACGTCCGCGTGTTGTACGCGTTCGGGAACGGTTCGGTGATGGAGTCCACCTGGTACGGGCCGTCCTCGGTTCCCGCGACGCCCTGCGTCGTGATCGGCGTGGTCCACCGTGCGGGCCCGCCCTTGAGCAAGGGGCGCAGGTCGGCGGGCTTCGACGCCAAGCTGGCCTTGCCGCCGGTCGCGAGCGCGACGCGGAACGGTTTGTTCGCGCGGACCTTCGAGAGCTTCAGCACGAGCGAGCCGTCGGGCGTCGTCTCAAGACGAGAGCCCTTGGGGATCTCCGTGCCGTCGATCGAGAGCGTGTTGCCGTTGGTGAGCGCGACGGAGGCCGTCGGGGCGGACCCGCCGAAATCCGCGGCGAGCGTGGCACCGGTACCCGAGGCGAGGACGACGGTGGCGTGGTCCGAGGATTTCTCGAATTGGAAGGTCCGGACGAACGCGCCGCCGGCGTCGGAAGTCGCGAACGACGGAAGTTCGAGGACGGGAATCCCGCCGACCGTGTAGCGAAGGACGACTTGGTCGCCGTTCACCACGAGGCCCTCGTAGTGGAGCCAATCCTTGGGCAACGGGCCTTGATGACGCTCGCGCGGATCCTCGAGCGCGCCCTTGGCATCGGCCCAGCCCGCGCCTGCGGCGGTGTCAAAGGCGGTCTTGCCCTTCACGCTGGGCGGGGGCGGCCACTCGATCTTCGTGAGGGTATTGCCGAACTCGAGGAATTCGCCCGACCAAGCCGCCGACACGCGGAGGGTATCGAGATCATAGACGACGTGGTGGGCGCGGTCGGCACCGAGCGTGATGGCGAGTCCCTTCATCGCGGCGGCGTTGTCCTTGGACCGCATGATGGTGCCGGACCAGAAAGGTCCGCGCATGGGCTCGTCCTTGGGATCGGCGGCATGGGCCACGGAAGCGACGGAAAACCCGATCGCGACGATGGGCACGATGCGGCCGATCAGACGAATGATAGGCGTGTGCATGTGGTGAGAATTGCGGGGGGATCCTCCGGGAACGTGCGACGTCCGGCAAGCCACGCTTCGGCGCGACCACGGACCACGGGGCGTTTCGATCAGGTTTTTACCACGGATCACACGGATCACACGGAAAGGCGGGGGGCTTATTTTTTAACCACGGAAATCACGGAAATCACGGAACGGGGACAAGGGTGTTGACCACGGAGCACACGGACCACACGGAACGAAACAAAAGAAGGTCTTCTTTCCGTGTGCTCCGTGTGCTCCGTGGCAAATCTCCCGCGGACGTCTTCCTTCCGTGATTTCCGTGA
Organism: Verrucomicrobiota bacterium; assembly: GCA_025363585.1. Taxonomy (GTDB): domain Bacteria; phylum Verrucomicrobiota; class Verrucomicrobiia; order Limisphaerales; family UBA9464; genus UBA6176. Next base: position 4,243 of record JANYDN010000123.1, on the reverse strand, counting down.
TTTCCGTGGTTAAAAAACGAAGCCCGCGTTTTCCGTTTCCTCCTGGTGATCCGTGGTCATTTTCCCTTCCCCGTCCTTGGCATTTCGGTGGTTGTGATTGGGCTCGCCAGCGCGGTCGGGAGGGCCACGATGCCGTGGTTCCCATGAAGGCTTTTCTCGTCACCCTTGGGTGCAGTGTCGTCGTCGCCGGACCGGTTTTTTCCGCGGTGCCGCTCGTCCACGGCGTCGAGTTGCAACCCCTGCGCGCGCAGGTGAAACGCGTGGCCGAGGCCCTCGACGTGGTCGGCGCGCCGCTCGATGCCCGGGAAAAGTCCGCGCTCGACGCCGCGCTCGCCGAATCCGATCCCGAACTCGCCGGCGCGAAAATCCAGGCGGTGCTCGATCCGCATGTGTTGCTCGCGGTGGACATCAATCCCGAGATGCGCGTGAAGGTGCTGCCGGGCGACGCCGCGCCGCGTTTGGTCGAGGCCGGTTGGCGACCGTTCCTCGTGAAGGTCCACAACCTGTCCGGCACCACGGCGGAATTGCGTGCGAACAGTCCGCAGGCCGGGCGTCTCGACAAGTCGCCGTCGTCGCAGGTGGCGGACCGTTGGATGGCGATGGAGTTCTACACCGGCCAGCCGCTGCTGGGCAAATTGGGCGGGCTGCCACTCGAGTACCGCGTGCTGCAGGTGTATTCGCGCGACGCCGGGAAACGCGAGGCCAAGATCGCGATGGACGTCGGGCAGGGAACACAGGACCTCGGCTTTCGAAGCGAGGCGAACGTGCTCTTCGATTGCGTCCCGGCCCGCGCGGTGCGGCTGAGGATCGTGGATGAGGACGGCGCGCCGACGACGGCCTCGTTGAAAATCACCGACGCCCAGGGCCACGTGTATCCGGCGCCCGCGAAACGGTTGGCGCCCGACTTCTCGTTTCACCCGCAGGTGTACCGCGGCGACGGCGAGGAAATGCGGTTGCCCGACGGGCATTACGTCGTGGATTTCCGTCGCGGTCCGGAATCCTTGCCGGAACGGCGGGAGGTCGACGTCACGGCGACGCCGGGCGAGTGGTCGTTCCGCGTGAAGCGATGGATCGATCCGTCGAAGTCGGGCTGGATATCGGGCGACCACCACATCCACGCGGCGGGCTGCGCGCACTACACGCAGCCGACCGAGGGCGTGCTGGCCACTGACATGATGCGCCACGTGCTGGGCGAGGATCTGAAAGTCGGCGCGAACCTGACGTGGGGGCCGTGCTTTGATTACCAGAAGCAGTTCTTCCGCGGCGTCGACGATCCGGTGTCGCGGTTCCCGTACTTGTTGCGATACGACGTCGAGGTGAGCGGGTTCGGGTCGCACGAGTCCGGCCATCTGTGCCTGCTGCGTCTGCGCGAGCAGATGTATCCGGGCGGCGATTCGAGCCACCATTGGCCGAAGCTCGGTCTCAACACGCTGCGATGGGCGAAACGCCAGGGCGCGTTGGTGGGACCGGCGCACAGCGGCTGGGGACTCAAGGTCAATGAGAGCGACCTGCCCAACCTCGTGGTGCCGCCGTACGACGGGATCGGCGCCAACGAATACATCGTCGACGTGACGCACGACGTTCCCGGACCGGACGGCAAATTGGTGCCCGCGGTGGATTTCCTATCGACGGTCGACACGCCGTACGTGTGGGAACTGAACATGTGGTACCAGACGCTGAACGCGGGTTACCGCACCCGCATCAGCGGCGAGACCGACTTCCCGTGCATCTACGGCGAGCGCGTCGGATTGGGTCGGAGCTACGTCCACCTGGGTTCGAAATGGACCTACGAGGATTGGTGCGAGGGCATCCGCGCGGGACGGAACTACGTTTCGGACGGCTTCAGCCATCTCATGGATTTCAAGGCGGACGGCCGCGAGATGGGGGCTGAGGGGAGCGAGGTGCGGTTGGCGTCGGCGGGCCGGGTTCGGTTCACGGCGCGGGTCGCGTCGCGGCTGGAGGAACGGCCGGACGAATCGATCGCGCGGCGTCCCTACACCGACCAACCGTTCTGGCATGTCGAGCGCGCGCGGATCGGGACCACCCGGGAAGTGCCGGTGGAACTCATCGCCAACGGCGCGGTGGTGGCGCGGACCACGCTGGTGGCGGACGGGACGATGCGGGAAATCACGATGGACGCGAACGTCGAGCGCAGCGGTTGGTACGCGCTGCGGATACTGCCCAGCGCGCACACCAATCCATTTTTCGTGACCGTCGGCGGGCAACCGATCCGGGCATCGCGCCGGAGCGTGCAATGGTGCCTGGACGGCGTGGAACGGTGCTGGAAGAGCAAGGAGCGCCTCTACGTCGGCGCGGAGCACGGGCAGGCGGTCGAAGCCTACGAGCACGCGCGGGTGGAATACCGGCGTCGTCTAGCGGAATGCACGGTCGATTGAAGACTCCTTTTCATTTGGTCCGCGACTGGTAAAGTTCCCCTTCATGGAGCGGTTGATCCTCGTCGCGCGACGACGCCTCTGGTGCTGGATGACGGGCCTTTTGGTCCTGGCCGGGCATGCGCGTGCAGTGAGTCCGGCGCCCACGCCCGCGCCGACGACGGCGGAAATCGTGGAGCGCATGATCGAGAAATCACGGGTGGCGGCGGAGCGGCAAAAGCTGCACGGGATGTCGTACACGCGCCACACGGTGGTCGAGGAACTCGACGCCAAGGCGGCGGTGCGCGAGCGACGGACCCGCGACCACGCCGTCACGAGCATGAGGGGCGAGACCCGCATGGTGTTGCTGCGCCAGGACGGCAAGGCGCAGCCGTCCAAGGAACACGGGGCCGACGAGGAACGGGAGGCCGAGCATCGGAAAGCCGCCTCGCAACGACGCGGGAAACCCCAGGGTCCGGACTTTTTGGACGCGGCCCTGGTGCGTCGCTTCGACTACGAACCGGCGGGCGAGGAGACGTTGGACGGACGGCGGGCCTTCGTGCTGCGGTTCGAGCCGAAGCCGGGAGCGACCGACACCGGCGAGATGGCGGACCGATTCATCGGACTTCTCCACGGCCGGATCTGGATCGACGCGGAGGAATTCGAGGTGGTGAAGGTGGACTCGCATTTGAAGTCCACGCTGTCGGTGCTGGGAGGTTTGGCGGCGACGGTGACGCGCCTCGATTTCATCGTGGAACGCGCGCGCGTGGCGCCGGGCCTGTGGATGAACCGTCGCCTGCTGAGCTATGCCGAGGGCCGGAAAGTCCTGATGAGTTTCCGGATGCGGATGGACGTCCTCCAGGACGACTTCCGGGAAGTGCCGCTCAAACCGGCGGCACCTTGAGGGCCCGCAGTTTCGCTCGGACCTTGCGGTACGCGGGATGCGCGCGGAGATCGGCGAGATCGGGATCCTCGCTCAGTTGCCCCACGTCGCTGTAACCAAGTTCGATCGCGGAGGCCAGTTCGGAGGCGGCGCGCTCGAACTCCTGGTTCATGGCGAGGCTGCACGCGAGATTGTACCGGACGTTGGGATCCGCGGGTTTGGCGTGGGCGAGGCATTCGTCCACGCGGATGGCGTCGACGTGGCGTCCGCGCTCCGAGTACAGGTCGCCCAATACCTCAAGCGCCTCGGCGAACGCGGGGTCCCGGCGCAGCAAGGCCTCGACGAAACCAATCTCGACGTCGAGATCGCGTTCGCGTTGCCGGCTGCGTCTTCGCGGTTGACCCATTGCGGCGCCGAATCTCGGGAATGGGAGGTCAAGCGTCAAGCGGCGGGGCGGGGGCCGCCGGTGTCCGCCATTCGTCGCGCAACGAGTTGTCCCCTCCGCCGCGTGTTGAAACTTTCCGCCCGCGTCCGGGTCGTTGCGGCATGATCAAGCTGATCGCGGTGGCGATGGGAATGGCGACGCTCGCGTTGCTGGCCGTGGCGTTGCCCGTGGCGTTGGTCCTGGGCGTGTTCGGGTTGTTCGTGTTCTGGATCTGGATGTTGGTCGACGCGATCCGGAACGACCGGTTGAGCGGATGGTCGCGGGTGGGATGGGCCGTCGCGATCTGGTTCACGCATTGGATCGGGGCGTTGCTGTACCTGATTCTCGGCCGACGCAGCCGGGCGTAGCGCGGATCGCGTCCGCCTAGCCGTTGTTTGCAGTCGCCTAAGCCGTATCCATGCAGTAGCGGCCGAGGAATTATCTCACGCCAAGGCGGGCCAAGGCCATCCAAGGGGGCAAAGACCGCCGGCGTGTCGTTTCACCGAACGGTGGGATCCAATCTCAGGTTCCCGATACACGTTCCCGCCTTCTTGGCCTGCCTTG
>JANYDN010000019.1 GCA_025363585.1 Verrucomicrobiota bacterium | reverse complement strand
GGCGCAGCAAGCCCCGGCCCAACGAGCCCCGGGCCCAACGCCACATTCGCCAAACCCACCCGCCGCTCATCGGATCCCGGGCCAAGGCCCGCCGCGCGCTGCGAAAACATGCCCGCAAATCCTAGTGGCATTGGGCGTCCCGCCTGCGATTGGCGTGGAGCGGGCGTCCTCGCCTGCGCAAATCACGGGCGTCCCCGCCCGTGTACAGCAAGCCGCGGCAAGACAAGACGCGCCGGGGACGGTGCTTTTCCGTGCAGCCAAGCACGGCCGCTCTGGATCATGCCGCCATCTTGCGACGAGCCGCCGTGCCGATGCGTCTCGCCGCGGCTTGTGGGGCACGGGCGGGCTTGCTCCGCCGAAGCCGGGCGAAGGCGAGGACGCCCGAGATTTGCGCAGGCGAGACGCCCGCGACTACCCCAGTTCCGCCTTTCCCCCGCGTTTCGCACTCCCGACAGATTCGCGGCGTGACCGCCCTGCCCATCGTCCGACGCGGGATCCGCCGGCGCGAAGGTCTACTTCAACACGGTGACTCCCGGTAGTTTGGCGAATGCCTTCTCGAACGTGGCCATCGAATCGCCGTTGCCGGTGTAAGCGGCATGGATCAATCGATCGACCATGCCCGGCTTGGCGGTCGCGAGGCCCCGTTGGGCGAGCACGCTTCCGGCCTTGCCGGGCGCTCCGATTTCCCCTGTCGAGAACATCGATGCGAGCGACTCAAGGGCATCCGCTTTGGACACGCCGTAATGGAACTGGAGCGCGAAGTAGGCTTCCGCAACCACGAGGTCGGAAACCACGACGCGCCCGCCCAGGCGATGCACCGAGTCGAGGAATCCGACCGCGGCGGCCGTCTGTTCGGGTGGCTTCCCGACCAGAAGCCGTAGCACCACCGAGGTGTCCAAACCCACGGTCACGACGAGTCCCTTCCCCGGCGCGCGGCGACGTTGGCCCGGATAGATTCCATCGAATGCTCCCGGACCGTCGTCTTGGTCGCGAGCGAGGCGAGCCACGGGCGAGCCGCCGGTCTGCGCGGCCGGAGGATCCAGACCCGTTCGCCCGCCACCTCGGCGGAATCGATGTCGATGATGTCGCCCGGACGGATGCGGAGCGCCTCGCAAACGTGCGCGGGGAACGTTGCCTGACGTTTGCTGGTCAGCGTGATGGCGGCCATGGCCGCAGGCTAGCGGGTGGCGCCTTACCACGCAACATGGAGGTAAGGCGAAGGGCTGGAGTCGGTGTTCAGTGTTCAGTGGTCAGTGACCGACACCGTGTCGGGGCGTCCGGATGCTTCGGGAGTGACTTTGCGTCCGCGTCAGCCAAACGCCTGTCGCTTAACTGAAAACTGAAAACTGACGACTGACTACCTGCTCACGGCACCCGCAGCGTCACCGGCCAGGTCTTCGGATCGGCGACGATCCGCGTCCATGGCTGGGCCTCGGTCTCGTCCGTGTTGCCGTCGGCGCGCGTCGTGCGCCGCAGCATCCGCGTTTCCATCGCCTTGCCCCAATCCGAGACCGGGTAGAACCACAGCGGCACGTCTTCCGCGAAGCTGTAACTGTTGCCGTGTTCCTCGCGCACCTCGATGACGAGATTCTTTTCCGGACCCGATCGCCGCGCTTTTCCGGCGTCGTCGGGATCCATGCGCACCAATACGCCCGGCTTGCGCGGCAGTTCCAGCACGTTGTTGGTCGCGCCGCCACGCGGGATCTCGATGGTGAACGCATGATCGTACGCTTTCCGATACGCCCCGGCGGCATACGCGATCTCCACCTGGAAGACCGCTCGCCCGGCAGGCAAGCGCGTACGGAACGTGCCGTCGGGCGGTAGCTTCGCGCTGGAATCGCCGTCCGCCGGGACCGTTCGCTGCACGCATCCGTTCGTGAGCGCCCGCTCCATGCTCGCCGACCATTCCACCGGCACGAGCGTCGCGCCCTTCGTCTCCGCATCCACGATACGCCCGGAGAACTCGACGTAGGTTCCGAGTCGGATCTCGAACGTGTTGGTGGATTCCCGCTGCGTGACGGAGGGCCCGGATGTCGTTTGCTGGACGACCGTCGGCGCATGGTCGCGATGCGAGACATCCAGTTGCAGCCGGGCGAACGAAGGAATCCGACGGAACGAAAAGAGTCCCTTCGCGCCCGTGACGACGGGCTCGAATCGCATGGCACCCGTTCCGCGTGCCGCGATCCGGGCCCCATCCACGGGCTTTCCGGTGAGCTCATCCACCACGCGGCCGGCCACGGCGAAATCCGGATGCACGACGACCACGGGGTTCGTGGCCGGACTGCCGTCGTCTCTCGGAAGCCGCGAGAACGTCGTCTCGGCGGAACTGCCATGGCGACGATCGCGCGTCTCCACCACCAACCGGACGTGATCGGCCATGAGTCCGGACTGCGCGGGGACGTCGATCCCGCGCAGCACGAACGACCCGTCTTTCGCGGTGATCGCGCCAAGTTCGGGCCAGATTCCCGGCGCGGCGCCGACCAATGGGAACGGCATGTAGGAATGCGGCTGCAAGGTGGCCGTCGAGACCCGCGCCACCGGAACGGGGCGACCTTCCTCGTCGATCACGCGACCCCGCAGCGGGCGATCGGGAGTGAGTCGGACGGGATCGAATCGATTCGTAACGAGCACGGCTCGAAATGGGGAAGCCAATCGGACCACGAAGATCGAGCAGCCCGGCGCGTCGATCGTCAGGCAACGTTCCTCGCCGCGGGAGACCTTCGTCGCGATCTCGAAACGTCCGTCGGCGTCGGTCTTCGTTGAGGCATCGCGCGGTGCGGTCTCCCGCGGAAAGAACACCGCGTGGATGCGCGCGTTGGCGGCGGGGCTTCCGTCCGGGAGCAAGATCCGGCCGCGAGCGAAGTCGTCGCCGGCCGCCAGCGCGGAGAGCGTCGCGAACGTCGCGGCGGCGATCGCCAGCGTGAGCGCGCGCGGGCGTCGGGGTCCGTTGCGTGGGGGCGTGCGTTGGATCGGCATGAGGGAATTGATACGCGGTGCGAGCGTCCCGGCACGTCCTATCTGGTAAGCAGCGTGTAAAGGCGGCTGTGCCCAAGGATTCGCCGGCACCACCCGTTCAGGCATTGTCCACTAACACGGCGAGCATTGAGGCGCGCCGAGACGATCGTTGTGAAGGGAAGTCCGGCGTGCTATCAGCGCGGCCGCTTGCCTTGGCGGGATCCAGCGGGACTGCTTCGGCCATCCGAAGACACACTTTATGGAAAACCACCGTCCGCACGCCTTCGTGAAATCCAGCGCGCCCGCTACCTTTCCCTGTCTTGCTGCACTGGCGCTTCTCTGCCTTGCGGCGCCTTCCGGCAGCGCGGCCAACACGCGCACGGTGACCAGTCTTGGCGACGACGGCGGCGCGGGCACCTTGCGGACGCTTATCAATGCTTCCGCAAAGGGCGATACGATCAATTTCTCCGTCGTTGGCACCATCACGCTGGCCGATGGCGAACTGGCCATCAGCCGCAATCTGACCATCCTCGGTCCCGCCGGAGGCATCACCGTCAGTGGAAACAACGCAAGCCGGGTGTTCTGCATCGTCACCAACGCCATTTCCCCAAATACCACCGTTAGCCTTTCCGCCCTCACCATTGCGAACGGCCGTGTTGTCGGGGCCAATGGCGACCAGGACCGGCCCGGTGAGGCCGCACAGGGCGGGGGCATTTTCAATCAAGGCACGTTGAATCTGAACAATTGCACCATCTCAAGCAATTCCGTCGTCGGCGGCTCTGGCGTCTCGGATGTGTTAGGCCACGCGTTGGCCACGGACGGCGGGGCCGCCACGGGCGGTGGCATTGCCAACCGGAACACGCTGAACTTGGTCAACTGTACCATAAACGGGAACTCAGCCCGCGGCGGCAAGGGCGGTAACGCGCCTGGAACTGGCGGCAACGGTGCCAACGGCGGGCTTGGTTCGGGCGGCGGCATTGGTGGTGTCACCACGGTGTCCCTAAGTGATTGCACCCTCAGCGGGAACACGGTCCGCGGTGGCGACGGCGGCGATGGCGGTGTCACCGGCAACGGCGGCTCGGGCGGCGGCGCCTTCGGCGGTGGACTCCATTCCGGTGGCTGTGGCGTTCATAACACGATTATTGCCGGTAACACCGGCGTTGGTGGTGGCAGTGGTGGTGGTGGCATTTTCGGGGGCGCCAATGGGGACACCGGCGCGAACGTTGGCCCGGATGTAAGTGGGGCCGTCAAAAGCAATGGATACAATCTCATTGGGCGCACGGACGGCAGCAGCGGTTGGATCATTAGCGGTGCCAACAGCGATTTGTTGGGCGGCACCACGGACAACACGAAGCTGATTCCATTGCTCAGTCCGTTGCAAAACAACGGTGGCCCGACTTACACGATGGCTTTGCAGCCGAATAGCGCTGCGATTGACGCCGGCGATGATGCAGTTGCCGGTGCCCCGCTCGGCCTGCTTGTGGACCAACGCGGTCGGCCGCGCAAATCCGGCGCCCATGTGGACATCGGGGCCTACGAAATCAGTCCTTTCACCGTTACAAACACCGCCGATGGCGGCCCGGGCTCGCTGCGCCAAGGGATCGCGATCTCCGCACCCGGCGACGTGATCCTGTTTGCGCCGAACGTGACGGGCACCATCACGCTGACCAGCGGTGAATTGCTGATCGACAAGAATCTTGGCATCGCGGGTCCCGGCGCGGCCATCCTCGCGATCAGTGGCAATTCTTCCAGCCGGGTATTTGAAATTACCAATGCGACCGTAGATATCTCCGGGCTTGGCATCCGGGATGGCCTGGCGAGCGGTGGAGTCGTCCCGAGCGGGCAGCGGGGCCGGGACAATCGCGGCGGGGGCATTCTTAATTATGGGGTTCTGAATCTCGCGGCGTGCGAGGTGTTCAACAACACCGTGTTGGGCGGCAAGGGTGGTTCAAGCTCCTCGCTAAAGGGCAGCTTGGGCGGATCCGGCGAGGGCGGCGGCTTGGCGAACTATAACAAGCTGTCGCTGGACGGTTGCCATGTTCACGACAATACGGTTGTGGGCGGCGACGGCGGCAATGCCGCCACCCATGTTCCCGGCCCCGGCGGCAATGGATCGGGCGGTGGTATTTACAACGAGGGTGATCTCGCTGTCATCGCCAGCACGATCAGTTCAAACACGGCAGGTTATGGAATGCGTGGATCGTCTCCTTTTGAGGGATTGAACGGCGTCGGATTTGGCGGCGGTCTGGCATCGGTCGCCGGTACGGTCTCGAATGGTTTGTCGACCTTCGCCAACAACACGGCCAACGGTTATGGAGGCGGAGTCTATTGCAACGCGACCGCATTCGACGTCGTCGCCTGCACTTTGTCGGGGAATACCGCCGACCTCGATGGCAACGGCGCGGGCGGCGCGGGCGGTGGCATCCAGGGCCTTGCCGGCGTGGGTACACTCGGGAACACCATCGTGGCCGCCAACAACGCGGGCACCGCGCCCGATCTCGGCGGTTCGTTTGCAACGCACGGCTATAACCTCATCGGAATTCTCGAGGGCGGCACCGGGTTTGCGAATGGGGTCAATCATGATCAGGCCGGCATTCAAGCCTCGCCCATCAATCCATTGCTGGGTCCGCTGGCCGACAATGGCGGGCGGACGCCGACCATGAGCTTGCTGGCCAATAGCCCCGCCATCGACAAAGGAAACAGCCTGGGACTTGCCGGCGACCAGCGGGGCCGCGCACGACCCTGCGATTTTGCGGGCATCGCCAACGCCGGCGACGGGGATGGCAGCGACATCGGGGCGTATGAGTTGAACCTGCCGGCACTTAACATTGTCCGCGCCGCGAACAACGTGGTGCTTTCCTGGCCTGCCGGCGATGCCGGCTACACCCTGCAGTCCAAAACGGACATCATCCCCTCGGCGATCTGGTCGAATGTGCCCATTGCACCGGTGATCGTGGCTGGCGGGAATGTCGTGACGAACAACGAAGCCGGCGGCCGCAGGTTTTACCGGCTGAAGAGATGAAGGAGGATGGCAGTGGCTGGGATCTCCGAATGCGTTCCCTCCGCGGGACCGCCAGGGGCAGCGCGAGACGCCCGCTCCACGCCCTGGTCGCGATACTCGCCGCTCACTCGAAGCGTGGCCGACGTCGTGAGACGGTGGAGCAAGCCCTCGCCTCCCGGCCTCGCCACCCCAACGCAGGCGGGACGCCCGCGACTACCGCAGGCGGGGACGCCCGCGCTACGTTCGCCGCGCCACCGCTCTTGACCGCGGCGCGCGCGATCCCAACGCTCGCACCCCGATTCCCTCGCCAGCATTCGCCGTGATCATGCGTCGCATCTTTTCCCGATTTCGTTCGACGGGCCCCACGGCCCGCGGCGCGGGCTTGCGAATGCTTCGTTCCTTCGCGACGGCGTACCTCGCCTTGCTCGCGTTGGCCTCGCTCGCCGCGGTGCATCCGCCTCCAGACGCCGACCGGCATTGGGCCTTTCAACCGCCGAAGCCCGTCGTGCCGCCCGAGGTCCGGCACGTCGATCGCGTGCAAACGGAGGTCGATCGCTTCGTGCTCGCGCGACTCGAGGCGGCGGGAATCGAGCCGGCGCCCCCGGCGGATCCGCGCACGCTGCTGCGAAGGATGAGTCTCGATCTCACCGGATTGCCGCCGACGTTCGGAGACACCGAGGCCTTCGCCGCCGAGGTGAAATCCGGCGGCCAGGCGGCGGTGGAACGCTGGATCGATCGCCTGCTGGCGAGCCCGCGCCATGGCGAGCGCTGGGGAAGGCACTGGCTCGACGTCGCGCGCTACTCGGACACGAAGGGTTATGTCTATGCGCGCGAGGAACGCCGCTTCGTCCAGGCGCCGGCGTACCGCGACTGGGTGATCGCCGCTTTCAACCGCGATCTTCCCTACGACCGTTTCCTTCTGCTCCAGTTGGCGGCCGACCAATTGGTCCCGGAGCGCTCGCCCGATCTCGCGGCGATGGGATTCATCACGGTGGGCCGGCGGTTCCTCGGGGTGACGCACGACATCATCGACGACCGCATCGACGTGGTGACGCGGACGACGCTTGGGTTGACCGTGGCGTGCGCGCGTTGCCACGACCACAAGTACGATCCCATCCCGACGGCCGATTACTATTCGTTGTACGGCGTCTTCCACGGGAGCGACGTGCGGCAATTGCCGTTGGTCGGGATCGAGGACGCGGTCGCGCGCGAACACGCGCGCAAGTACGCGGAGAAGTTCGCGCAACGCCGTGCCGAGGCGAACGCGCGCCTGCGCTCGCGGCTCGGCGACTACCTCGCGGCCCAACTGGAACTAAGCCAATACCCGGACGATGACTTCGGCCAATTGTTGGGCGACGGCGATCTAATACCCCAGTCCGTCCACGCCTGGCAGGAGCACCTGCGTCTCACGCGCGGCACGTCCGACCCGCTCTTCGGACCGTGGCATCGCCTGGCGGAACTGGAGCCGAACGACGGACCCGGATTCACCGCGAAGGCGCGGGCCGCGCTGGACAAGCTCCAGGCCGCTTTGAAGGTGAACGCGCGCGTCGCCCACGCGTTCGAGCGCCCGGTGGCGAGCCTGCGCGACGCAGCCGCGCGCTACGGGGAGGTTTTCCGCGAGGCCGACGCGGCGACGCCCGCTGCGCTCGAGGCGGATCCCGCGCTCCGGGAATTGCGTGGCTTCTTATATAAGTCGGGGTCGCCGACGGTGATTCCCGACACGTCGATCGCGAACGTCGAGTTCCTGTTGCCGACGCCGGTCACCGAGGAGCTCTGGAAGCTTCACGGGGAGATCGACCGCCGGTGGATCGAGCTTGGCCTTCCGGCGGCGACGGTGCTGGACGAGCGTCCGTCGGAGCCCAACCCGCGGATCTTCAAACGCGGGAGTTCCTCGCAGCCGGGCGCGGAAGTTCCCCGGCAATTCCTCGGCGTCCTCGCGGGAGCGGGGCGCAAGCCCTTCGCCCAGGGCAACGGGCGACTCGAATTGGCGCGCGCGATCGTGGATCCGTCGAACCCACTCGCGGCGCGGGTGATGGTGAACCGCGTGTGGCAGCATCATTTCGGCACCGGACTGGTCGGCACGACGAGCGACTTCGGGCTGCGCGCGCCGGCGCCGAGCCATCCGGAGTTGCTCGATTGGCTGTCGCGGCGGTTCGTCGCGGACGGCTGGAGCGTCAAGTCGCTGCACCGACTTATAATTCGCAGCGCGGTGTACCAGACCGCGCGACGCGCGCCCGTCGCCACGGATCCCGACAACAAATTACTGTCGTCATTCCCGGGACATCGCCTTGAGTTCGAGCCGATGCGCGACGCGATGCTGTCGGCCAGCGGCGAACTCGATCTCGCGATGGGTGGCAAGCCGTCGGAACTCATGGACGCCGGGAATCGCCGGCGGACCGTCTACGGCCTGGTCGACCGGCAGTTTCTTCCGGGCGTGTTGAGGACCTTCGATTTCGCCAATCCCGACCTCCACGTGGCCGTGCGCCACGAGACGACCGTGCCGCAGCAGGGGCTGTATTTCCTCAACGGCCCGTTCGCGGCGCAACGGGCGCGGGTACTGGCCCTGCGGACGGCGTCGCTGCCGGCCGGGGAAAGAATCCGGAAACTCCACGAACTTATATACCAGCGCGGGCCCACGTCCGCCGAGATCGCGGCCGGCATTGGGTTCATCGGGTCGGCCGACCAAGCATTGGCCAAGGCCGAGCCGGATCGCGGCGCCGCGGCGTGGCGCTACGGCCGGGGCGAATACGACGAGGCGGGGCACCGGGTGCGTTCGTTCGTGGCGTTGCCGCACTTCACCGGCACCGCGTGGCAGGGCGCGGCCGCCTTGCCGGGCGGCGAGTCCGGATGGGCGATGCTCACCGCGGAGGGCGGGCATCCGGGCAACACGCGCGCCCTGGCGTGCGTGCGGCGCTGGGTCGCGCCGCGCGACCTGACGGTCACGATCGCGGGCGTGGTCGTCCACGAGCCGTCCGAGGGCGACGGCATCCGCGCGTTCGTGGTCTCGAGCCGTCATGGACTGCTGAAATCGGCCGAGATTCACCACGGCAACGCGGATCTGGGCAACGGGCCGATCGAGGTGAAGGCCGGCGACACGATCGACTTCGTGGTCGATATCGGCGGCGGGTTGGGATACGACCAATTCCTATGGTCGCCGGTCGTCGCCACGGGCGCGGAGCGATGGGACGCGCGTCTGGGATTCTCCGGACCAGGCGCGGCGGGCGAGGCCCTGAAGCCGTGGGAGCAATACGCGCAGGTTCTGCTGCTCACGAACGAGTTCGCATTCGTGGACTAATGATTCGAAACCGCCATTAGACATGAACCCTTTTCTATCGCGGCGCGACTTTCTCCGGCGGGCCGGCATGGGTCTCGGCGGCGTGTCGCTGGCGGCGCTCGTGCAGGCAGGGGCGGCCGATGCGATGCGCTCGCCGATGGCGCCGCGGGTTCCGCACTTCGCGCCGCGCGCGCGACGCGTCGTCCACTTCTTCCTCAACGGCGGCCCGTCGCACGTCGACACCTTTGATCCCAAGCCGATGCTGGCGAAATACGCCGGCAAACCGATCCCGGGCGAATATCTAAGAACGGAGCGGAAGACCGGCGCGGCGTTCCCTTCGCCCTTCGTGTTCCGCAAACACGGCCGGAGCGGGCTCGAGATCAGCGAGTTGTTTGAAAAGACGGCGGCGCATGCGGACGACATCGCGGTGATCCGGTCGATGCACGCGCAGGTGCCGAACCACGAGCCGTCGCTGATGCTCATGAACTGCGGCGACAGCGTCCAGGTGCGGCCGTCGTTCGGCGCGTGGACGCTCTACGGCCTCGGCACCGAGAACCAGAATCTCCCGGGATTCGTGTCGATGTGCCCGGGCGGTATGCCGATCAAGGATTCCGAGAACTGGCGGTCGGCGTTTCTTCCGGGCGTGCTCCAGGGAACGTTCGTCGACCCGCAGCATCGCGAGGTGGAGAAGCTCATCGAACACATCCGCAGCCCGCACGCCGACGGCGCGACGCAGCGGCGGCAGTTGGATCTATTGCGCGAGTTGAACGCGGCGCATCTGGAATCGCATGGCGGCGACCCGCGGCTCGAGGCACGGATCGAGTCCTTCGAACTCGCCTTCCGCATGCAACTGGAGGCGTCCGACGCCTTTGATATCTCCCGCGAGCCCGCCCACGTGCGCGCGGCGTATGGCGACACGGTGCACGGGCGGCAGACGCTGATCGCGCGCCGGTTGCTCGAGCGCGGCGTGCGGGTGGTGCAGTTGTGGCACGGCGCCGGCCAACCGTGGGACCACCACGACAACATCGAGGGCAACATCCGCAAGCACTCGGCGGACATCGACGGCCCGATCGCGGCGTTCATGGCCGATCTCAAGCAACGCGGGCTGTTCGACGACACCTTGATATTATGGGGCGGCGAATTCGGCAGGACGCCGTCGGTGGAACTGGGCGACGGCGGGAAATCCAAACTGGGCCGCGACCATAACCACTATGGATTCAGCGTCTGGATGGCGGGCGGCGGCGTGAAGGGCGGGCAAGCCTATGGCGCGACCGACGACTTCGGTTTCCGCGCCGAGGTGGACCGCACGAGCGTCCACGATCTCCACGCGACGATGCTTCACCTGCTCGGCTTCGACCACGAGCGGCTCACCTATAGGCATTCGGGACGCGACTTCCGGCTGACCGATGTGTCCGGGGAAGTGATCCGAGAAGTCGTGAGGACTTAGACAACCTGTGCTCAGCCAGCGTGCCCGAGCCGGCGACGTGGACCTTGTTGGGCACCGGTGCTTTCGTCCTCCTCGCGGCTCGGCGCGGGCGCGCGGTTCGTTGAGGGAATCGCGGCGCGTCGGTGTGTTTTGTTCAGCATGGGAAAAGAATGAGTGATCCAGATGACTGACCGAGAAAGAAGACCATGGATGGTAGTCGTGTTCCTCCTGTTGTGGTCGGCCATCACGCTCTCCCTTCTGGGCTTCATGGCCGATGGCGCCGTGCAGCAAATACGCGCGCTTTCGTATCCGAACGTGCCGGGCTTGGTCACCGAGAGCCAAGTGATCCGGCGATCGAAGACGTCCGGCATCCGACTGCGCTATCACTATGTTGTTGGCGAGCGTGAGTTTGAGGGCGATCGCCTGCGGTTCGGCGGCGGCGAGGGCGAGAGCGGCGATTGGGCGGCGCGGACGGTGGCGACGTTGCCGCCGGGAAAGAAAGTCGTCGTCCACTACGATCCCGTGTCGCCGGACCGCGCCGTCCTGGTCGCGGGAATCGAGGGGGCGGATCTCGTGTGGTTCCAGTTCGCGATGCCCTTCACCGTGGTGATGCTGGCCGGTTGGACGGAAGCATGGCGGAGAACCCCATGGGGCCGCGCCCTGCGGTCGGACACCGAGGTTCCGGATGGTTTTGGTCCGTTCACGGTGGGTTTGGTTGCTTTTGGGTTGGCGGCTTTCATCGGGCTGTTCCCCGTCCTCTTCACGAAGGGCTTTCATCCACCGCTGGCGCTGATGATCACGATTTGGTGTCTGCTGATCTCGATTGGCTTCGGCGCGGGGACTTTCGCGTGGTGGAAGAAACGGATGGGCGCGGCGTCGTTTGCAGGGGGACAACGGTGAAAGCCGACGAACCAGTCGTGACGTCGAAAAGATCCGCCAAGCCCCGTTCGGGATTTTGGGTGGACGCGTGGGTCGTCCTCGCGTTCGCCAGCGTCTGGTCGGCGATGATCCTGTTCTTTTGCGCCCTTTTCGGACGCGATCTCGCGCGGCAGATCCGGACGATGGATTTCGCGTCTGTTCCCGGCGAGATCGTGGAAAGCTCCGCGGTCGACGGCGACGAGGATTCCTCGAGTCTTGTCGTTCGATATAAGTACACGGTCTCGGGGCGCGCATACTTCGGAGACAAGGTGCGATTCGGCGCGATGAGTGGCGACCGGAGTTGGACTCACGGGATGGCGGCGGTATTGCAGGCCGGCACGGACGTCCCGATCCACTACGACAGGGCGGATCCCACGATCTCGGTCCTCTATGTGGGGCTTGATGGCGTCGATTTGTTGGCACTGCAGGCGCTGACGCCTTTCGCGTTGGTCGCGGTATTCCTTTGGGCTTGGGGTTTTGAAAACGTGCGCAAGGGCCGTGGCAGGCCGGCGAGGGTCCGCATACTGAGGGAAATGGATCTGGAATCCATTGACCTGGGCGGATTGCGACCCGGCGCCGTGGGCCTTCTCGCCACGTTCGTCGCGGCATTTGCAGGAACATTCGTTGTGGGTTTCCTCCTCAAAGGGACCGCAACCCTTGCGCCGATGGTGCTCGTCTGGTCGACAATCATTTTGGTCGGATTCGGCGCGGCAGGCTGGGTGCGGGTCCGGATCCGACGGGGTCATGGCCAGATCACGATCGATGCGCATGGGCGTCGGTTGCTGTTGCCCGCCGATCGCAAGACGGGCCGGCGTGAAGCCGTTGGAATCGGAGACATCGCCGGGGTGAACGTGGCGAGCGAGACGCGGGTGGATGGCGAGGGCGACGAGCGCCTATTGTATCGGGTCCGCTTGTTGTCGGCCCATCCGGAATCGCCGCATCGCGACGTGGGGGAGTGGGGTTTCAAACCGGACGCCGAGGCGGTGGCGGGTTGGTTGCGCGGGCGATTGGGTTTCGGGGACGAGAACTCGGACGCGTAAGCTCATACGGAACGATGCAGTCGCGGGAGGGGAATTATTTCACGCCAAGCCGGACCAAGGCCATCCAAAGGGGGCATAGACGCCCTGGGGTCGTATCTTGCCAAAGAGCCCGTCTGAAAAGTAGGAAGGGGTCCTGCGGCGAGGGATTTTTCGTGGAGGCGAGGCGGCGAGGGCTGAGCGGACCCTCTGCGGTCCGTGATGCCCGAGGCAACGAAGCTTCCGCGGAAAAGACCCGCCGCCCGGAGGGTTTCCGCGGAAACGGCCCGCTGGCTTCGTTGCTCGTCGGTCATCCCGCATGCGCGGGACGGGTCTGCTCCCTCCTCGCGCCTCGCCATCGAACCCTTTCCCCGAAAACAGGACCCCTCCCTACTTTTCAGACGGGCTCTAAAGGTGGGATTCGACGATGGCGACCCAGTCCACTTTCCTGGCGTTTTGGCCGACCTTGGTCCGACTTGGCGTGAGGAATTCCTTTTTTGTCGAACGAATCGTCTCGGCTGATTGACCGGCCGCGTGCCCGGAACTTATACCTATATTCAGGCACGCGGCGGTCGTTTCGGTGGATCCGTGCGCGGGCGCCATCGCTGCGATGTGATATGCCGGAGGCAACCCGCGAGGAATGACGGCAGGGCCGCCGTCAGCCACGCAGGTTTCGACGTTTCCGCCACGGCCGACTGTAGGCCGGGTCCCCCGACCCGGCGCCGAAAGGAACGCCGCGTGGGGGCACGCGGCCTACAGCTCGGTGATTTGTTGCCGCATTGCGAAGGCGTTTCCTCCCCGGGAACGCGAAGGTCCCTACTTGAACCGGTCGGCGAGTTTGCCCACGTAGCCGGCG
This sequence comes from Verrucomicrobiota bacterium, assembly GCA_025363585.1. Classification (GTDB taxonomy): domain Bacteria; phylum Verrucomicrobiota; class Verrucomicrobiia; order Limisphaerales; family UBA9464; genus UBA6176. Next base: position 1,586 of record JANYDN010000019.1, on the reverse strand, counting down.
AGTTCGAGATACGCTTTGCCGACCGGCTTGCCCGCTGCGTCGAGCACACGGCACGCGCCTTCCCAATACGCGACGCCCCCCAACGCGTCCGTGAGTTCCTGCGCTTCGGCCAATGGCTCCAGATATAAGTCCCGGGCGGGCTCCGTGCCGAATGCCGGCGCGGTGATGCGTACACGGTTGGGATAGCGCGCGCCCGTCGTGGGGCTCTTCCAATATCCCCGCGGTTCCCATCCGAATTGGTCGGGACCGAAATGGCGGACGGTGCCGTCGCGCGCGACCCACGCGAGTGTTGAGTGCGCATCGGTCGTGCCGTCGGTGCGGCGCATTCGATAAGCCATGAGGTCGCGTCCGTCGTCCAGTTGCACGCACGCCCAGTCCCAGCCCGCTTGGTTCGCGTCCAGTTGGCTGCTGCTGATCTCGTGATCCATCCACGCGAGTCCCGTCACCGCGATGCGCTCGGTGCCGACGGTCGCCTCGCCCTTCGCCGCGAGCCGGGGAAACGTGAGGTAATGGCTCGCGGCGGAGGGATCGGATCCCTTGCGCGAGACGCCGTTGGTGCCGAACACGACGAGCGGTTTCGAGGGCGTCAATTCGAGACGGAACGAACCTTCGCCCGCGACGCTCCCGGCGAGTTCCATGCGGCCCGTGGCCGGATCCGCCAAACGCAGCGACCAGTTGCCGTTGTGGACATCGAGGGTCTCGCGCGAGGAATCCGCGTCCCATCCGGTGCGGTTGAGTCGCGCTTGGTGCAGGAAGCTTCCGGTCTTGGCGTCGAGCAGCGCGACATGCGCGAGATGGATGGGCGCGTGGCCGAAGGCGTTGGTGGTCCGGACGGGATTCGGCGTCGGGCCGGCATTCTGGAAGAACGTCGCTTGGAAACCGAACTTTCGGCCGTCGGCGGACTCGAGATGTCCGGTCACGTACCACCACTCGATCTTGAAATCGGGATGGCTGCCGTGATCGCGCGGGAATTCGAAACGTCGGCCGGGTTGCGGGATCGCGAAGCCGTCGGGCGTGCGCGTGGGATCCGCGGCGAGGAGGGCGCCGGGTGTTATTAGCCATGCCGTGGCAAGCCAGTGGGCGATGCGTTTCATGGTGGTTCAGCTGTTGCCCGGAATGGTTCGTTCGTGGAATTGGAATATCTCACGCCAAGAGGGGACAACGGGATCCAACGCGGCGGTGCGACACGTTTTGCTGCGGCTTGCTGGGCACGGGCGGGGACGCCCGTGATTTGCGCAGGCGGGGACGCCCGCTCTACGGCCAACGCAGGCGGGGACGCTCGCGATTCCCTGCTCCGTGCTCCGTGCTCCCTGCTCATAATCGCGTCATTCCTCCCGGTCGGCCGGCAAGGCGGCGCCCCAGCGGCCGACGGCGTACGAGATCCCGGCGCCGGTGGCGACCACGATCACGGAGAGCGCGGCGAGGGCCGTCGCCGGGAAGCCGTATTCGAGTGTCCAACCAAACGTTTGCCGATTGATGACATGTATTAACAGCCACCCGAGTGCGGTGCTGACGAAAAGTCCGCCGACGGTGCCGGCAAGGGCGACCACCGTTCCCTCGGCCGCGGCGGCCCGGGCCATTTCGTG
>JANYDN010000018.1 GCA_025363585.1 Verrucomicrobiota bacterium | reverse complement strand
TATGATCGGGGCCAGTGGACGGAGGCCCGCGAGCAGTTGGCGGAGGCGCTCGGGAAACGTCCGGACTGGATGGTGGTCCAGATCCTGGTCGGAAAGTGCGACCTCGAAACGGGTCGAAAGGCGGAGGCGATCGCGGCGTTCGAGCGGGGATTGTCGCTGGCGATCGAGCAAAACCACGAGGGTCCACGGGAAGAGTTGCAACACTTGCTCGCGGAATTGAGGACATGAAAGGACATCGATACGGGCCGGACGCGTGGCTGCTCTCGTTCGCGACGGTGGCCGATCGCGTGGCGTTTTTGCGCGGGGAGAAAATCCGTCGCGCGCTGGAAGCCCGGCCGCCGCGCGGATTGTTGGAGTCGGTGCCGTCATTCACGACGTTGCTTTGCCGCTTCGAACCCGGCACCGCGCCGGTGGATGGCGGATGGTGGGACGGACTCGGCCGGGCGACCCACGTCGCGGCGCCGGCAGCGCCCCGCGAGATCGAGATCCCGATGCGTTACGACGGCGAGGACCTGGAACTCGTGGCGGGGCATCATGGCGTCGATCGCGCGGAGGTCGTCCGATTGCACGCGGCCGGATCCTACTTCGTGCACTGCCTCGGGTTCGCGCCGGGATTCGCGTATCTCGGCGGTTTGGACACGAGGTTGCACACGCCGCGGCGCGCGGTGCCACGGATGCGTGTGCTTGCGGGCAGCGTCGCGATCGGCGGCGAGCACGCGGGCGTGTACGGCATCCCGAGTCCCGGGGGTTGGAATCTCATTGGGAACACAACGCGACGGCTGTTCGATCCCGAAGGCAGCGGCCCGGACGCGTTCCTCCTTTCGCCGGGAGATTCGGTTCGCTTCGTGGAGACGTCGGTGTCGATGGAAAATCCCGACGCGATGCCGTCCGAGGAACCCGCCGGGACGGTGGCGTTCACGGTGCTTTCGACGGGCACGGGCGTGACGGTGCAGGACCGCGGACGCGCGGGTTGGGCGCGCTTCGGCGTTCCCGTGGGGGGAGCGATGGATGTCGTGTCGTTGGAGCGGGCGAATCGGCTCATCGACAATCCGCCCGAGGCGGCGGCGCTGGAACTGGCGTTGGGCCGGCAGGAATTCCGCGCGGAAGCGGATCTCGTCGTCGGTATCGCGGGAGCCGATCTCGGCGCCGTCGTGTCTCGCGCCGGGGGAACCGCGTCCGAGCCCGTTCCCGCCGGACACACGCTGGCGTTGCGGTCCGGCGACCGGTTGCGGTTTGCCGGCGGACGCCGCGGCGTCTGGGCCTATCTGGCATTGCCCGGCGGCGTTGTTTCGCGCGCGTCGATGGGGAGCCAGTCGTCGATGCCGCGCGCGGGGATCGGCGTGACGCTGGCGACGGGCAGCCTCGTGCGAATCGGCACCGGCGCATCGTATCGCCTGCCGTCGGGCACGGTGGGCCGACGGGTCCCGTGGGACGGCGGCGCGGACGCCGGTGAAACGGTGGTGCGCGCGTGGCCCGGGCCGCAGGCGAGGGCGTTCGACGCATCGACGGTGCGGCGCTGGTTCGAAACGCCTTGGCGGGTGTCCGCGCAATCGGATCGGGTGGGCTACCGGTTGGAGGGCGAGGCGTTGGCGGTCCCGGGGGGCGACATGATTTCGGAACCGGTATTGCCGGGAACGGTTCAAGTGCCACCCGGCGGCCAGCCGATCGTGACGATGGCGGACGGTCCGACGATGGGCGGCTACGCGAAGCTGGCGTTGGTGGATCCGCGCGACCTGCCGCGGCTGTCGCAATGCGCGCCGGGCACGATGGTGCGGTTCGTCGCCGTGGAGGATTCGGGCTGGGGAGAATCGGCGCGCGCGTGAAAACGGACGCCGGCATCGACCTCAATTGCGATCTCGGCGAAGGCGAGCCGTGGGAACGGACGATGGCGCTGCTCGATTCGGTGACGTCGGCAAACGTCGCGTGCGGCGGCCACGCGGGCGATGCGGAGACGGTGCGGGCGATCGCGGCGGAAACGTTGCGACGCGGGATTCGTTTCGGGGCGCATCCGGGATTGCCCGGTGGTTTCGGGCGGGACACGGCGGCGGTTTCTCCCGCGGAATTGTCCGCGATGTTGGAAGAGCAACTCGGCTTCTCGGGACAAATCGCGCGGCAACTCGGCGTTGGGTTGCGCCACGTGAAGCTGCATGGATCGCTCTATCACGCGGCGAACGTGGATCCGGCGTTGGCCGAGGCCACACTTCGGGTGGTGTCGCGGAGGACTTCCGGCGCGGTGTTGTTCGCGCCGCCGGAAGGTTGGCTTGCGCGAACGGCGTCCGGGTGCGGGGTGGAAGTTTGGACGGAAGGATTCCTGGACCGGGGTTACCGGGACGACGGAACGCTGGTGCCGCGCGGCGCGGCTGGGGCGCTTCTCGTCGGTGCGGACGCGGTGCGCCATCGCGCGAGGGAGTGGATCGCGACGGGCGAGGTGGTGGGCGTGACCGGGCGTCGCCTTCGGATGGCGCCGCGGACGTGGTGCGTGCACGGCGACAGCCCGGACGCCGTCGCGATGGCCGCCGCCGCGCGCGTAGAGTTCCGACGGGCATCGGCCGATCCCAGCCGGTGAATCCCGTTCGTGACGGGTGCGATGCCATCCTGTCGAAGGCCGCAATCGCGTTTTGACACGACGGTGGACGACCGCTTGATTTCCGCCGCCCGTCGACGCGCGACCGGCTCCCGATGAAATCCAATCTCCTTCGTTGCCTCGCCTGCCTGTTCGTCTCGTTCGCGGTTCTTTCGCCGCTTCGCGCGCAGACCGTCGACAAGCTCGGGCGCATCGTGCCTCCCGCGGCGAATTCGACGGAGGCGGTCCGCATCAAGCCGGGCGACCGCGTGGCCTTCGTGGGCAGCAATCTCGGCGGGATTGCCGACGTTCGATTCGGGCTGGCCTCGGGTTCGATTTTCTCGCGGACGGCGACGCAGGTGGTGGCGACCGTGCCGCTGGAGGCCACGACGGGACCGGTCTCGCTGTATGCGAGCGACGGGTTCGGGGGACTGTTCCTGGCGTACACGAGCGACTTCGATTTCGAGTTGGCGCCGCGGGTGACGAAGTTCGCGCGGAGCCTCCCTTCGCCAGCCTCGCCGGCCGACGAGATCCGCGGCGTGGCGGGCAACTCGATCCTCTTCACCGGGGCGAACTTCATCTCGATCAACGACCCCGCGTTCGCGACCACGGTCTACTTCCCGGCGGCAGCCGGAGGATACGTGGCGGCTCCGTTGGATTTCGCTTCGCAGACGACGATCCAGGTGCGCGTGCCGATCCAGGCCGTCTCGGGCAACCTGGTGGTGAGCAATCCATCGGGCTACGTGACCACGACCGGGAAATTCTACCTCCAGCCGTTGGTGACGTCGTTCGACCCGCCGGCCGCGCAGGTCGGCGACACGGTGACGCTCTCGGGATACAGCCTGCTGGACGTCTCGTCGGTCTTGGTGCGCGGGGTGCCGGCGACGATCCTTGCGAGCACCGGGACCAACATCCAGATCCGGCTTCCCACGATCGACCTGTCGGGCGCGGTGACGGTCACGACGCCGGGCGGGGCGTTCCTCACCGCGACGAGCATCACTTTGTTGCCGACCGTTGGTTCGTTCCTGCCGGCGGGCGGCGCCCCGGGAACGTTGGTCACGGTGACGGGCACGGGACTGGCGGGCGCGACCCAAGTGAAATTCGGCAACCTTGTGGCAACCTCGTTGACCCCGGTCGATTCCACGTCGCTGACGGCAACGGTGCCGTTCGGAGCGTTCACCGGACCCGTTACCGTGACGACGCCCAACGGCAGTTCCACGTCGACGAATCCCTTCTACGTGGCGCCGGTGGTGGCTTCGTTCAGTCCGCAGCGGGCGAAAGTGGGCGCGCTGGTGACGCTGGTCGGCGACAACATCGGCGACGCGACCACGGTGGTGTTCGGGGGCGGCAAGACGGCGGCCTTTTCGGCGCAGTCGACCAACCGACTGACCGCCATCGTGCCGGACGGGGCGATCAACGGGGTGATCGTGGTGACGACGCCGGGCGGCGCGGGCAGCAACCAGACTCCGTTCCAAGTCATCGGCAACACGCCGGTGATCCTGGATTTCACGCCCGCGTACGCGGCGGTGGGAGCGACGGTGAAGATCATTGGCGACAACCTGGGTTCCCCGTCGTCGGTGAAGTTCAACGGGACCGCGGCCGTGTCCTTCGTCGCGATCGGTGGGACGAACATCACGGTGACCGTTCCCGACGGCGCCACCAGCGGGCCGATCTCGGTGACGACGCCGTTGGGCACGGCGACCAGCAACGTGAGTTTCCTCGTCGGCACGGGCGCGGACCTGGCGGTGACGGCGCAGGCGGACACCACGACGCCGGCGGTGGGAGGCGAGGTGCAGCTCACGTTCACCATCTCCAATCTGGGGCCGTTGCCGTCGTCGAACCCGAGTCTCGGAATCTCCGTTGCGTCCGGGGTGGATGTCATCGAGACCACGGCATCGGTCGGGAGCGTCGAACAACTGGGACTCGGCATCACTGCGTTTCCCGGAACGCTCGCGTCGGGAGCGCACGCGACGGTGCATGTGCGCGTGCGGACGAAGACCAGCAACCCGGCGTTGTTCACGGCCGTGGCGAGTTCGGATACCTTGGATCCCACGCCGGCGAACGACACGGCGAGCGTGACGCTGGTGCCCTCGGGCACGTCGGGACCGTCGCTCTCGGCGGCGCGCGACGCCGGCAAATTGAGGCTGTCCTGGTCGACGTCGGGTTTCGTCGCGCAGGGCGCTGCCTCGCCGACGGGAACCTGGACGGACTTGAACGAGGTCCCGACGACCGTGGAGGGAACGACGTCGGTCGCCGTGGACGTGGGAACGGGGACGCGGTTTTTCCGCCTCCGCCAAGGGCCGTGATTCGGGGCCGGGGATTATTCCCCGGCGTGACGCGCGCGTGGGCCGACGTCGCCGAGCTCGATGGGACGGAACCCCACGGCGAGGGCGGGGGACTTCGCGCGGAGCCCGAGTTCCGGACGCTGCGCGTCGACGAGGAGCGGGTCGGCGATGACCGAATGAACGTCGAATCCGCGGTCGCGCCAGGCCGGCCAACCGTCGGTGGAGAAGCGGTACGCGGCGGCGTTGGTGCCGGCACGGGTATCCCAATACAGATTCGAATCGAGCCAAACCTGGTTCGTGGTGCCGTGCCAATCGCTGCCGAGCAACACGCCGGAATCGAACACGACGACGTTGTTGGAAAACGAGAAGGAGAGATGCGGCTCGACGCGGGTCCGCATGAGTTGGTTCTCGCGATTGAACGCGAACAGATTGTTGCGGACCACGTTCTCGCGGCCGTAGTGCTGGTGGAACCCGGCGCTCTTGCAGCGATAGACGACGTTGTTCTCGAGCACGATGCCGGAGCTTCCCTCGTCGGTGTACAATCCCCATCCGCCGTAGCCGTGGCTTTCGATGTCGCGGAAAACATTGTGGTGGATCCGGGTTCCCGGTTGCTGGCCGAGCGTATAGATGCCGCCCATGTCGCTGAGCCGGCCCTGGCCGACCTGCTCGACGATGTTGTGGTCGATCTCGTTCGCGCGGCACGGCGTCGATTGGTAGCCCCAGTTCCATCCGACAGAGATGCCCGTGTAGTAGAGGTCGCGCAGATGATTGTGGGTGATCCGGTTGGTGCCGGACTGGAGGACGAGGATTCCGACGGCGGGCGCGAATACGCGGCCGAGATGGAAAAGCCGGTTGTCGGCGAACTGGTTCGAGTGGTTTTCGTCGGGCACCGACGGAGGGTTGTCCCCGGGCTCGCCGATGCGCACGCCACCGGCGCCGAGTCCGAGGAAATCGCATCCGACAACGGTCCATCGTTGGCAACCGCGACCCAATTCGAGGCCATAGCCACCGAGGTTTTCGAAACGGCAATCGTCGATCCGGCAATCGACGGCGTGCCGGGCGACCAAAGTGCCGGGGATGTTGACCGCGGCCTGCGGGGACTGCATGCCGGCGGTGGGCATCGAGTAGTCGCAGTCGGCGAAACGGAGGAAGCGGAGCGTGACGGAAGAGACCGGGCGTTTGCCGTCGTCCGACCCGCGCCACCGCACGAGTTCGGTCAGGCGTGGCGCGACGATCTGGGTTTCGTTCGGATTGATTCCCCTCGGGGCCCAGTAGCGGAGCACGCCGGTGGCGCGGTCGAGATACCATTCGCCGGGCGCGTCGAGGGCGTCGGGAACGTTTTCCACGGAATAGCGCGGAGCGGGTTCGTCCATCCAGTCGGGCCGCGGGCCGCCGGGAAGTAGGACCAGGTGGCGCGCAGGGTCGACCGATGCAATGGGCAGGTGGAGGTCGGTCCATTTTTCGAGCACGACCACGCGCGCGTCCGGGAACGCCGCCCACCCGGGGCGAACGTCGTTGTCACGGAACGGAAGCCCGATCGGACTCGAGGCGGAGAGCGGGCCCGTGCCGACCAAGAATCCGGTGTTGGGAGTCCGGGCGCGTTGGGCGCGTTCCCCACGGACGAAGAGTTGGTGGAAATACCAGTTGCCCGCCGCGACCTCGGGAAGGGTCGCTTCCCATAGCGCGCGGTTGGTCGGGGACTGCTTCCATCCGGTGACCAGCATCCCGCCCGAAAGCGTGGGCCGGGTCCTTCCTGCCTTCCCTTCGAGGACGATCCCCGAGTCTTCGGGGCCCAGGTCGAGGGGCGACGCCAATTCATGGCGACCGGGGAGGACCACGATGACGGCCGGTTCACCGGGGTTCCGGCGCAGGGCATCGCGGGCGATGGCGAATGCCGCCGGAAGCGTACGGACCGGGCCGTCGTTCTTGCCTTGCGTCGCCTCGGCGCGGTGGCCGGACCATGAATCGCGACCGTTGGGATCGACATGGATCCGGACGGTGGCCGCATGAAGCGTCGCGGTGAAGAGCAGGGCGCCGAGGAAACTTGTGCGGATGGCGTGCATGGAGCGGACGATGGCGCCACGGACGTTGCCGCTGCGGATGGGGCGCATCTCCCGGATTCTTCTACAACAAAACGCGGTCGGAGGCGAGGTGTTCCTCGGGTGGATGGATCACTCGAGGATGGGTTCGATCGCAGGCAGCGGGAGCGAACGCGAGCGCGCGGCCCTCGAGAGCGCGTCGCGAAGCGCGGGGAGACGGACCGGGAAGGCGAGAAAATCATCCATGCCGGCTTTACGGAACTCCTCGCCCGGATCGACGGGGCCTTCCGAGACCAACCCGATCAAATGAGGCCCGGGACCCGACGGGAATTCCTCGCGAATGCCCCGCGCGGTTCGGAGGGCATGCTGGGCCGGGAACTGGCATCCGATGAAAACCACCGGATACGGGGACGCACGGAGTCGCGCGAGCGCTTCCGCGAGGTTGGACACCAGATGGGCGGGGTGGCCGAGCCGACGGAACATGAGCACGAGGACCCGCTGGTTGACGGCGTTGCCCTCCACCACGAGCAGCGGGAAACCCGGAAGTATTCCCGCATCCCCGTCACCGGTGGATTCCCCGGGCTCCGCGGTCCGGGAATCGCCGCCAGGCGTCGGCCGCGGACCGAGGGCATCGACCAGAAATTGCCGGAGCGCCGCCGGCAGGAGTGGTTTGGAAATCCAGAGATCGACCGCGGGATCGACGAACTCCTCCTGTTTGGGCGGCGTGGCCTTCGGCGACAGCATCGCCAGGCGGACCCCGTTCCCGGCTTCGGCACGAATTTGCCGCAGCAACGCGAACCCGTCGCCGTCGGGCAGGGCCCGCGCGCACAGCACGGCGTCGATCATGCCGCGCCCCGGGTTGGAGAGCACGGCTTCGGCGGTCTCGACCGACTTCGATTCGATCGCCGGCGGATGCGACCAAGCGGCCAGCAGTTTCTGGATTTGTATCCGCCGCGCCGCCGACGGATCGATGATCCAGAGCCGCGCGGGCCGTTCCCAGGCGATCGGTTGGGGCGGGGGCACGACCACGACGAACGGGCAGGAAAACCAGAAGCACGAGCCGGCGTTCGGCGTGCTGGTGCAGCGGAGTTCCCCGGCCATCGCGGCCACGAGTCCCCGGCTGATCGCCAGTCCCAACCCGGTGCCGCCGAATCGCCGCGCGATCGAGGAGTCCGCCTGGGTAAACGGGGCGAACAGCCGGCCGATCGCGTCGCGCGGGATGCCGATCCCGGTGTCGTGGATCTCGAACCGGAGTTCGGCGCGCGCGCGGTCGATGGGCCGCGAGGTGACCCGGAGGAACACCTCGCCGGTCACCGTGAATTTCACGGCGTTCCCCAGCAGGTTGAAAAGAATCTGCCGAAGGCGACCGGCGTCGCCATTGAGTTGGAGGGGGAGGTCGACATCGACGTCCGCGCGGAGTTCCAGCCCGCGGCCCTCGGCGAGGACTTCCATGACGTCGAGCACGCCGCGGACGCAATCGGCCGGCGAGAAGGGAGTCTCGTGGATCGCAAGCCGGCCCGCCTCGATCCGGGAGAAATCGAGGATATCGCCGATGACCGCGAGGAGGTTCTCGGCGCCGAGGCGCGCGTTCTCGGCGAATTCCCGCTGGTGGGCGTCGAGGGGAGTCTCCAGCAGGAGGCCGGTCATGCCGATGATCCCGCTCAGGGGCGTGCGGAGTTCATGGCTCATGTTGGCGAGGAACTGGCCCTTGGCATTGCTCGCGGCCTCGGCGCGCGCCTCGGCCCGGCGTCGTTCCACCAACTCCTCCTCGAGCGCGTGGGTGCGGGCCTTCACCTCGGCGTCGAGCGCGTCGCGGTGCCGCTTCAATTCCTCGGTGCCGGACTGGATGGTGGCGGCCATCCGGTTGAATCCGCCGGTGAGATATCCCAACTCGTCGTTGGTCGCCACGGGCACCGGGACGACGGGTTCGCCGCGGTCCATGGCACGGACCGCCGCGGCGAGTCGTTCGACGGGGCGCACAAGGCCACGGTTGAGCGCCCATCCGAAAAAAACGGCCGCCACTCCCATCGAGAGGGCCAGCAGCGCGACGAGGCGGAGGCTGAAGGTCGCGAAATCACGCCGCCACTCGCCTTCGAAATCGAGAATGAATCCCGCCGGGACCGGAGCCATGGGAATGCGCGTGACGGACGCGGCTATCACCGACGTCGCGCGCCCTGCCTCGCGACCGCCGACGATGCCCGCGAACCCGATCGGCGGCGGGCGCGCGAGGGACATGGCGCGGCGGGCGCCCGGTTTCAGATAGTTGAACTGGATCGTTCCATCCCGAAAAAGGACCGCCTGGAAAGTCGGCGTGTAACCCGGATACCCGCGCGGTTGCAGTCCATCCCATGTCACGACGAGTCGGTCCGGATTGGCGTCGACGAGAACCTGTCCCGGTCCGGCGGGGTCGGCATCGAGGTAGGCGGGACTCACCAACGGATGATCGTCGAGGCGCCAGCGGAGATCCTGGTACTCCATTCCCTGGTTGCCGGGCGTGATGAAACCGTTCCTGTCCACGATCACCTCGTCGTAGGATTTCCCGAAAAACGGGAACGAGAACGGCAAGGGGACCCGTTGCCACTTCCCGGCGAGGTCGATCGGTTTTCCCGTGCCGGCCACCCAGGCAAAAGGCGCCGGATTTCCCTGGAGACCACCGTGGATCATGTGGAATTCCAGGGTCCGCTCGGGCCCAAACGGACGCGGTGGATCCTCGCGGGGCTTTTCGTCGGCGCGCATTTCCAGATAGGACGACCGCGCGACCAATGCCATCCCGCTGCCCAGGGCCAACAGGCTGACGCACACGAAACCGACGATCCGGCTCCGGAAACTGAAGGGCCCCGCGAAGCGGCCGAGAAAGAGCGACGCGAAGAGCAGCAGGAGCAGGAATCCGACGAACCCGTTGAGGACCTCCGCGAATCCCGGGGAAATGCCCAGGTACGGTTTGGACGTGATCACGGTCAACGTACCGGTGGCAAGGGCCAGGATCGTCAGGTCGCGGAGAAAGCGGACCGCGGGATCCCTCGAGGCCAGGAACACGGGAAACCAGGGCCGTCCGGAGGCGACCGACCGCGAGAGCATCAGGGCGCGGCGAACCGTGGCGAGTCCGACGCCCGCGAACAAGAGCGGCAGGTGTTGCTCCTGGGAAAACGAACGCCAGACGACGTGTCCCTCGGCGAGGAGCAGGTGGAATCGCCATGCCGTGATGGCCAGCTCGTAAAGCAGGACCGCGCCGACAAGGCTTCGGACGTACCGGAATTCCGCCGCCGCGGAAGGCGGCAGATCCGGGAAATGATAGACGGATCCGAGCAGCGAGGCTCCCGCGAGGCACGCCATCGCGACCTTCAGGTACAGGGCGTAGATGGACCATTCGAAGCGGAGGCCGTTCTCGCCGAAGCCAAAGAGGGCGAAGAGGGAAAAGGCGGCGAAGGCGCCCAGCAGGTACCGGGTGGCCGGCCGCGCATCGGGCTTCCACGCCGGTCCGGCCAACGCGACGCACACGAGCGCTGCCAGCAGGAACTGCGACAGGTAACCCGTCGATGCCGGGTTCAGCGACAACGAAGCGATCGGTAGGTGATTCAAGGGGATGCCGAACGGATTCCCGCCGACGGGGCTTCCTCCCAGTTGCCCCCGTCCGCCGGAACCGGCGTGCCATGAAAGTAGGCAATCGACACATCGAACGACAACAGGTTTGCGTCCGGCGGGGCGAGTATTCGAGGTGATCGGCAAGGAGCCAGGCGTCGCCTGCACCGCGGTGGCGCAAGGCATCCGGCCGTTCTGGAAACGGGCTCGCGGCCGCCTCGGAATGCGAGCCTTCGCGAGGGCGCCCGCTGCCGATATGTCAAAGGGATAGATCTGACCCCATTGCCTGCCATTGCCTCCGACGGAACCGTGCACGCGATTTCAATGCCGATTGGACTCGCCGATGCAACCGCACTTTGCGGAGGCTCGGCTCGGTCTACGCATGCGAATCCTGGTGATCGAGGACGAACCTCAACTGGCCCGGCACATTACAAGCGCGCTCGCGCGGCACGGGCACGAGGTGACCACGCGCCAGGACGGGATTCTGGGTTTGCAGGTGGCGCTCGGGCTTCCGCACGATTTGATTGTGCTCGACCTGAATCTTCCAGGCATCGATGGCCTCGCGGTGCTGGCGAAACTGCGCGAGGCCAAGTGTCCCGTCCGTGTCGTGATCCTGACCGCCCGCAGCGAGGTGGAACACCGAGTGAAGGGCCTGAAGGCCGGGGCGGACGATTACCTCTCCAAGCCATTTTCCATGGAAGAACTGGCCGCCAGGGTCGAGGCGCTGGGACGGCGCGGCGCCGCGCCCACCGCCGACGACCTGCTCGAGGTCTTCGACTTGCGGATGGATGTGCCACACCGGCGGGTATCCCGGTCCGGGCAAGCGATCGCCCTTTCGCCGCGGGAGTTTGATGTCCTCCACGTGCTCATGCAGGAGCCCAATCGGATCTTTTCCCGTACGGAACTGTGCGAACGCGTCTGGCAACGGGACCACGAGTACAACACCCGCACGGTCGAGATCTTCATCGGCCGCCTTCGCCGCAAGGTGGACGCCGGTTTCCCCGAGCCGCTCATCCACACCGTCCGTAGCGTCGGTTACTCGATTCAAGCGCCCACCGTTTCAACCCCGGCGGGGAGCGACCTGACCCCGCCCGGATGACAAAGCCAGGATGATCCACCGCCTTATATATCAGGGGCCTGCATTTCTGGTCGTGGGCCTGGCCCGCCTGTCAGCGCAGTCGGTGATCGAAGGGAAGGTGGAACTGCCGAAGACGCATTCCGCCCCGGTGATGAACCAGAGGTACGGGATAATATCCGTCGGTGGCGTGCTTGCGCCGAATCCGCCGGTGGCGGTGGTGTATCTGGAAGGGACCTTTCCGCCCGCGGCCGGGAGGCCGGTCCGGCAGGTCGTCCAGACGAATTTCACGTTCGTGCCCGCGTTGCTGCCAGTGCAGGTCGGCACGCGGGTGGAGTTCCCAAATCACGACCCGACCTTTCACAACGTTTTCTCCTTTTCGCCGCCCAAGCGATTCGACCTCGGGCGCTATCGCCCGGACGAGCGACCCATTCCCAGCCAGATCTTCGACAAGCCGGGTTTGGTGACCTTGCGCTGTGATATCCACGAGCACATGCGCGGGCTCATCCTGGTGCTCGACACCCCGCATTTCGCGACGAGCGACGCCGACGGGCGTTTCCGGCTGACCAACCTTCCGTCGGGACACTTCGTGCTAAAGGCCTGGTTGAGCAGCAAAACGACTTTGGAAGCCGCCGTCGATCTGGGCACCAACGCGACCGTCCACCGGGATCTGCCTTGAGCCCGCGCTCCAGACTTGTCCCGGGCGGCATCGCGGGCTTCCGGACGAAGCTCATGCTGGCGATGATGCTCGTGGCATCTGCCATCACGGCCACGGAACTGTTCTGGGCGCAACGGAACGAGACGACGAGTGTGGAGCGCGGGCTCCTGCGGGAGTTCCAGGGCGAGCTGGCCGCATTGCACGGAGTCCAGGAATTGCGGCAGGCCGCGCTCGCGGATCTCGGCCGCGTGCTGGTCCGGAAACCCCGAATTCATGCCGCGCTGGAAGACGACGCACGCGACCTTTTGTATCCGATAGCCCGGGATGAACTGCGCGATCTGATGAATCCCGGAGGCCAGCCGGCGGCGCGACGGGCCCTGCAGGGTGCCTTCTACCGGTTCCTCGACCAGAAAGGGATCCTCATCCCGCCCCCGGCCCGTTCCGACGCCGGCGAGCTGCGGCCTGCGGAGGAAGCGCTGCTTTCGTTGCCGGGCCTTCCTCGCGAACAGCAGGTTGGCTACCTTATGCGGCATGACGGTGCCGACCGCGACGCGCCGGTGGAAGTGGTCGCCATGCCGATCATCTCGACGGAGACGGACGAGGCAATCGGCGCCTTGGCGATCGGCTTCAAGCCCGTGGAACCGGGTGGTCTCGCCGCGACAAACGGGTTGCGCAGCGGGCTTTGGCTTAACGGCCGGCTGGTGTTCCCCTCGTTGTCCGGCCTGGCCCGCGAGGAGCTTGCGGGCGAGGTGGCACGGGCGATGGCCGATCCGGGGCATGCCGGAAGCGGCATCACCGTCATGCTCGCGGGCGTGCCGCACCTGGTGTTCCACGGACGCTTGAACCCGGGCTCGCTGTTTCCGCCCGCTTTCGAGGTCAGCATCTACCCACTCACGGACCTGCTCAACCGCCAGCGGCAGCTCCGGAGGCGCATCCTCGGCGCCGGCGCGCTCCTGCTGTTGGGCGGGTTCGTCGCGAGCCACTTGTTTTCCCGTGGGCTTTCGGCTCCGGTCGAGCGGCTGGCCGTGGACTCGGAGGAGAACCGCGTCAGGCGCGCGCGCCGAGGCGGAACTCGCGCTGACAAACGAGGGCCTGCAACGCGCCGTCCGCTTCTCCGCCGACGCGTCGCACCAGCTCAGGACCCCGGTGACCGTGCTCCGCGCCGGTCTCGAGGAACTGCTCGCGCGCGAGCCGCTGGAGCCGGGGGTGCGTGACGAACTCTCCGAACTCGTGCACCAGACCTACCGGCTCACCAGCGTCATCGACGACTTGCTGCTGCTCGCCCGGGCCGATGCCGGCCGTCTTCAACTCAACTTCGCCGCCGTGGACCTCACGCAGATCATCGAGGCCGGAATGGACGACCTGGACACGATTCCCGACGCGCTGGGGCTTGCGGTCGAGACCGATGTCCCCGCCGCGCTCCGGATTGCCGGGGAAAAGCGCTACAGCGCCGTGATCGTGCAAAACCTGCTGGAGAATGCCCGCAAGTATAACCGTGCCGGCGGCCGCATCCGCGTGACGGCGCGGACCCATCGGGAGGCGGTGTCGCTGACCATCGGCAACACGGGGCGCGGAATTCCCGCCGAAGTGCAGGCGCACATCTTCGAGCGCTTCCATCGCGGCTCGGCGGCCGAAAACACTCCCGGCCATGGGCTGGGCCTCAACCTTGCCCGGGAGCTAGCGCGGCTCCACGGCGGCGACCTGCGGTTGGTCCGGTCGGAACCGGATTGGACGGAATTCGAGGCCACCTTCCGGAGCGCGACACCGGGCGCGATGTCCCGCGTCGAGGCATGAAGACACTGGCGTTGTTCGGCGGCGCGCTGCTCGCGCTTCCGGCGCTTGGGGGCGCGGTGGAGGAATTGTTCGACCGCGTCGACGAATCCCTGACGCTCTCGGCGTTCGATGACCGATGGCGGGCGCGCCTCAGTGGTCTGCTGGATCTTGAAGGCTACTTCTTTCAACAACCCACACCGGGCCTGCTCAACACGGCCGGCGACCGACTCTTTGCCCCGCGTCTCACGCTCTTCCTCGACACCCAGTTCGGTCCGCACTTATACGCCTTCGCCCAGTCCCGTCTGGACCGGGGCTTCGATCCGGGCGATGGACCGGCCCGGGCCCGGTTGGACGAATACGCCATCCGATTCACGCCTGGCGATGACGGGCGGTTCCGGCTCCAGGCCGGAAAATTTGCGGCGGTCACCGGCAATTGGAACGCGCGTCATCTTTCGTGGGACAACCCGTTCATCAACGCCCCGTTGCCGTACGAGAATGTCACCACGATCTTCGACCGCGAGGCTCCCGCCCGGGCGGCGGACTTTGTCCACGGCTTGAACGAGCCGAAATACGAATACAATCCGGTCGCGTGGGGGCCGGCCTACGGCACGGGACTATCCGCCTCGGGCCAGTTGGGACGTTTCGACTATGCCGCCGAGATGAAGAACACGTCGCTTTCCGCCCGACCGGAATCCTGGGATGCGACGGAGATTGGATTCGGTCATCCCACGTTCAGCGGCAGGATGGGCTTCCGGCCCGGCCCGGAGTGGAACCTCGGGATCTCGGGCAGTGCGGGCCCGTACCTCCGTCCGGAAGCAGCCACGATGCTGCCGGCCGGACGAGGCGTGGGCGATTACCGCGAGTGGGTGGTCGCCCAGGACCTCCGCTTCGAGTGGCATCGGCTGCAACTATGGGCCGAGGTTTACGAGGCCCGCTTTGAGGTTCCCCGCGTGGGCGAGGCCGACACGCTGGCCTATTATATCGAGGCAAAATACAAGTTCACGCCCCGGTTCTTCGGCGCCCTCCGTTGGAACCAGCAATTGTTCGGCACCGTGCCCAACGGGGTCGGCGGACGGGTCGCGTGGGATCGTGATCTTTGGCGCGTGGATCTGGCGGCGGGCTATCGCTTCACGGCGCACACGCAATTGAAACTGCAATACGGCTTCCAGCAGGAGACGGTCGGGCCCCACCGCTCCGGAAGCAGTGTCGCCGCGCAGTTCACGGTGCGTTTCTAAGCCGGAACCTTGCAGTGAAAACTGGGTGGGTGACGGCGGCCCTGCCGTCACCGGAGCCACGCCGGGATCGCGCGCGGCCCCGCGCCCTGATCCGCTAGGTAACAGTTCTGTTACCCTAAACTCGTTGTACCACCGCGGACGCCGGGGGATTTTCTCCCATGAAATATCCGGGTGCCGAAACACCCGGATCGAAGAAGCCGGAGAGTCCGCGCCTCGGGGTCCAACCGGGCCAAGGGCACGTGCGCTTCGGAAACAATCCCCCATGAAAAACATAATCCATCAAAAAACCCTGACGCTCACCGCGTTCCTCCTGACGCTCGCCGCCTCGGCGCAAACCCCGCTGGTCCCGGTGGGACACCTCATCGGCACCGGCGCGACCCTCGTCGCGGGCGACCTTACCTTCGCCAACTTCACCCTGCCTCCGCTCCCCATCGCGGCCTCGCCACCGTTGGATGGCGTGGGCGACATCGCCGCGAGTGTCGTCGTGAACGCCGACGGGACGGTCTCGCTGTCGTTCACGGCCATCGATCCGGCCACCGGCCTGCCGCTGCCGATCGCGGGCGCCGCGCTGAAGTGCATCGCCTATGACGTCCAGGTCACCAATCCCGACCGTTTGCTAAGTACGGTCGACCAAAGCGTCGGACCGGCCACCACGGCCGTGTTTCATATCCTTACCTACCGCCCCCCGCCACCCTCGCCCTTCAAGGGCGCGTCGGGAATCTTGGGCAACATCACCACGGACGACACGCTGATATTCGACAACACCTCGAATGCCTTCGAGGCCGGCGGTCTTAGAAACACGGTCCGGCAGGGAAGCCTGTTCGCCCGGGATTGCCCGGTCTACTTCCCGTCGGGACCGGGAGACGCGGGCGGCTGCGCCAGTCCGCTGCCGGGCGGGCTCCGCTCCGGCCTCGGACTGCATAGCTTTTTCGGCGTCGTCCTGGACCGCCATAGCTTCATCGGAACGGTTGGCTTTCCGTCCAACGTCTTCGACTCGGTGACCACGACCTTCACGCTGGTGCCCGCCACCACGGTCGTCGAGCCCATCCCCGTCGCGCTGGCGGCCATCGATGTGTCGCTGCCCGGCATCGCCCGGGTGAGCCTGGCCCGCACGGTTGCCGCCGATGGACTCACGCACCCTGGCTATGCGCCGGCGGGTGGCCTTGTGATCGCGTTGACGACCAGCGACGCCGCCGCGTTGCCGCTGCCGCCCACGTTCACGATGCCCCAGGGTTCCTCGACGGCCACGTTTGCCGTCGGTGACGCCGCCATCGACGTGCCCGCGACCGTGACGGCAACGGCGACATACAATGGCGCGACGGTGCAACAGACGGCGACGGTCAATCCGACCGTGCCGCTCACCTTCTTCCTCGGGGGCAGTTTCGGCCAGGGCGGCGCGGTGATCGGCATCTCCCTGAATCGCGTCAATTACTCCCCCGCGGTATTCACCCTGAGCAGCAGCCTGCCGGCCGTGGCGCCGTTGCCGGCCACGGTCACGATTGCCCCGTTGACCCAGAGCACGGGCCAGATCTTCGTTAACTTCCAGCCGGTGCCGACCGATACTCTGGTCACCTTCACCGCCACACTCAATGGCGTGAGCCAACCACGCGCTTTCACCATTCCCCGGACGGTGGACACCGTGTCGGTAACCAAGGCGGAACTGACGGTCAAGAACGGCGCTTTGAAAGTCGAGGCCGCGAGCAACGTGCCCTCGGCAACCCTTACCCTCCTCAACGCGGCGACGGGCCAACGTCTCGGCACCATGACGAATCTCGGCAAGGGCAAGTATGCATTCCAGGGCACCGTATCGCCGGTCGTCACCCTTCGGTTGACGAGCAGCTTCAGCGGAACCGCGACCGGCTCCGTGGCCCAGAAGTGACCCATGATTCCAAAACTCTCCCCCCCCCGAACATTTGCGGAACCAACCCCATGAAATCTCCGCTACTTAAACTCCTCCCTGCCGGATGCGCGCTGCTGTTGCAGGCGCATGGCCTCGCCCAAGTCTATCATGCCAACGACGTGACCCCGGCCGGGGCCGGCTCGGGCAAACTCACCGGGGCCGTCGGCGGCAAGCAAATCGGCGGCTCACAGGTTCCGGGTTCCGCCTACCCGCACGCGGTGCTGCTCTCGGGCAACGCGTTGGCGGTGGTGGACCTGAACCCGCCCACGGCCTGGGAATCCATGGCCACTTGCGCCGACGACTTCCAGCAAGGCGGCTGGGCCTATCTGGCCACCGGCATCGGCCAGCATGCCGGCTATTGGTCGGGATCGTCCGCCTCGTTCGTCGACCTGCAGCCGAGCGGATATAATTTCTCGTACTGCCTCGGCATCCACAACGGCGAGCAAGTCGGCTACGCGCAGCTACAAAGCTATTTCCTCGCCGCCTCGGTCGCGTATTCGTGGCATGGATCGGCCGCGAGCGGGATCAACCTCCATCCCGTCGGCTCCCTTTATCCGTTCTCCCGTGCCTTGGGTTGCCACGATGGCGAGGAGGTCGGCTACGTCTCGACGATCGCTTATCCAGAGGGTGACATCTATATCGGGTATTATCACACCGGCAGTCACGCCATGCGCTGGGCCGGCTCGGCCGCGAGCGCGGTGGACCTGCATCCGGCGGGCTTCGATTCCTCCGAGGCCACCTGCACCTCGGGCATCCAGCAGGGTGGATGGGGTTATCTGGCCGTCGGCGCTTCCCACCTTCATGCGCTTGTCTGGTCGGGCACGCCGGACTCCGTGGTGGATCTGCAACCGTCCGCTTTCACCGAATCGCGGATCAATGCTATGAACGCGACCCAACAGGTCGGCGACGGTTGGGCTGGGGCGCCCGGAGTGGCCGGTTCGGTGCGGCACGCGCTCGCGTGGTCGGGCACCGCCGACAGCGTGGTGGACCTTAACCAGTACCTGCCGGCCGGCTATACCAACGGCGTGGCGACCGGCATCGATGCGACCGGCAACATCGTCGGCTTCGCCTACAACACATTCCAGTCCGGCGCGATGATTCCGCAGGGTGCGGTCGCGGTGCTCTTTGCCCCCGGCGCGGCCCCGGCGAGCCAGCTCGCGTCGGTCGCGCTCGACGCGACCAATGTCGTTCCCGGGACGACCGTGCAGGCGACGGTGTCGCTCGGCGGCCCGGCCCCGGCGGGCGGAGTGAACATCACCTTCCTTAGCACCGATCCGCTGCTGGTCGCCACGCCGGCCTCGGTCCTGATCCCCGAGGGCGACACCAGCGCGGCCGTGGCCGTGCCCACGGGCGGCTTGTCCCTCCCGATTCCGACCGGAATGCGGCTATACGCCACCGACGGCGCCGTCAGCAAGTTTGCCGGTCTTACCCTCACGCCGCTGGTGAAACTCGCCAGCGTCTTTGCCAATCCCGTGGAAGGCGGCTTTGTCACCTATGGATCGGTGCAATTGGCCATTCCGGCGCAGGCCGGGGGCGCGACGGTCACCCTTGCCAGCGGCGATCCCTCGCTGGTCGCGGTGCCCCCGACGATCACGATCTCGCAGGGCTTTGCGGCCCTCGGGTTCGCGATGAACACGGCCCCGGTGTCCGTCCTCACGAGCGTTCCCATCACCGCCAGCTTTAATGGCACGACGGTGACCGGCAGCGTGGTCCTCAACCCGGCTCCCGTGGCCGCGCTGTCCAGCCTGTTCATTCCCGCTGTCGTGGGTGGCCAAAGCGTGGGCGGTCAGGTCTCCCTGAACAACTTCCCGCGTTCGGCGGCGGGCGCGGTCGTCGCGCTGACCAGCAGCGACCCTTCGGTGCTCCAGGTGCCCGCGACCGTGATCGTGCCGCAGGGCGCCTATAGCGCCTACTTCACCGCCACCACCGCGGTCGTTCCCGGCATCAAGGGCGTCACGGTGAAGGCGACCTTCAACGGTGGCACGCTCACCGCCACCACCCCGGTGAACCCGATCCCCACGGTAACGATCGTCACGGCGGACTGGGACCCCGTGACGCTGCTATTCAAGGTGAAGGCCAACACCAGTTATGCGAATAGCATCATGACGTTCGGCACCGACACGCTCGGCCCGATCGGCACCATGCAGCTCGAGCTGGGCGTATGGAACGGCTCCATCCTGATGACGACCGCACCCGCCACCGCGGTGGTATGGAACTCCAACGGCGGCCAAGCCACCCTGCCGGTCACCATCAAAGGTCTGGCCAGCGGCGGCGGCGGCGGCGGAGGGGGCGGAGGGGGCGGTGGCACCACGACGTCCTCAAGCTATAAGCTATCGGTAAGCAAGACGGGCAAAGGAACGGTGACGACCTCACCGGCGGCGGCGAGCTACGCGGCCGGCACCGTGGTGACTCTGACGGCGACTCCGGACGCGGGCTCGCCGTGGATCGGTTGGTCGGGCGCCGTGGTCAGCAAACAACAGGTCATCACGGTGACGATGAATGGAAGCCTCTCGCTGACCGCGAACTTCAAGTAACCAACGAAGCGACGTTCGAGGGGCATGGCCACAAGCCATGCCCCTTTTGTTTTTGGGCCCGGGGCCGGTCCCGGATTCCGGGCCGGCGTGAACCCCGTGCATGCGGGCGTGACTCCGCGGAACGAGTCCGCGCCGCGGGCGAAAGGTTCCACCGGAAGGTAAGCGTGTCTCCCCACCCCCTGGCCGCACGGGCGGATCGGGGAATACCGCGTGTTTGCGAGCCCGCAGGGGTTTCAGGGGTTGTAGGCCGGAGAGATGGCGCCCGAGTCTCGTGAGCGGTGACTGGACCGTCCCTGCTCGGAGACGAGGGAGCGCATGTAGGGAAGCGGGGATTGCCGAGGGTGAGCGCGGGCGGGACGCCCGCGTCTACCGCAGGCGAGGGCGCCTGCGCTACGGAGAACGAGGAGAGCGATCGTCGCAAAGGCCTCGCGCAGGCGGGAGGGACAAGCGAATCCACGGTCTCACGACCGCTGCCACACGACGTATGCACCAAGGTTTGGCCCAGAGAATCCCAAAGCGCCATCGACACCCCGGTCTTCTTCCCCCACGATGCCCGCACAGCAAGTTTCCCAACATGGCCTCGCGTTCGCTACTGATCGGCATCGATTCCGGCACCCAATCCACCAAGGCACTCGTCGTCGATTCCCACACCGGAAAGGTGCTGGGGACGGGTTCCGCGGCCTACGACCTTCTGCCCGGGCTGCCGGCGGGAGCGAAAGAGCAGCATCCCGAAACGTGGAAGACGGCGACGGTCAAGGCGGTCAAGGCGGCGATGAAGGAAGCCAAGGCCGCGGCATCGGACGTGGTGGCGCTTTCCGTCAGCGGCCAGCAGCACGGGTTCGTCCCCCTGGACCGCGAGGGCAAGGTGATCCGTCCGGCGAAACTGTGGTGCGACACCACGACGACCGCGGAGTGCGACGAACTCAACGCCGCGCTGGGCGGGCCGCGCGGCGCGATCCGGCAGTCGGGCAACGCGTTCCTGCCGGGATTCACGGCCCCGAAAATCCTTTGGTTGAAACGCCACGAGCCTGCCAACTACGAGCGGCTCGCGACCATCCTGCTTCCGCACGACTATCTCAATTGGTGGATGACGGGGAACGCGTTCATGGAGTTCGGCGACGCCTCCGGGACGGCGTTGCTCGACGTGCGCAAGCGCCGCTGGTGCGAGGCCGCGTTGCGCGCGATCGACCCCGGGTTGTCGGCCAAGCTGCCGACCATCGGCGCGAGCGACCAACCCGCCGGTCGGTTGACGGAGGCCGCCGCGCGCCAATTGGGACTGAAGGCCGGCGTGCTGGTGGCCGCGGGCGGCGGCGACAACATGATGGGCGCGATCGGCACCGGGAACACCCGGGAGGGCGTGGTGACCGCCAGCTTCGGGACGAGCGGCACCATCTACGCCTGCGCGGAACGGCCGGTGGTCGACCCGGCGGGCGAGATCGCCGCGTTCTGCGATTCGACCAACCGCTGGCTGCCGTTGCTGTGCACGATGAACGTGACCGTCGCCACCGAGATGGTGCGGCGCGATTTCGACCTGGACCACGCGGCATTCGAGAAGTCCGCCGCCAAGGCGCCGGCGGGATCGGACGGGCTGGTGCTGCTGCCGTATCTCGAGGGCGAGCGGACCCCCAACGTTCCCGACGGGACGGGCGTGTTTTTCGGCGTCCGTCCGAAGACCTTCACGGCCGCGCATTTCGCGCGCGCGACGATGGAAGGCGTGACGCTCGGCATGAACTACGGGCTGCGACGTCTCGCGGAATTGGGCGTGAAGGCCAAGCAGGTGCGGGCGACCGGCGGCGGCGCGAAATCCAAACTCTGGCGCCAGATCATGGCCGACGTGTTCGATGCCGAGGTGGTGACGCTCAAGGTTTCCGAGGGAGCGGCCTACGGCGCGGCGTTGCAGGCGCTGTGGTCGTGGCGGCGGTCCGAAGGGGACAATGTCGCGATCGAGGACATCACCGACGAATTCGTGACCGTGAACCGCGCGGAGATCGCGCATCCGGATTCCAAGGCGGCCGCGATCTACCGCGAGATGCAGTCCATCCAGGACCAGTTGGGCCGATCGCTCCGCCCCGTGTTCGGCACGCACCGCGCCTTCGTCAACCGGGCAATGTGAGCCGGAACGATGTGGCCGGCGTGGGTGGCGGCGGCCCGCCGCCACTTCCCGGCGGGTTGCCGCCGCTCAAGGCGCGGCCAACGCCGCCGGCTCCGACCAACGGCTCCAACGACCGTCCTCGGCCAGGCTTCGTACCCGCAGTCGGTACGAGTGGCCGCTCTGGAATCGGTCCGCCGGCACCTCGACGGACGCCTTGCCGCTCGTCTCGGATTCCCAGATCGCCTCGATCTCGTGATGCCACGGTTTCTTCGGATCGAAGCCGGCGGCTTTGGGATCGCTCACTTCCGCCAATCGCCACCGGAGTTTTCCCGGAGCCTTGCCGTCGGCCGGTGCAGCCGTCGCGGTGACTTTCTTGTCGGCGGCTTTTGCCGACGGGATCGTCGGTGCCTTCGGCGCCGCCGGCGGTCGGTAGCCCGCGGTCAGGCGATCGAGATGCGATTGTCGCTGCAGGGCGAACTGCTTCATCGTCGCCACCATCGAATCGATGTGTTTTCGCGGGTCGCCGAAATAGAAAAGCCCCGGATCGGATTTGCCGTGCATCACCCGCGACGACGACATGATCGGGTGATGATCCCATTTGGCGCGGTCGGCATCGGCAAGGGAAGGGCGCCCACGTCCGTCCCAAATCACCGCCGCATGCTCGTCGATCACCCGGCCGATCGCCTCGGGATTGAGCAATAGGTCCCTGAGTTCCGTCAGGCGTTCCTTGTACGCGGTCGCGTACGGCTCGCCCGCGATGAGTCCCGCCCGGAAGATCGGCTCGTATCCGCCCCCGTACATGTGCTCGCCCCAGGTGAGGTCGACGTCCCACGGCACGTATTGCCAGCGTCCCGTCTTGAGATCGTGGTAGATGAAGTAGTTTTTGCCGGAGTCGATGTCGTAGTGGTGCACCGCCTCGAGGATGCTGCGGTAGCCGTAATAGCTGGCCAGATCGAGGTTCTCGTCCCACCAACCGGGGCCGGACTTGAGCCCGGGAACCCGCCGTTGGTTTCCGCGCATCAATTGTCCCATGAACATCCGCCCGTCCGTGACGTCGTCCTTCGACCCGTCGTCCCGGTGATGCACGGTGGGTTGGAAGTTTTCGATTTTGTACAGGTTTCCCTCGTCGAGGTCGTGTTCGCGAAGGAATCCCCCATCCACGTTTTCGGTCGCGAGGTACAGGCCCCAAAAATCACCGCGGTATTGGTCGGCCGGGGTTTCCTCCGGATCGGTGACCACGCGCAGGTGGATCCAATGGGTGCGCGGCGCCGGGACGCCGGCGAGGTTGAAGAGGCGGTAGGTGGTGGCCTCGAACAAACCCTGCTCGCCGCGCATGCCGTAGTCGCCCTGCTGGATGCAGGCCCCGAGGTTCAGCTTGTCCCACTTCGCGGCGTACGGCCTTCCGTAGTCGTCCTTCGCCGCGAGGCGATGGCCCGAGTTGAAGTTGAACTTCCACATGTTCTTGCCCATCGCGTGGCGCCATCCGCCGCCGCGCGCGCGGTACCCGACGTGGTCGTAGACGACGCCGTCGTAGACGATCGTCCCGGTCGCCCCGTACTCGTGCCGCGGATCGTTGGATTTTCCGGAAAACTCCGGGCGCCACATCGCCGTCTCCACGGATTTGGCCGATGCCACCAATTGATAGACGGGAATCCGCGACAACACGTCGGCCGGGAACTCCGTCGGGGTCCTCGCCTGGGAATCGCCTTTCGGATCGACGGCCCCGCGCCACGCCGGGACGCCGTCGTACACGAAGTAGGCGAGGTTGCCCTGGGCATCTTCCTTCGGAGGGACCACGACCTCGCGGTTCGCGCCGGAACGGACGCGATAGCGGACCAACACCCGGTTCTTGTGGATCGCGGCGGGAAGTTCGGCGGACCAACGGGTGGCATCGGCGCGGGACAACGGCATCGATTTCCAGTCCGTCTTGAACGCCGGATCGTCGCGCGCCACGTAGCGCCCGGGCGCGACCACCTCGTATTCGAGCACCGGCGCGGTGTCCGCGCCCAGGGCGGAGGCGTCGACATCGATGCGGACGGCATCGCCGGAACGCGGCTTGGCGGGCGAGTGGCGGGCGTGGGGTTTCTCGGCGGCGGCGACGGTCGACCGGCACAACGCGCCGCAAAGGAACAGCGCGACCCCGACGCGGAGGGCGATCGGGACGATTCGGTTCAGGGTGAAAGCCACGGGGATCGGACCACGAACGTGCGGAATTGTTCCGGAAGGTTTCCGCCGGCCGCGCTCAACCCCGGTAGACGATCATGACCCCGAAATCATTGAGCAACTTCTGGGTGCCCATCTCGACGTAGCTGTAATTGATCGGGGTGAGGCTGACGATGTTCTCGTCGCCGACCTTGTTCATGAACTCCGTGACGAAGGCGTCGAAGTTGTCGTGCCCGACTTCCTTGCAATCGATGTGACGGATGGTTTTGACCCGGATGAGCCGGCGTCCCTCTTTCTGCGCCTGCGCGTCGAGGGAGGGCAGGGCTTTCTTGATGAGGAGTTCGACGGGCTTGTCGGTGACGGGGACGCTGAACTTCTTCTCGGGCTTCGAAGCGGCCGCCGCCGAGGCGGGACCCCCGGGAGGGGGCGGCGGGCCTCCCGCGGCGACGGCGGGGATCGTGAGGCTTCGGTTGCAGGCCGGGCAATTGATGGATTCCCCGGAGGCGGCGGAATCCACCTCGAGCTCGGTCTGGCAATGCGGGCACTTGAAGACGATGTCCATAGGTGGCGGGAGTGCCTTTCGTTTACGCCCGTTGGGACGCCGCGCATAGAGGAATCACGCGCCACGCCGCCGGTCGGGCTCATCCGGACACTGCCTGGCTCGCCGGAAAAGGGGCCCGAAGATTTTTAACGGGAGGTAACGGAGAAAAGGGAGGTGTGCTCGGGTTGGTTGCCTGGAAAGCCGCAACGACTCGGTCTCCGTTGCCTCCGTTACCTCCTGTAAAAAATTCCTCGGCCTGTTTCCTAGTGATCGGGCAGTGGCAAGCTGCGCCCCCGGCCGGCCTTCACTCGTATCGCAGCGATTCGATCGGGTCCAGGTTGGCCGCTTTCCAGGCCGGGTACGTTCCGAACGCGATGCCGATGAACGAGCAGATGCCGAGGCCGATGAGGACCCAGTCGTAGGGGATGATCGGCGGGGCGTGGAGGACAAGCCCGAGGACGTTGCCGGCAAGAATGCCGAGGGCCACGCCGATGATGCCGCCGATTTCCGACAGGACGATGGCCTCGCACAGGAACTGCGCGAGGATGCTGCGTTTCTTCGCGCCGATCGCGCGGCGGATGCCGATCTCGCGGGTGCGCTCGGTGACGCTCACGAGCATGATGTTCATGATCCCGATGCCCGCCGCGACCAACGCGATGCTGCTGATGACCGCCGAGCCGATCCGGAGATTCTCGGTCACGTCGCGGAATTGGGAGACGACGGAATCGTTGGAGATGATTTCGAAGTCGTCCTCGTCGCCGGGATTGACCTTCCGCAGCGCGCGCAGGATGCCGCGCACTTGCTCGACGGTGGGATCGACCGAGGCCGCGTCGTCGCACTGGATCTGGATCTGGAGCGAGAGATCGCGGCCATAACGGTTCAGGCCGGTTTCCAGGGGAATGGCGAGGAAGTTGTCCTGGCTCTGGCCGAAGATCGATCCCTTGGCCTCGAGGACGCCGATCACACTGTAGGTGCCGCCCTTGAACTTCACAGTCTCCCCGAGCGGCGACGCGTACGGGAACAGCTTCGTGGCGAGTTCGGATCCGAGCACGCAGACGCGCCGCGCCGCGTCCTCGTCCGCGCTCGAGAACGCCCGTCCCGAGGCCACCGCGAGGTTCCGGGTGATGAAGGCCTCGGGGGACATCGCGAGGCCCGGGGTGTTCGGGTTGGTGTGGGCGTAGCGGGACGTCGCCTCGCCGGCGCCGAGGTTCGAGACGACCGCGACGGCCGTCGCGCGGGTCGCGCGCTCGGCGAGACGGCGGGTGTCGTCGATGTAGAACCGCTTGCGACGCGCGTACTTTTTCCAGAGGGCGCTGTCGCCCTGCACCTGAACGGCCGGGAATCGCTGGAGCTGGAACGTGTTCGCCCCGAGTTGGCTCATCCCGCGTTCCAGATTTCCCTGGAGCACGCGGATCGCCGTCATCACGAGGATGATCGAGAAGACGCCGACCAAAATCCCGAGCACCGTGAGCGACGATCGCAGCACGTGGGAGCGGACGGCGGTCAATGCCAGCCGCACGTTCTCGAACAATTCGCGGAGGAATCGCATGGCGTCATTCGGCCCGGAGGGCATCGACGGGATTCATGCGCGCGGCGCGCAGGGCGGGGATGAAACCGGCGACCACGCCGGTGAGGACGCTGACGAACAGGGCCAGCGCGACGATCCACCACGACATTTGCGCGGCGAAACTGGTGTAGCGATCAATGGCGAGGGTGACGGGCCATGCGATGCCGATTCCGAGGAGCCCCGCGCCGAGGGTGATGGTGGCGGCCTCGACGAGGAACTGCGACAGCACGGCACGTCGTTTCGCGCCGAGTGCCTTGCGTATCCCGATCTCCTTCGTCCGCTCGGCCACGGAGACGAACATGATGTTCATGATCCCGATCCCGCCGACGACGAGCGCCAGCCCGGTGATGAACAAACCGACGGCCCCGATGGTGCCGCCGAAGATCAGGAAGAACTGGACGAAGACATCCTGCTGGTTGATCGCGAAATCGTCGGGCGTGCCGGGCGGAACCTTGCGGAGACGCCGCAGGATGGCGCGGGTTTCCTCGATGGTTTCCTGGAGTTCGGACGGGTCGCGGGCCTTGATGGTGATCTCGTAGTTGGGCGTGGGGCTTTGGCTCGATTTGAAAGTGGAGATCGGGATGGCGATCTGGTTGTCCTGGTCCCAGGCGCCAAGGAACGAGCCGAGTTTTTCGAGGACTCCGATCACCTCGTAGGTCGTGTCGTTGACGCGGACCCGTTTCCCGACCGGCGATTCGTGCGGGAAAAACCCGTCGGCCAAAAACGCCCCCAGCACGCAGACCCGGCGGTCCGCCGAGACGTCGGTCTGGCTGAACCACCGGCCCTGCGTGAGCGACAGGCCGCGGATCACGAGGCTTTGTTCGGTGTTGCCGTTGATCCAGACGTCGGTGGCGCGCCGAAGCCCATAGGTGACGGTCCCCTTGTCGTCCGCCTTGGGGGCCACCGCGCTCGCGGTGGTCATGGTGTTTTCAAGGTCGCGGGCGTCCTGGAGCGAGAACTCGCGGCGGTTGCGGTAGACCCGCGGGTCCTCGAACGAAGCCCATGGGAAACGCCCCACGTGCAGCACGTCGGCACCCATCGAGGAGATGCTTTTGCGGAACGAGCTGTTGATCCCGTTCATCGCCGTGGCCATGAGCGTGACGGTGACGATGCCGACGACGACGCCTAGGGTGGTGAGGCCGGAGCGCAGTTTGTTTGCCTTCAACGCCTGCAGGGCGATGACGGTGGACTCCCGGATTTCGGCGGGGAACGTCATGGCCGCTCAGGTCGCGATCACCGGCGGAACCCCGCCGGACGGGGCGTGCATGGGCTCGGCGGGCGGGCCGGATTCCGTCCGGGCCGCCACGGTGCGGGGGTTGCCATTGACCGCGTCCTGCGCCACGAGGCCGTCCCGCAGCCGGATGATACGCCGCGCGTGTTGCGCGACTTCCTCCTCGTGGGTGACGACGATGATGGTGTTGCCTTTTCGGGAAAGGATCTCGAAGAGATTGAGGATGTCCTCGCCGGTGCGGGAATCGAGATTCCCGGTGGGTTCGTCGGCGAGGATGATCGACGGGGTGTTGACGAGCGCGCGGGCGATGGCGACGCGTTGGCGTTGGCCGCCGGAAAGTTCGTTGGGACGATGGTGCATGCGGTCGGCGAGGCCGACGTTCGCCAGCGCGGTGCGCGCGCGTTCGCGTCGGACCGAACGGGGCACGCCGGCATAGACGAGCGGCAACTCGACGTTGTGCAGCGCATCCGAGCGCGGCAGCAGGTTGAAGCTCTGGAACACGAAGCCGATCTCGATGTTGCGGATGTCGGCGAGCGCGTTGTCCGTCATCCGCGAGACGTCCTTGCCGTTGAGTTCGTAATGCCCGTCGCTCGGCGAATCGAGGCAACCGACGAGATTCATGAGCGTCGATTTCCCGGAGCCGGACGGGCCCATGATGGCGACGTACTCGCCGCGCTCGATGTCGAGCGACACCCCGCGCAGGGCGTGGACGGTATCGGCGCCCATGACGTAGCGGCGCGCGAGATTCTGGATGCGGATGAGCGGCATGGTCCGGGCTACTCGGTCGCCTTGGCCTTGCCGGAGACGCCCCAGCCGGAATTGGTCCGGGTCGTCACGGACTTCCCGTCCTGCAACTCGCGGGCGATGGCGCGGAAGCTGCCGGTGACGATCTCCTGGCCTTCCGCCAATCCGTCGAGAACCTCGTAGTAGGTGTCGTCGCTGATGCCCCGTTTCACCGGACGCGCGGTGGCCTTGTCGTTTTCGACCGCGAAGACGACCTCCTGCGGTTTGGGTCCGTCCGCCTTTTTCGCCGAGACCACCTCGAGCTCCTTGCCGGCGGGTTGGCCGAAGCGCGGACCGGACGCGGCGGCGGCCACCGGGGCATTGCTGCTGCCCTTGGGCAGCCGCGTGGTGACGCTTTGGATGGGAACGGTGAGGACGTTCGTGCGGTAGCGGGTCTCGATCTCGGACGTGACCGACATGCCGGGGAGGAAAGGCTGCTTGTCCTGGATGCGGATGCGGACCTCGAACTTCGTGGATTCCTGCTGCGTGCCGGCGGCCTGGGTTTTCGCGGAACGCGCGACCTGCGTGACCGATCCCACGAACTTTTGGTCGCGGAACGAATCGACCTCGATGCGGGCCTTCTGCCCCGGCTGGATCAACACGACGTCCACCTCGCCGACCTCGACCCTCGCCTCCATTTCGGTCAGGTCGGAGACGATCATGATCTCGGTGCCCGCCATCATGCCGGTGCCGACGACGCGCTCGCCGACCTCGGAATTGAGTTTGGAGACGGTGCCGTCGACGGGCGAGTTGATCGTGGTCTTGAGCAGATCCTCCTCGGATTTCTTGAGCGAGGCGCGGGCGATCTCGATCTGCTGGGTGGCCGATGCCGTGTTGGCTTTGGCGATCTCGCACGCGGTCCGGAACTCGTCGTATCCGGAGTCACTGAGGAGCTTCTTCCTGAACAGTTCCTCGTTGCGCTTCAGTTCGGACTCGCACTTGCGCTCGTTGGCCCGGGTCGTGAGCAACGCGGCCTCGGCGGCCTTGAAACTGGCCTCGGAGGAACGAACGCCCGCCTCGTAGAGATCGCGCCGGATACGGACCAGCAACTCGCCTTTCCGCACCTTCTGGCCTTCCTTCACCGGCAACTCGATGATTTCGCCGGCGACTTCCGGGCTGATCTTGACCTGCGTCACGGGCTGGATCTTGCCCGTGGCCATCACGAGTTCGGTCAGGTTGCGACGCCGCACGGTGTCCGACTGGATGTGAACCGCATCGTCGCGATGGCATCCCGAGGACGCGCCGGCGATCAACGCGGTCGAGAGCAACAGGACTTGGCGATGGAATCCGCGCGACCGACGGGCGCTGGGGCGGTGGGAGGCTGGCATGACGTCTACCCGTAGACCCGGGTTGCCGAGATTTGTTTCGGAATTGCTCCCGCGCAATGCCGCATCGCTGAAAGTTGGTTACGACTTGGAGTCTTCGCCCGCGTTGGTGCCCTCGGCGATGCCCGGAGCCGGGCGAAGATTGGCGTCGAGCGCCGCGATTTCCGGCACTGCTTTTTCGCCGCCCACGCCCAGCCGGAGCAACCGCTCGCCGGCCGGCCGCACCATCCGGTCGTAGCTGCCCACCGCGGCGTCGTAGGATTTCGCGGCCTTGTCGAGGGCATCGCGCATCCGCTCGAAGTGGGTGGCGAAGGTGACGATCCGTTCGTAGAGGGCCGTGGCGGCCGCCGCGATTTCGCGCGCGTTCACCGATTGCTCGTGCAATTGCCAACTCACGGCCACGGACCGCAGCAACCCGATCAGGGACGCGGGCGTGCTGAGCAGGATCCGGCGTTCCGCGGCCCAGACGATGAGGTCGCGGTCCGCCTCGAGCGCCGCGCTGAACAACGATTCCGCGGGCAGGAAGAGCACGACGAAATCAAGTGCCTGGGGGAAGAGCCTTGGGTAATCGCGGTCGGACAGCGCCTTGATCGTCTCGCGCAGGCGCCGCGCGTGGGCGGCAAGGGCGTCGCCGCGGCGGGTTTCGTCCGCGTTTTGCAACGCCGCCAGGAAGTCCAGGTCGGGGACTTTGGAATCGACGATGATGACGCGATCGCCGGGAAGGCGCACGACGAGATCCGGGGTGCCGTCGCCCGCCTTGGTTTGTTCGGAGAAATCGCAATGGGTGGAGAGCCCGGCGGCCTCGACGACGCGGCGCAACGTTTCCTCGCCCCAGCGTCCGCGGGCCTGGTTCGAGCTGAGGACGACGCGGAGACGCTGGGTTTCCTGCGAGAGCGTCAGGCTTTGCTGGGCGAGGGTCTCGATGTGGCGTTTGACGTCGCCGAGCGCGGACGACTGCGAGGTCTCGGCCTGCTGGAGGCGCTGTTGGTAGGCGCGGAGGTTTTCCTCGAGGGGACGCACGAGGGCCGCGATGCGTTCCTCGCGTAGCCCCAGGTCGCCCTTGGCGGATTCCTGGAAGCGGCCGAAGGTTTCCTGCGCGAGCCTGAGGAATTCCGGCGCGGACTGGCGCAGGGCGTCGGCGCTGAGCGCGGCGAAGGCGTTTTTCAATTCGCCGAGCGCGCGGTCGTGGGACTCCTTGAGTTCCGCCGTGACACGCGAATGGGTTTCGCGCGACTCGCGCTCGTTGTCCTCGTGGAAGCGCCGCTGCTCGGCCAGAAGTGCCGCCCCCTGCGCCACCTCGCCGCGCGCGGTGGCGAGTCCCAGTTCGGCAGCGCCCGCACGGTCGCGCAGGGCCGTGGCGTCGGCCTCGGCGGACGCCAACCGCGTCCGGAGCTCGCGATTCGATTGCTCCATCGGGCCATTCAACGCGCGGGCCGCGGCCAACGCGGACTCCGCGTCCGACGCGCGCTTCCGTTCGGTCGCGAGCAGGGCCTCGCGATCCGCCAATTGCCGCCGCAATTCGTTCTCCAGCGCGGGATCGGCCGACGTCCGCCGGAGCGCGCGCAACACCCATCCCACGACGAGCCCGACGAGCAGTCCGAGGACAAGGGTCACGAGGCGTTCGACGGTCGGCACGGAGGAAGTCACGCGTCGGACGGGGGACCGGGCAACCGGAATCTTCGCCGGCCGCGAAATGCGGCCCGCGACGGAATTCCCGCTTGGTCACGGGACGAAGCCGGGCTAGTGGGAGGCGTGATGGAAGCGTCGGAGACGAACACCGCGGAATGGATTGGTTCGGGAGGGCGCGCCTTCCCGATGATGCTCGCGGCCATCCGCGGGGCGCGGGTGTCGGTGTGCCTCGAGATGTTCATTTTCCATCCGGGCGTCCCGGGCGACGCCTTCCGGGAAGCGTTGGTGGCCGCGGCGATGCGGGGGGTCCGCGTGTCGGTCCTGCTCGACGCGGTCGGATCGAGCGGTTTGTCGGACTCCTATCTGGAGCCCCTGGCCAAGGCCGGCGGCGGGGTCCGGTGGTTCAACCGGGTGCGAACGCCCAAGATCCTGGTGCGCGACCATCGCAAGATCCTGGTGTGCGACGACGCGGTGGCGTTCGTGGGCGGCTTCAACATCGCGCCCGAATACGACGGCGACGGCGTGACGGATGGTTGGCGCGACACGGGGCTCCGGGTCGCCGGTCCCGCGGCGGCCGCCCTCGGGAAACTTTTCGCGAGCCTTTACCAGGCGCATGCGGATCGACCGCCGTGGATGTCCCGGTGGCGGCGCCGCGTTTGGGACGACGCGGGCGGATGCGAACCGGGCCTTCGCATTCTCCCGGTGTCGCCCGGCCACGGGCCGAGCGGGATGTCCAAGGCATTCATCGGGGATTTGGCGCGGGCGAAACGGGTGACCCTGGTGACGCCGTATTTCCTGCCGTCGGCCGCGATCCGGAGGGAGCTGCGGAAAGCGGCACGGCGCGGGGCCAGCGTGCGCGTGGTGTTGCCGGCCCAGTCGGACGTGTGGCTCTCGCAGTTGGCGGCGCGCCGGTTGTACTCGTCGTTGCTGCGTTCCGGCGTCGGGATTCTCGAGTACGAGCCGCGCGTGCTGCATGCGAAGGTGTTCCTCATCGACAACGCGGTCTACACGGGTTCCTCGAATCTCGACCCGCGCAGCCTCTACCTGAACTACGAGCTCATGCTTCGTCTGGAAGATCCGCGCGTCGTGGAAGCCGCGCGCGCGGACGTGGAGGACATGGTGTCCCGGAGCCGGAAAATCGATAGGGTCGCGTGGGGACGGTCACGTGGATGGTGGGACATGACCCGCGAATGGCTCGCGTTCTCGATCATGTACCGCCTGGATCCCTGGCTGACCGGCTGGCTCGCAAAGCCCGGTCGGTAGGCATCGGAAGCCGCGACGCGACACCGTCTCAAACCGGCGGCTACAAAGCCTTTGACGCCGGTTGGGCCGCGGGTTCATAACGCCAGCATCTCTCCAAGGGGAATACCATCCAATCCATGATCACATCCATTTTCAGCCGTGCGGTCGCTTTCGGCGTCGCGGCGGCCTGTTGCCTCACGGCGACGGCGACCGTGCTGGATAATTTCGACGACAACACGAAGACCGGCTGGACGGACTCGACGTTCATCAACGGATTCGGGCTGCCGGTCGAGTCGGGCGGCCGGTTCGTCTTCCAGCAACCGCCCGCCGGGCAGGCCATCTTCTCGGCCAGCCAGAAGACGACCCAAGCCTTTGAATTGAAGGAAGGCCGCACGATCGACTTCCGGGTCGATGTCCAGAAAACGGGCGGCAAGGACTCGTTCGCGATCCTCGCGTTCGTCCCGAACACCGGCGGCAACACGCCGCTCACCCTCGCGGGCTACGGCTTCGCCAAGTCGACCACCGACATCCTGGTCACGAAAGGCATCGGCAAGTATTTCGTGGCCGACCATTACCCGGACGGCGCGCCGAACGAGAACATCACGATGACGCTCCGCCTCAAGGCCAAAGGCGGCAACGTCGAGATCCGCGCCCAGGTGCTCGACAAGTCGGCGAACAACGCCGTGCTTTGGGAGAACACCGTGATCGACACGCCGGCGGCGGATGTTTTGGCCTCGGGCTCGGACTCGCCCGCGGCACCGTTCACGACCACGGGATACTTCACGCTGTATCTCTACCAGGACTTCGACAGCGCCGCCCCGGAGAACCCGTACACGGTCGAATACGACAACGCGGTCGCGTACGTGGACGACCTCGAGGTCGTCGATAATTTCAACGACAACACCAAGACCGACTGGACGGACGCGTCCTTCATCAACGGCTTCGGACTCCCGACCGAGGCGGACGGGAAATTCACTTTCGCCCAACCACCCGCGGGACAGGCGATCTTCTCGGCGAGCCAAAAGACGAGCCGTGCCTACGAGATCAAGGAAGGCGAGATCACGGAGTTCGCCGTCGACGTGGTCCAGACCGGCGGGAAGGACTCGTTCGCGATCCTGGCCTTCGTCCCGAACACCGGCGGCAACACGCCGCTTACCCTGGCGGGATACGGCTTCGCGAAATCGACGACCGACATCCTGGTCACCAAGGGCATCGGGAAATACTTCGTCGCGGACCATTATCCGGACGGCGCGCCCAACGAGAACATCACGATGACGCTGCGCCTCTGGGCGCACGACGGGAACATCGAGATCCGCGCGCGGGTGCTCGACAAGTCCGCCAACAACGCGGTCCTGTGGGAGAAGACGGTGATCGATACCCCCGCGGCAGACGTGCTGGCATCGGGGTCCGACTCGCCCGCCGCGCCGTTTTTCACGACCGGATACCCGACCCTGTACCTGTACCAGGACTTCGACGGCAACGCGCCCGAGAATCCGTACACCGTGGTCTTCGATAACCTCGTCGCCTTCGCACCGCCGGTCGCGGCGAACGTGGCGCCGTCGATCGGTTCGGCGACGCCCGCGAATGCCGCGAGCTTCCTCCCCGCGTCCACCGTGGTTTCCTTCGTGGCGACCGACGACAAGGCGCTCGCCGACGACAGCGTCGCGCTCGTGCTCAATGGAACCAAATACACGAAGGCCAACGGCCTCGCGGTGACGGGCAGCGGCAATTCCCGCACGGCCTCCTATGCGAGCCTCGTCGCGAACGCCACCTACGTGGGGCAGTTCGTCGTCGTCGACTCCGAGGGGCTCGGCACCACCAACAACGTCGTGTTCGATACCTTCCTCGCCTCTAACCTTTCCATGGAGATCGAGGACTACGATTTTGGGGGCGGCCAATTCGTCGACCACCCGACCCTCGTCGGCGAGGGCGGTTCGTCGGCGACCTCGTTCAGCGACACGACCGGCACCGCGGACATCGATTTCCACGAGACGCGCGCGACCCCGAACGGAAACGACACCGTGTACCGCACCCAGGATCCCGTCCGCATGCAGCACACGCTCGACGTCCCGCGGGTGCAGTACGTGTTGGCCGGCGGTCCCGGCAACGGCAACCAGGTGTTTGACTACGACGTGGGCGATCTGGTGGCCGGCGAATGGATGAACTACACGCGGACGTTCGACGCCGGGTCGTACGAGGTGTACCTGCGCGAGGCGGTCGTCAACCTCGCCCAGGGCGAGAGCGTCCTCGAATTGGTCACGGGCGACCGGACGCAACCGAACCAAACGACGAAGGTTCTTGGGTCGTTCCTCGGCAACAAGACCGGCTTCCAATACCGCAACTTCCCGCTCACCGATGGCTCCGGGGCCAAGGTGATCCTGCGCCTCTCCGGCGTCACGACGCTCCGGTTGCGGACGGTGACGGGCGACACCGACGACGGGATGCGTTACCTCAACTACCTCGTCTTCGTCCCGGTGGCCGACCCCGGGATCCAGCGCGCGGCGGTCACGTTGATCTCCCCGAGCCCGGATTCAACCGTCGTGACCGCGACGCCGTCGATCAACGTCACCATCCAGAACCGCGACACATCGCTCAAGGCCGGCTCGGTGAAGCTGAAGGTCAACGGGCAGGAAGTGACGCCGGTGGTCACGGCCACCGCGGACGGCGCGACCGTGAGCTACAAGTTGGCGACGCTGCCGCCGTCCGGTTCGGTCAACACGGCCCGGATCGATTTCTCCGACAGCCTGAACGTCGCCCAGACGAGCTCCTGGAGTTTCACGCTCGAATACCTCTCGCTCGATCCCGCGACGCGTTTCGCCGGCAACGGCGTGGACGCCGGTTTCAACGTGCGGGTGGTGCAGGCGACGTCGGACAACGGCACGCTGGGCAACACGCTGCAGCGCGCGGAGGACCAGTTGATCGCCAATTCGCCGTATGCGAAGGCATATGACCTCACCGTCGTCGCGCCCTTGATCAACTTCTCGCAGAACGCGCCGGATGCCGGCGACGGCTACTTCCAGCCCGACCAACCCATCCCGGGCGAGGACGCCGGCACCTTTGGGACGGACAACTGGTCGATGCAGGTCCTCACCTATCTCGACCTGCCCGCCGGTGTCACCCGCTTCGGCGTCAATTGCGACGACGGCTACAAGATCCAGTCCGGGGTGCCCCTCGAGGCGACGACCATCCCGTTGGCCTACCACAACGGTGGGCCGGCGGACGAGACGTTCGACGTCGTCGTCGCGAAGGCCGGTCTCTATCCGTTCCGGATGCTCTGGTACGAGAACGGCGGCGGGGCGCACGTGGAATGGTTCACGGTGAATCCGGCTACCGGTGACCGCACGCTCATCAACGACGCGGGCGGCATCAAGGCCTACTCCACGGTGAAGGCCGTCGTGCCGAGCATCGTCTTGCAGTCGACCGCGACCTTGGGCGGCGTCTTCGCCGACGAGGCCGCGGCCACGGTCAACACCGCGACGAAGACCGTGACCGTCGTGCCCTCAGGCGAGTCCCGGTTCTACCGGCTCTCCGGCGCCGCCGGGCTCAGGATCGACAACATCGCCGTCACCGGTGGCAACGTCGTCGTGAAGTATTCCGGCAACTAATCGTTGTCCGAGACCGCAACCCCGGCGGACGGCCACGGCCGACGCCGGGGTTTTTGTTTCCCGGGTGGATTTCGACCCGGGACCGGGCTATATCGCGCGCCGTGATCTCGGTTTTAGGACGACGGGCATTGGTTTTCGCGACCGGCGTGCTGGCGTTGCAGGTGGCCGCGTTCGCGCAGTTGAACGTGGCTTCCAACGCGGTTCCAACCGCCGCCGAGGCCACCGTCTTCGGCGCGGAATACGAGGCGGCGTTCCACAAGGGCGACGCCAAGGCGATGCTCGCGCGACTCGATTTCCAGCGGATCGGCGAACGCGCGCTGGTCGGGCTTCCCGGCGACGAGGCGGCGCGCAGGACCTTCGCCATCGAGTTCGCGAAAGGCGCGGCGCCCAGCTACGAGTTCGCCCTGCGCGGCTTCTCCCAGTTCAAATTCCTCCGCGCCATCCCGACCAACGGACAGCAGGTCGCGGTGTTCCGGATCCTGCTGCCGGATGGCTCGATGAACTACCACCGCTACCTCCTGCGCCGCGCCACCGACGGCGCCGAGGTTTCGGACGGCCATTCGCTGGCGTCGGGCGAATGGTTCAGCGACACGATCCGCCGGATGTACGTCTTGAGCGAATCGAAGCGCGATCCCGGGTTCGCCGCCGGCCTCACGGGCGCGAACGCGGATCTCGCGCGGAATTCCGTCCCGTTCGAGAAAGCCGTGGCGTTGATGCAACGGGAGAAGACGGTGGAATTCCTCGACGCCTACAAACTGCTGCCGTTGTCGCTCCGCGAGGACCGCTTTCTTCTCCAGTTGCGGATCGCGGCGGCGCTCGAGGTCGAGCCGGTCGAACTCGGCTTGGCGCTGAAGGATTGGGCTCGGCTTTATCCGGACGATCCCGGTCCCGAGCTCCTTGCCTTCGGCAAACTGGTCAACCGCGGCGAGAACTTCCGCGCGATCGCGGCGTTGGGACGGTTGGAGGCGGGCATCGGGGGCGACCTCCACCTGCAGGCGCTCCGCGCGTCGTTGGTCGCCAAGGACGGTGAAGTGACCCGGGCGCGCGCGATGGCGGAGGCGGTCATGCGGGCCGAACCAAACTTGCCCAGCGCGCACGACGCGATGATTGCGGTCGCGGTCGCTCGTCGCGATTTCGGCGAGATCGCCCGTTGCCTCGACAACGCGGCAACGGCGCTCGGGAAGGACCCGTTGCCGATCGTCACCGAGGAGCGCCGGTTCGCCGCGTTCCGCGAGTCGCCCGAAGGCCGCGCCTGGTTGCAGAAGCGCGGGCACTAGGCGGGCGCTTCTTGTTACCGGGCAGTGTCGGTGAATTTGTTCCCCGGCTGCCGCGCGTCCGGATAGCGTCGCACCCGATGACGGACACGCCGCGTGCCGCACGCTTCCTGGAGGGGGCGCTGGTCCTCACGTTCGTCACGCATCTCGCCGCGATGGCGACGATGGCGTTGGTGTTGGCGCCGTTCATTCCCGGAGGCTCGGCGATCGGCGACGCCGAGCGGATGCGGATGGTCGCGTTGCATCCCTGGCTGTTCCGGCTCGGATGGTTTCCGTGGCAATTGACCGCCGCCAGCGACCTCGTGCTCGCGCTGGCACTCGTGCGCACGCCCTGGATCGCCCGATGGCCCGCGTGGCTGGGATTCGCGGCAACGGCCTGCGCCGTTGTTCCGGACCAAGCGGGGCAATTGCTTTGGATGCTTCGTGGCCCGGAGATCGCGGCGTCCCGGAATCTGCCCGCGTACCTCGAGTTCGAAAGCACGGTGTTCCGGTTGACCGCGGTGTGGGGCGCGCTCGGATACACGATCGCGGCGTGTTTCTGGAGTGGGTCGTTCGCTTCCGCGCGTACTTGGGCGCGCGGGCTCACGGTGTTGTCCGTGGCCGCGTGGGCGTTGTTCTTGTCGTTGTCGCTGGCACCGTTGTTGCCGGACGAAATCAGGCCGGCCGACCGATGGATCGCGGCCGGCAACGCCGTCGGATTCATCCTGCTGATCGCGTGGACGGCGTGGGTGACGGAACTCGTCTTTCGTCGTGCGCGTCCAGATACCGCGTGGGGCGGGCGGGCGCCGTGGCGTTCGCCGGGAGCCCGATGGACCGCCTGCCCGTTGGAATGGGCCGCCAATTCACGGTTCGCTAAGGCCCTGTGCGGACTGCTGCCGCTGTTCCGATTCCGCAGCGACATCACCGACGTCATCTACGCGAACTGGCTGGTTCCGGCCGACCGATTGCTGCCGTTGGTCCCGGAAGGCCTCGAACTCGCGCGGGTCGGGCCCGACCGATCGCTCGCGATCCTCACGGTCCTCACTTTTCGCCACGGACATTTCGGCCCGGCGCTCGCCGGCCCTTTTCGCCGGCTGTTTCCGTCGCCGATCCAATCGAACTGGCGCGTCTACGTGCGCGACCCGCGGACGGGGCTCGTGGGCATCGCGTTCTTCACGCAGGGAATTTCAAACCTGTTGAACGGCCTCGGCGCGCGCCTGATGGCGCGGGGAATGCCGATGCATCGGTTCGCCGGCGCGACGCTCGAACGCGCGACCGACGGGAAGGTCGTGGTCCGTCTCGAGCCGGGCGGGGGATCCGCGCCCGACCTCGTCATCGCGGCAAGTCCGGCTTCCCGGGAATTGCCGGCGGTATGGAACGACGCGTTCGACGGCCATGAGGCCGCGGTCCAAGCCATCGTCCCGATCGAACGCGCGTATTCCTCCGAGCCGGAACATCGCTCCACGACGCGGCAGGAGATCGGGTTGGGAATCAAGGCGACGGAATGCGAACCGCTCCAGGGCGAGGCCCGGTCCGCGTGCCTGCACCCGTTCGTCGGGGACGCGCCCGCGCTGCTTTTCCGCGTGGCGCGCGTGGATTTCCGGTTCGCCGCGGAGATCCGCGAACCGTGGGACGCGCCGCCGTGGCCCGGTGGATTTCCTCCAAATGATTGACGTGCTTTTCCAAGGCCCGGATCGCCG
>JANYDN010000374.1 GCA_025363585.1 Verrucomicrobiota bacterium | reverse complement strand
ATTGTCTCACGCCAAGCCGGGCCAAGGCCATCCAAGGAGGCAAAGACCGCCGGCGTGTCGTTTCACCGAACGGTGGGATCCAATCTCTGGTTCCCGATACACGTTCCCGCCTTCTTGGCCGGCCTTGGTCCCCCTTGGCGTGAGAGAATTCCCATGCCGCGATTGCATGGTTCCGTCCCAGCTCAGTCGGGAATGCTTGGCGTCTTGGCGTCTTGGCGTCTTGGCGTGAAAATCCTCCTGCATGGATCCGACAAAAACCGGGAAGCGGATCGGGAGCGGGGAGTTTCGAGCAACACGCTGGAGCCGGCGGAGTGCCGGCCGGTGGACAGCCCAGGCCAGCGCTGCGGCTGCGCGCCGACCTCTTGGAACTTGAAACTGAAAACTTGAAACTCCAAACGCAGGCGAGACGCCCGCGGCTACCGCAGGCGAGGACGCCCGCGCTACGGAAACCGGCCCGCCCGCGTTATTTGGGAAGCTTGTCGAAGCGGAAGGTGCAGCAGCCGAGGTCGAGGATGTTGCCGTTGTGTTCCACCTGCGACTTCAATGCCGGGGTGACGGCGTACAACCGGTGCTGGCCCTGCTTCTCCGACTCGAGCAACCCGGCTTCGCGCATGATGCGGAGATGCTTCGAGACATTATACTGCGAGACCCCGAGGCGTTCGGAGATCTCGTTGACGCTTAGCTTCTCCTTGAACAGCAACCGCAGGATGCGGAGGCGGGTTTCCTCTCCCAAGGCTTTCAGCGCGGAGATGCAGTTGAGACCAGTCATGGCGTCGAAGGTCGTGCGGTGGCTCGCGGCCACCCGGTCCCGAGCATGCCTTGAAGGACGATGTTTCCCAGCGTCAATCGCACCGGGAGTCGTTTTCCCGCCCCGACCCCTTCCGTCCAGCGGGGATCGGACAATGTCAGCTCGAAGTTCACGCGGGTCCCGGCGATCAGGCCCACGGGATGGCTGTCCAACGAACGGAACGCCGCGCCCTCGGTCCGGGCTTCGCCCCGGGCGTCGATCGTCATGGTGGCCTCGCGATCGCCGATGCGGATGCCGAGCGCCTGGTTGGCCAACGGCATCCCGAATGGCACCGACATGGCGCCGATGACCCGCGTGGATCCGTTCACGCCGGCCACGGTGCGGACCCGCAGGGAGGGAGGGGGAGTGTCGGTTCCGAAGAAGGCGTCGACAGGGTCCGTGCTCTCGCCGTCCGTCTTGGCCCGCGGCAACACGGTGAAGGTCGCGTACATCCCGCCCATCATGTGGTCGGCAACGTGGCAGTGGAAAAGCCAGGTTCCCGGATTGTCCGCCACCATGTCCGCGATCTTCATCGATGCGGGCAGCAACTCGACGACATCGGTTCCGCGCCGTCCGCCTTCCAACGCCCGGGCTCCGTGCCAATGCGCGGTGTGGAGATCGGTCTCGGAGCCGAGTCCGAACAGGTACCATCGCACCCGCTCGCCCTCGTTCATGCGGAGTCCGGGAAGGTTGGCGTGGGAATAGCCATTGATGGAGGGCCAACCGTCGTCGTTGTCCGTGGAAGCGCCCGCCTTGCCCGTCGCGGACTTGCCGGTCCGGGGCATGACGGCGCAGACGGGATCGGGATCCGCCACGACCATCCCCTTGGGTTCCTTCGCCCGGGCCCGCGCCGCCACGCGTTCGAGATGATGCATCTCCTCGCGCACCTCTTCCTCGGCCTCTCCCAAGGGGAATATCAGGAAGAGCGCGGCCTCCTCGCGGTCGATGTCGGCCGGCGTGCCGTCGGGACGCGCGCGCGCGGGGTCGGTGACGACGATGAACCCGACGAGTCCCTCCGCGGCCTCGTCGTCGCAATGCACGTGGCTATGATACAGCCACGCCTTCGAGCTGGGTTCGTCGGGCCGTGGTCCCGACGCGGCGTCCAGATGCCATACATAGGTATAGGTGGCGCCGGGCGCGACGGCGGCGCCCTTGCCTGGATCCGGTTGGTAATAGGCACCCTCGCCGTCCTTGTCGTATCGGACGCCGTGCGGGTGCATCGATGCCGAGCGATCGGTCCGGTTCATGAAAGTCACCACGAGGTAATCGCCGACGACGCCGCGCAACGCGGGTCCAAGAATGCCGAGACGATCCACCTCGAGCGCGCGGGTGGTGAACGTGGCGTCGGTATAGGCAAAGTACCGGCGCTTGGGCGCGGGCTGCTCGTTGCGGATGGCCATGGGCAACGGCGCGGTGGAAGTGGGGTCGCGGCGTTGCGGCACGTACATCCAGGGGGTCATTTCCGCGGCGATATAATAGTGCCGGGTCCGCTTTGGATCCGGCGGTTCCCCGAAGAATTTCCCGCCGGTGTCGCCGGTGTCGCGCGTGACGGTGGCCTTGATGCCGGTGGACGCGTTGGTCTGCGCGGCGACGGGTGGATGCGCGGCGAGCAACAGGGCAAGACCGAGGATCCATCGGCGGGGCGACATGGGGGCGAGCGTATCGGCGCAGGGAGGGGCGATCGAGTTTCAAGTTTCAAGATTCAAGTTTGAAGTTGGCGTGGCGACCGTCGTGAGACGGTGGACCAAGCCAAGCCATGCGCAGGCGGGCCAGTCCGCCGAAGTCAGACGGAGGAGGAACGCCCGCGACTACCGCAGGCGGGACGACCGCCCCCATGCGGGACGGCGGCAACGTGCCGACAACAATGCGCAAGCGGCCGGGAGCGCGCGGCACTCGGATCTGTTGCAATGGGCGGCGTGATTAGCAGGAATATCCCGATGGTCGGCGTGGCGATCGCCCTGGCGCTTTCGGCGCGTGGCGACGAACAGTTGTTTGGCTTCACCCGCGGCGCGGAGACGCTGCCGCAGGGGCGTTCCGAACTCTATCAATACGTCACCCTGCGCTACGGCAAGGCCGAGGGCAGCTACCGCGCCCTCGACTTCGAGACGGAGATCGAGCACGGCTTCACCGACCGTTTCCAGGCCAGCTTTTCCGTGGACCAGCATCGCTTCGCCAACCACGGGGTCGACGGCGACCGCGACGCGCTGGACGACACGAAGGGTTATGAATTCGGCGGCGTGGCGGTCTCCGGCAAATACCGTCTCCTGAGTCCGTTCAAGGACGTGGTCGGCGTGGCGTTGCGCCTCCAGACCGGATACCTATGGCACGACGAGGTCGACGGGCTCCTGCAGCACGAGTTCTTCGTCGCGCCGGAGATCGATTTCCAGAAGAACTTCCGCGACGACACCATCGTGGTGGATCTCGACCTCGGCATCGAGGGCGCGTGGGGCAAACAACCGGCGGAGGAATACCCGCGCGAAATGTCGCCGTATGCCGCGACGGGCGTCTCCTACCGGTTCGCGTCCAATTGGTTCATCGGTGCCGAGGCCAACATCCGCGCCGAATACCCGATGTTCA
>JANYDN010000188.1 GCA_025363585.1 Verrucomicrobiota bacterium | reverse complement strand
CCTCGCCACGGCGGCGGTGTCCCCACAGCAGTCTCCTTTTGAACTCCCGCCAGTCTCCTTTTGCTCCCACCCCGACAGGGATATTTGCGAAGATGAGTATGGAGCCCTCATTGGAGTTCGGAAAAGTGGCAAAGTTGAGTTCGATCCCGACGGTACAGCCCGATCCCCTATCCACTACGCGCTTCACGCCGCAGCCCTTGGCCACCTAATGTGCTTCGCGCCACGCATGAACGCGCCGAAATCCATCCCGACCCGGCCTTGCCGAAATCTCCGCGTCGGAGAAACGGGTTCCGGTGACTGCGTTCTCCACGGTTCCGGGGTCACCGTCGGGTTGTCCGTGTTGGCACCCGATGTGTTCCGCATCCGGATCGTCCGTGGCAAGGCACTGCCCTCGACGCCGTCGTGGGCCGTCGATCGCGTCGACTGGCCGGCCTGCCACCCTTCGGTGCGCGTCACGAAGCACCACGTTGAGATCGCGACCGACGCCGGCCTGCTACAATGGTCGTTGCGCGACGGTGCGTGGAAACTCTCCGACCCGTCCGGGCTCGCGGTGTTCGCGTCGGCCGCGGGCGACACGGGATTCGCGGGCGACGCAC
Organism: Verrucomicrobiota bacterium; assembly: GCA_025363585.1. Taxonomy (GTDB): domain Bacteria; phylum Verrucomicrobiota; class Verrucomicrobiia; order Limisphaerales; family UBA9464; genus UBA6176. The sequence continues at coordinate 1,900 of JANYDN010000188.1, read as the reverse complement.
CGCGGGTCGGGCTGGCCCTCGCCGACGGCGAGAGTCTCTTCGGCCTCGGCGAGACGACGGGCCAGTTCAACAAGCGCGGGCTCGTGCGCGAGTTCTGGAACACCGACGTCCTCGGGCATTCACCCGCGATCCATCCCGGGCTCAAAAGCCTCTACGTCTCGATCCCGTTCGCGCTCTCGATGCGCGAGGGCCGTGCCGCGGGAATCTTTTGGGATAATCCGCGGCGCCAGACCTGGGATCTCGGCCAATCCCAACGGGATCAAGCGCGGCTCTCGGCCGTGGGCGGCGAGATCGATCTCTATCTTTTCCTCGGCCCGACGCCCGCCGGCGTGGTCGGTCGATACACGGAATTGACGGGTCGCATCCCGATGCCACCGCGGTGGGCGCTCGGTTATCAGCAATGCCGCTATAGCTACAAGACCCGCGCTGAACTCGAGTCCATCGCCGGCATTTTCCGTCGTCGCAAGATCCCGTGCGACGTCCTGTACCTCGACATCCATCACATGGACGGCTTCCGCGTCTTCACCTTCGGCAAGGGGTATCCGAACCCGAAAGCGATGATCGCCGGGCTCGCGCGCAGAGGGTTCAAAGTGGTGACGATCGTCGATCCGGGCGTGAAGAATGATCCGGAATTCGGCGTGTTGAAGCGCGGCGAAAAAGCCGGCGCGTTCGTTCGTTCACCCGACGGCAAGTCCGACTTTCTCGGCGAGGTTTGGCCCGGCGAGTCGCGCTTCCCCGATTTCCTCAACGCCAAGTCGCGGGCGTGGTGGGGCGACGAGCAACGCGCGTTGCAGGACACGGGAGTCGCGGGATTCTGGAACGACATGAACGAGCCGGCGAATTTCGCGCGGCCCGACAAGACGTTGCCGCCGGACGCGCGGCACGTAACCGATCACGGGCCCGCGGTGCATGCCGACGTCCACAACGTCTACGGAATGCAGATGGCACGGGCGTCGCGCGCGGGGGCGCTGAAGCATCGTCCGGCGGAGCGGCCGTTCGTCGTGACCCGCGCGACGTACGCGGGCGGCCAACGCGATGCCATCGTGTGGACCGGCGACAACTCGTCGTGCTGGGAACACTTGGCGGACTCGATCCAGATGTTCCTGAACCTCGGGTTGAGCGGCGTGGCGTTCTGCGGCGGCGACGTCGGCGGATTCGTCGGCAACACCACGCCGGAACTCCTGGTGCGCTGGATGCAATTCGCGGCGTTCACCCCGTTTTTCCGGAACCACTCGGACTTGGGCACGATTGCCCAGGAACCCTGGGCGTTCGGCAAGGAGACGGAAGACATCTGCCGCACGTGGATCGGCCTGCGCTATCAATTCATGCCCCAGTGGTACGCGCTGATTGCCGAGGCCCGTCGTACCGGCGCGCCTCCGATGCGTCCCCTGCTCTGGCACTATCCGAACGATCCGATCGCGGTGTCGTGCGACGACCAATTCCTGCTCGGCCGGAACATTCTCGTCGCGCCCGTGACCCGTCAGGGTTGCGCGGCGCGCGCCGTGTATTTGCCGAACGACGTGTGGTTCGACTTCTGGACCGGCGAGCGCCACGTGGGCGGCCGCCACGTGATCGCGGCGACGCCGATCGACCGCATCCCGGTCTTCGTCCGCGGCGGTTCCCTGTTGCCGCTGGCGGACACCCGGCAACATCTCGACGGGCCGGGCGACGAGACCATCACACTGCACGCGTGGCCCGGGCCGCCGTCGGAGACGGAATGGTACGAGGACGACGGCACGACGCGCGCGCACGAGCGCGGCGAGTGCATGACCCGCACGTTGTCTCAACGCACGAGCGGTCGGACGCTGCGGATCGATTTCTCCGCGGAGACCGGCGACTATCCGAGCGCCGTGCGGACGTGGCGGATCGTGGTGTGGGGCGCGCGCCGACCGGCGCCGGT
>JANYDN010000180.1 GCA_025363585.1 Verrucomicrobiota bacterium | reverse complement strand
AGCAACAGCGTCACCCCAAAGCCCAGCCCGGCGTGTTCCTCGCCCGGAATCTCACGGACGGCGTACGAATGCCGGCCGTTTTCGGCGAAGCCGTCGAGCGACTCCTTCCAGGATTCCGGCAGCAACGATTCGATGCCCGCGTTCAGCGCGCGCGCGCCGGGAAGGATCGGCGGGAGAAAATTCTGCGCCGCCATCAACCCGACGTTGTGCAGCGCGCACACGAACGGTCCGGGCGGACGGATCCATGCGTCCTCCGCCTTCAGCCCGGTCCAATCGCCGGTGAATCGTTGGTTGAGCGCGCAGACGGGGAGCAATGACGTCGCGGCGGAGAGGACCCCGACGCCGAACAGCAAGAGCGGCCGGCAACGCAACCCGGCGGATCCCGGCCACCAGGCCACCAGCCACGGCAGGAGCAGGGGAAGGTTCGAGCTCTTCGCCCCCGTCATCAGTCCCGCCGCCAGCAACGACCACGCCGCGTCCGTCGCGTCGCGACGGTCCCGTGCGCGCAGCGCCAGCGCGAATGCCGCCAGCGCGAGCGTCGCGCCATGGAGATCGTTGCCGATGCTTCCCGCCTGCAACGCGAAACAATACCCGCCGGGAAAGATCCACATCCACGTCGCGGCCGCGCGTCCACCGACGCCCAGTCGCCGCAGTGCGACGAAGACGAGCCCGGGCAGCAGCGCGAAGTTCGCGAGGTTCAACAGGAAGATCGGCCGGTCGCTGTTCGCCAGCGAAAGGATCGGTGCCGTGAGCCACTCGAAGCCGCACGCGCGGGTGTTGAGGCGCTGGTACGGCGCGTGGATCCAATGCCATTGGTGTTCCGCGAGCCAATGCAGGACACGCGGCGTGCGGTAGGCGAGCGCGTCGATGTTGTTCGGCGCGTGCATCAGCCCACCCGCCAGCGCCGCGATTCCGAGCACCGCGAACGCGGCCGCGGCCGGTCGACGAAATCGCCGTCGACGCGCGCCCCATGGCGACGTCCGGAAAATCCCTCGTCCCCAGGCCAACGCCGCGCCGGCCACGAACAGGCCGAGGACGATCGCCCACGCCGCCGGCACGAGAAGTCCCGTCGCCGACAACAGCCAGCCGCTGGCGACGCACGTCGCGTTGAGCGCGAGCCAGAGTCGGATCGGCGTGGCCGGGGCGGGCGCGTTCATGGCTGCGCCGCGCCGGTCACGCGTTCGCCGTCCGTTCGAAAACGAAGCGGTGGTTCAGCCCGAGTTGGAATCGATCGTGCAGCACCAGTCGGAATTCCGGCGCCGCGAAAACCGACGGCGTCCGCGCGATGTCGTATCCGTGGTGCTCTTCCAGCGACATGCCGTGGACGAGCCGCAGCTTGGTCAACACCGCGAGGATCATGTCCACCGCCGGACTCGGAACCGTGATCACCAACCGCCCGCCCGGCTTCAGCAACCGCGCGCAACCCTTCGCCAGCGGCACCAGTTGGTCGTCCGGGATGTGTTCCAGGACCGCCAGCATCACTATGACGTCGAACGGGCCCGCGTCCGCCGGAAGCGCTTCCGGGAAATACCCGCGCACCATCCGGAAGCCCTGCCGGTTCTTGGTGTCCGCCGCGAGTGTCGGGTCGATTCCCATCGATCCCGGCCCACAACGCCCGAGTTGTTCGAACAGCACGCCGTCCGAACTGCCGAGATCGAGCACGCGGTCGCCATGCGCGACGTGGGGCGATGCCTTCCGTACGCGCCACGACTGGAGGAAACGGTCGATCTTGGTCATCGCCGGATCAGCGGGAGGGCGTTCCGTTCCCGCCGGTCTCGTTCGAGGGCGGCCGGCGGCCCAGCGTTTTCAATCCGAGCACGCTGAGGTGGAAGCTCGAGAAAATGGTCTGCAACCCGAGTCCGGTCAGCGTCGCGCCCGGCACCAGGCGGCGCAGGTTTTCGCCGACGTCGATCGCGCCGAAATTGGCGCCGCGCCACGTCCAGACCGCGGAGCCGATCAACCCGAGTCCCGCCAGCGTCAACAAGACGCCCCCGACGAGACCCTTCTCCAGATTCCACCAGCGAAACCAGCCGGCGAAATGCGGGTCGCTGGGCAAGAGTCCCTCGCCCACGGCAAACACCTTCGCGTAGAAGGCCTGCGCGACCAATTGGTACCCGACCAGCATCGCGAGGCTCGCGATCACCATCGTCCCGACGTCCAGCGTCACGCCGCCGAGCTTGAGTGGTCCGGCGACCGTCGCCGCCATCCCGAGCAGGCCGATGCAGAAGCAGACGATCCCCGGGACGAGGAACAGCCACTTCGGCGAGTAGATCAGCATGAAGCGCAGGTGGCGCCATCCGTCGCGCCACGGCTTCAGGTGCGGCGGACGCGAACGGCCGTCCGGGTGCAGCGTGATCGGCACTTCCGCCGTCTTCAGGCCCTTTAACTGGGCCTTCATCACCATCTCCGACGCGAACTCCATGCCCGTCGTCTTGAGATCCATCTTGCGGTAACCCTCCTTCGAGAAGGCGCGCATGCCGCAGTGGAAATCGTGGATCGGCGTCTTGAAAAACAACCGGCCGACGAACGACAGCGACGGATTGCCGATCCAGCGGTTCTTCCACGGCATCGCGCCGGGGGCGATCGTGCCGCCACCGGACGGCAAGCGGCAGCCCATCACCAGTTCGTTTCCCTCGCGCAGCTTCGCCACGAACCCGCTCACGTCGGAGAAATCATAGCTGTCGTCGGAATCGCCCATCAGCACCCAGCGCCCGCGTGCCGATTCGATCCCGCCGCGCAACGCGTTGCCGTAGCCCTTTGCGGCGACGCGTTCGACGCGCGCGCCGAGTTTGGTCGCGATCTCGATCGAGCCGTCGGTGGAACCATTGTCGGCGATCAGGACCTCGCCGAGGACACCGGCTTTGGCGATGCCGGTCTGGGCCTTGCGGATGCAGGTTTCCAGGGTCTCGGCCTCGTTGAGGCACGGCATGACGATCGTTAGTTCGAGGTCTTCGGACATAAGGCTCGGAAAAAGAGGGGGCTTTCTATCGTGATCCGATGGGGGTCGCAAGGGGCGAGACGGTCCGGAACACCGTCTGACGAGGACATGGATCGGGCGTCTCGCGCGCAAGGGTCGCGTGGAAGCGACGCTCGGACCGGTACCACCTCAGGCTGGCGTGGTGGTGGGGCGTTCCATTTATGGGCCTGCAAGTTGTCCAAACCCAACTCCTCAACTTTTCGTGTATTTCGTGTATTTCGTGGTTCCAAATTCCACAGCCCCGTTCTGCACGCTGCAAGTTTGGTGGATAACCACGAAATACACGAAATACACGAAAAGTTGAGGAGGGGATCGGGTAAGTCGTCGTGGTGCTTCGAAAGCGGCTCGTAGACCCAATGGTCGGCCGGGCTGTTCGGTGGCTCAAGGGTCTTGACGAGTCGGTTGCTCCTCGATGCGTGGATCACGGCCGCAGGTTCGGCTCCTTGCCCGAGTCACGGTCGGGCGATCGACGCGGAGGGAACGCGGCGCACCAAATAGAAATTGTCCACGGCCGGCGATCCGTCGCGCGAGCGTTGGTACGCCAGGTCGTCGATCGTCGGAAGCCCACCCGCCGCGCGACGCGCCCGGGCGGCGACGAGATCCAGCGGCGACGACGCCACCACCTCGCCGCCCATGGCCGCGGCCCACCCGAGCCCGTCCGGTTGCCCGCCGTACAACGCCGCCAGATCGTCGATGACCACGAATTCCAATCCCGCGCGATCCAGGAACGCGCGGTCCGGTGTCCGCGGCACATGCACCACCCGGCGCCCGGCCCGCGCGTCCCAAAGATACGGTTCGCCCGCCGCCACCGCGGCGAGGCCGATCGTCCGCGTCGTGCCCAACGCCGGAAGGAACGATTCGACGGGATGCGTCGGCGGACCGTCGCTCCCGAGCCGGCCCTGCAACCGGCGCGAGAGCGCGTGGTCGGGATGCGACGCGACCCACGCCGCGACGGCGGCGCGCACGGGAACAATTGGGCGGACCTTGAGAAGGGCCACGTAGAACGCCGCGCCCACGAACGCGATCATCGCGGCGGCGGGCCACGCACGCGCGCCCACGCGGACGAGTCGCGCGGCCGCCGGACGCCGCAACGCGAGCGCGAGTACCAACGGGAAGTAGGGCGCGAGGTAGCGGGCAGGTTGGCGGCAACCCATTTGCGCCAGCAACACGAGGGATGCGATGGCGATCGCGGTTCCGGCGAACATCATCGTGGGTCCGCGCGCGGCATCGATCGGGCCGCGGCCACGGCCGAACACGACCGGCAACAAGAGCAACGTCACGAACATCCCGGGCCCGGCCCACGCCTCGTCGAAACTCGTCGGCACCGCCGCGAAGAATTCGAAGCCGCGCACCCATTCGGGAATCGTCGCCGCCATGCCTGCCGCCGCGTGGTTCATCGCGCCCGCGCCCGGAACCCACGGCGGCAGGAGATCGTGGACGACGAGGATCACGGTGTTCGCCGCGATCGCGAACATCGGGTGCGACGGCACGAAATTGCGTTCGGCCGGACTCCACCCGGACCAATGCCCGGTGTGGACGATGTTCGCGACCGTGATCGGAACGAGGCTCGCCAACGTGGCGATCGCCACGAGGGCGAACGCGGCCGCGGGACGTTTCCAGAGAATGGGCAGCGCGGGAAATACGAGCACCGCGACGGGCAGCAACAGCGGCAGGTTCGTCTGCTTGGCGTTCGTCAGCAACGCGCAGGCGATCGCGCACCATGCGACGTCCCCGAAGCGTCCATTGCGGCGCGCGCGCAACGCGAAGACGACCGCGGCCAGGATGTCGACGGCGGAGATGAGGTCGTTGGCGACGCTGCCGGCTTGGCTCGCATAGACCCAGCCGGTGGGCGCGAGCCACATCCACCACCAGGCCGTCCGCGCGCGCACTCCGAAGCCACGGAACACGGCGAGGAAAAGACCGGGCAACAGGAGGAACGCGGCCGCGTTGGGAAGGAACAACAGCCGGTACGAACCCGTCCACGCGAGCAACGGCGCGTGCAGCCATTCCATGCCGTTCGCGAGGAAATTGAAACGACCCTCGGGCGTGTCGATCCAGTGCCAGCGTCCGGCGTCGAGCCAATGCAGGACGCGCGGCAAGCGGTACCAGAACGTGTCCCAATTCGAGGGGGCATGGATCGCGCCGCCGGCGATGGCCAGCAACGCGACGACGGCGAATCCCAACGGTGCCGCGCGCCGCCAGGGTTTCCGCCAACCGCGGAATGCGGCAGGAAATTCCCCACGCCACGCGACGGCAGCGACCACCATGCCCGCGACGGCAGCGACCGCATAACCGCGCGCGCCGAGCCAACCGCCCAGCGAAAGGATCCAACCCGAAGCCGACGCCCACGCGCCGACGCCGAGCCACGCGCGCCAAACCAGCGGCGCGGCGAGTGGGCGGGAAGGCGAGGACATCCGGCCGCGGTGCATAGACCGGTCGCGCGCCGCGGGCGAGATTCAAGTTGTGGCGTAGCGCGGGCGCGGCCGTAGCGCAGGCGGGGACGCCCGCGCTACGGCTACGGCTTCATCCGCGTGACCTTGTACGGTTTGCCCTTCGCGTCGTAGGTCGTCCAATCGCCGGCTTGTCGGCCGTTCTCGAACCAACCGGAGCGCAGTTTCGTGCCGTCCTTCCGATACCACTCCCAATAGCCGTCGAGTTGGTCACCGAGCATCGCGCCGCGGCCGCGGATGGTTCCGGCGGCGTGGTACTCGATGTGTTCCCGGGGTTTTTGCGCGGCCACGGGTTTGCGGGGTTTTGTGGGTACGGGCGACAGTGTGGGAGATGGTTCGGGGATCGGACAAGACGCGAGGGAGGTGGATGCGCTTGTGAAAGCGTGGACGGAGGAAGGGATCGCGAGGTCCACCGTCTCACGACGGCGGCTACGCGACGTGGCAGCGCTCGTGAGAGCGTGGACGGAGGAAGCATGCGGGGTCCACCGTCTCACGACGGCGGCCACGGGGCGTGGCGGCGCTCGTGAGAGCGTGGAGCGAGGAAGGGCCGGCGAGGTCCACCGTCTCACGACGGCGGCCACACCGCCATGTTCGCGGCGGCTTGGAACCTGCTCCCATCCCCGGTAGCTTCCCTCCACTCCATGACTCGAATCGCGCGCTGGATACGTCCGTTGCTGTTGCTCGGTTTGCTCTCCGCCCTGCGCGGCATCGCGGGCACGGTCGATCTCGTGCCGTCGTCCGCGTCCTGGCGCTGGCGCCCCGGCACCAACGAGGCATCGCTTCCCGACGTGGCGCTTTGGCGCTCGGTCGGCTTCGACGATTCGTCCTGGAACGCGCCCGGCCCGCTCCCGATCTTCTACGGCGAACCGCTCGCCGGCACTTTGGTCGAGGGAATGCAGTTCACGTACTCTTCCCTGTTTGTCCGCACCGCGTTCAATGTCGCCGATCCGGGTGCCTATTCCCAACTCACCCTCCGCGCGGAGTGCGACGACGGTTTCATCGCCTGGGTGAACGGCCACGAAATCGCGCGCTACAACGTGCCCGACGGCGACCTCGCCTTCGATCGTTTCGCCAACGGCGCGGTCCCGGAACCGATCGCGTTCGGCGATTATCCCGTCGGCGTCCCCGCGTCGGTCCTGCAGGCGGGCGCCAACGTGGTCGCGGTCCAGGTCTTCAACGTCGCCCTCACCAGCAGCGACATCGTGTGGGCCGGCTCGCTGGATGCCGTGGTGGACACCGAGCCGCCGACCGTGGTCCAGACCTATCCGCAAACCGGGCAGCCGCTCGTGGAATTGTCGTCCTTCGAGGTCGTGTTCTCCGAACCGGTGAACGGGGTCGACGCATCGGACCTGCTGGTGAACGGCGTTCCCGCGACTTCCGTGTCCGAAACCGTCGCCGGCCAATTCCTCTTTTCGTTCCCCGCGGTCCCGACGGGTACCGCGACGCTCGCGTTCCGGCCGGACCACGGGATCGCCGACAAAAGCCCGGCGGCGCATCCGTTTGCCGGCGGCAGTTGGACGTTCCAGGTGGATCCCTCGGCGGTGCCGCCCGCCTTCGTGATCAACGAATTCCTCGCGGACAACCAGCACGGGATCCGCGACGAGGACGGCAAGCGCTCGGACTGGATCGAGATCCGCAACACCGGGACCGCCGCGGCATCGCTGGCCGGGTGGACGTTGACGGATGACGCGAAGAATCCGGCGAAATGGATTTTCCCGAAGCTCGCGGTACCGGGAAAAGGGTTCGTCGTCGTTTGGGCGAGCGGCAATGACCGGACGAATCCCGCCGCGCCGTTGCACACGAATTTCAAGCTCGGCACTGGCGGCGGTTATCTGGCGCTCGTGGCGCCCGGCGGTGTGGTGTCGACCGGGTTCGCGCCCAGCTATCCGCCGCAGCGCGCCGACAACTCGTACGGGCAGGTGACCGGCGGCGCCGGATTCGCGTTCTTCCCGAAGCCGACGCCGGGCGCGCAGAATTCCATCGGCGGTCCCGGCTTCGCCCCCGACCTGCAACTCCTTCCCGCGGGCCGGACGTACCTGGAGACGATGGACGTGACGCTCGCGTTCGCGACCAACGCGCCGCCGCCACCGGGCGCCGAGATCCGCTTCACGACCGACCACGCGTTGCCGACCGCGTCCTCGCCGCTGTACACGGGCGTGATCCACCTCACGAACTCCGCGGTGGAACTGCGCGCGAGGGCGTTCGCGCCCGGACTTTTGCCCGGGGCGCCGAGGACCGAAATGTACCTGCCGCTCGCCGTGAACACCGCGGCGTTCCACTCCGACATCCCGGTGATGATCATCCATGATTTCAACCGGGGACGTCCGCCCGCGGGAACCCGGATCCCATCGTACTTCCAAGTGTTCGAGCCCGACGCGAGCGGCGTGACCTCCTTCACGAATCCGCCGACCCTCGCTGCGCGCGCGGGGATCTCGGTGCGCGGCTCAAGCACCCAGGGCTTGCCGAAAGCCAGCCTGCGCGTGGAATTCCTCGACGACTTCGAGGCATCGCTCGACGTGCCGCCGCTCGGGTTGCCCGCGGCCAACGACTGGATCCTCTACGGCAGCGACATCTTCGAGCCGGTGTTGATCCACAACCCGTACATGTACCAGCTCAGCCGGGACATCGGGCGTTACGCGCCGCGGACGAAACTGTGCGAGGTCTATCTCGTCGTGACGGGCACGAACGGGGTGGGCCAGGCCAGCTACAACGGCGTCTACGTCCTCGAGGAACGCATCCAGACCGGCAAGAACCGCGTCGACCTCGGGAACCTCGAGCCGCAAAACCTCACCAAGCCCACCGTCACCGGCGGCTACATGATGAAGGTCGACCGCCTCGCTCCCGGCGACTCCGGCATCCCCGCCGGCAACATCACGGTCGCGATGGTCGATCCCAAGGAAGCGGAGCTCCGCGATCCCGCGCGCGCTCCCCAATACGCCTACCTCACCGATTACCTGAATCGTTTCACGACGACGTTGTACCGGCCGGAGTACGCGGATCCCGACACCGGCTACCGCCAGTTCGTCGAGACGGGGAGTTGGGTCGACCACCACCTGTTGAACGTGCTCGCGTTCAATGTCGACGCGCTTCGCCTCAGTGCCTACTTCGGCAAACGGCGCGACGGCAAACTCGAGTTCGGCCCGCTCTGGGATTTCGACCGCTCGCTTGGATCGACCGATGGCCGCGACTCGAACCCGAGGGTCTGGCGCTCGGCGTCGGGCGACGGCGGGACGGATTTCTTCAACTTCACGTGGTGGGACCGCATGTTCACGGACGCCGAGTTCTGGCAGCAGTACATCGACCGCTACCAGGAACTGCGGCGCGACGCATTCAGCGTCACGAACCTGAACCGGCTCGTGGACGACCTCGGCAACCAGGCCCGCAAAGCCGCCGTGCGCGACTGGGCGAGGTGGGGCGCGTCGCCGCGGACCTCCACGTACCAAGGCGAGTTGAACCTGATGAAAAACTGGCTCGCGAACCGGGTGGCCTTCATGGACGGCCAGTTCGTGCCACCGCCGATCTTGCCCACGCCTCCGGGCGTGGTCGTCGCCGGCGCCTTGGTGACGCTCACGCGGCCCGGCGCCGCGCCCGGCCTGCCGGTGTACTACACGCTCGACGGCACCGACCCGCGTTTGTCCGGCAACTCGATCTCGCCGAAAGCGAAACTATACGCGGCGCCGTTCGCGATCACCACGAACAGCCGCGTCGTCGCGCGCACGCGCGACCCGGGCCACAAATCGTTGACCGGCCAGAACAATCCGCCGCTGGGCTCGACGTGGTCGGGTCCCGTCGCCGCGACCTACGTCGTGACGCCGCCGCCGATCGCCTGCACGGAGATCATGTTCAATCCCACGGATGGTCCCGGTGGCTCGGCGGGCGACTTCGAGTTCATCGAGTTGAGGAACACGGGCGACGCTCCCTACACGCTCAACGGATGCAGCGTGGGCGGCGGCGTGACGTTCGCGTTCCCCGCGACGAACCCGCCCGTGCGGCTCGCGGCCGGGGCGCGGTTGGTGTTGGTGGCGAGTCTCGATGCGTTCACGAACCGCTATCCCGGCGTGACCAACATCGGCGGCGTTTTTTCCGGGAACCTCGCGAACGAGGGCGACCGCATCGTGTTCCTCGGGCCGCTCCGCGAAACCGCGTTCGACTTCCGCTACGATCCCGCGTGGTTGCCCGCCGCGGCGAACGGCCATTCGTTGGTGCCCGTCGGCGAAACGGGCGCGCTCGATCCGTCGTTGGGAACGTCGTGGCGCGCGAGTGCCGTGGAATTCGGATCGCCGGGAAGGCTCGACGCGGCATCGCTGCCGACGGCGCCGGCGTTGTCCGCGTCGGTCGACGTCGACGGCCACGTCGCATTCGAATTCACGCTGCCCGCGGGCCGCGCCGTGGAGTTGCAGTCCACCGACGCGTTGTCGGCGCCCGCATGGAATTTCGTGCAGACGTTCCCGGCCACCGGCGGGGAACGGACGGAACACGTGCCGGTGGACCCGACCGCGACCGCGCGATTCTACCGCCTGGCGAACCGCGTCCCGTGATCGGAAATGACCCACGAAGGTCGGGGCCCAGCCACGGTGGGTGGCACCGGCCCTGGTGCCACTGGCAGCGGGCCTGCGCGCGACGCTTGGCTTGTGGCTTCGCATGGCTCCGGTGACGGCAGGGCCGCCGTCACCCACGCAGGTTGCGATCGCTAGCCGACCTGCCCGCGCAGCGCCTCGAGCACGTCGCGGAAATCCGCCGGCAACGGCGCGTTGAACTCGCAGAAACGTCCGTTGCGCGGGTGCCGGAACGCGAGCTTGCGCGCGTGCAGCATCTGTCGCGGCGCCACGACGCCGGTCTTTTCATTGAGTCGTTGGTTCGCCGCCTTCCCATAGACCGCGTCGCCCACCACGGGATGCCCAAGGTCCAGGAAGTGGACGCGGATCTGGTGCGTGCGGCCCGTGTGCAACGTCGCCTCGACGAACGTCGCGCCGCGCAGTGGCTCGAGCCTTCGGTACGACGTCCACGCGTACCGGCCGCCGCTCACCACCGCCATGCGCTTGCGGTTGGTCGCGTGCCGTGCGATCGGCAACCGGATATCGCCCGATTCCTTCTCCACCTCCCCGCACACGATCGCCTGGTAGAGTTTCTCGACGGTTCGTTCCTGGAAGCGCTCGGTCAGGGCGATGTGCGTCTTGTCGTTCTTGGCGACCACGAGGCAGCCACTGGTGCCGAGATCGAGACGGTGCACGATGCCCGGTCGCTCGACGCCGCCGACCCCACTCAGCCCGCCGCGGCAATGGTGCAGCAACGCGTTTACGATCGTGCCGTCCTCGTGGCCCGCGCTCGGATGGACGACGAGGTCCGCGGGTTTGTTGATGACGATGAGGTCCTTGTCCTCGAACAACACATCGAGCGGGATGTCCTGCGCCTGGGCCTCGGCCTTTTTCGCGGAGGGCCAATGGATGGTCACGACCTCGCCGGCGCGCGGCGCGTGGGTCGGCTTCACCAGTTGGCCGTCGACCTTGATCCGGCCGTCGATGATGAGCCGTTGGATCGCCGCGCGGGAGACGTCGGCCAGGACGGACGCGAGATGCCGGTCAAGGCGTTCGCGCGGGAGCGTGTGCTCGAGGACCAACTGGTCGATCTGGGACATTCGGACGTTTCAGGTTTGCGTCGGCGCCAATGGGCGACGACGCAGGACCGCGTACAAGACGATGCCGACCGCGAGCGTGCCGAGGCCGGTCGCCTGTCCCGGCGTGAGAATGCCCGAGAGCGGGGCGGACGCGACTTTGTAGTCGCCGCGGAAGTATTCGGTGAAACCGCGCACCAGCGCATAGGCCATCAGGTACAGCGAAAACACCTGCCCGTCGAAGCGACGGCGGCCATGGAACCAGTAAAGCGCGCCCGCGAGCGCGAGGTTCAACAACGACTCGTAGATCTGCGTCGGATGGACCGGCAGGTGGCCCGGAATGCTTCCGACGGGGAAACGGATCGCCCACGGGTAGTCCGAGTGGCGTCCGAAACAACAGCCGTTGAAAAGGCAGCCGATGCGGCCGAACGCGTGTCCGAGCGCGATTCCCGGCGCGAGGCAATCGCCGACCTTCCAGATCGGCAGTTTCAAAAGGCGCAGTCTCAGGATGGCCGCGAGCGTTCCGCCGATCAGCCCCCCGTAGTACACCAACCCGCCTTTCCACACTTCCAGGGCCTCGTACCAAGGGCCGGCCGCGAAATCCTGTTGCCAATAGCTGACCACGTAGACCACGCGCGCGCCAACCAGGGCGCCGACGATGATCCACGGCACCGCGAGGTCATACACCAACTCCGGCTTGAAACCCACGCGCACCGCGAGGCGCGACGCGATCCAGAGTCCGGCGACGAATCCCAACCCCACCAATAGGCCGAAGGTGTGGATGGAGAAACCGCCCAGATCGAAAAGGATCGGCCTCATGGCTTGCCCAGTGCGTACGCAACGCACGAACCCGGATCGCGCACGTACAGGGTGCCGTCGCTCCACGCCGGCAGGCTGAAGGTTTTCCCGCAGGCCTGGAACCTCCCGAGCTCGTCGTATTTCTCGGGCGTCGCGCGCAGCAACCGCAATTCCCCGGTGTCGAGTTGCACGAGCAGTCGTCCTCCTCCGCCGGCGATCGTCTGCGCGACGTCGCCGAACCCGGCCTCGCTCCACTTCACCTTGCCGTCCGCCGCGTCGATGCACGTGTAGTCGTGCCGCGCGCCCAATCCGTACAGGTGCCCGCCGACCAGCACCGGCGTCGAGAGATTGATCCTTAGGTCGCGGTTCAACCACGACTCCACCGCGCTCTGTTTCTCGTTGTCCGTATGGATCGCCACGCGGCGCAGGCCCGTCGTGTGGCTGGCGAACACGACCGAATCGCCGTCCACCACGGGCGTGAGCACGTTGCGGTTCGCGCCCGTCTTGAAAGGGAACCGCCATTGCAATGCCCCGTCCCGCGCGTCGAGTCCCACCAGGCCCTCGCAGGTCGCCGTCACGAATTCGTCGCGCCCGCCGATCCGGCGCAATACCGGCGACGAATAGGCCGTGGCGTCGTCGAGCGATTTCCAGGCCTGCTTTCCGGTCAACCGGTCGAACGCGACGATCGACGCGCCCGAGATCGAACCCACCTGCACGATGACGCGGTCCCCGGCGACGACGGGCGATCCGGTGTGGCCTCGTCGGGTGGCGGCGCCGATGTTCGACTGGCGGTCGGGAACCCAGACCATGCCGAGCGACGCGAAACCGACGCCCCAGAGTTTGTGGCCGTCGTCGAGCGAGAGGCAGGCGAACTCGCCTTGGGCGGACTGGACGAAGACCAAGCCGCGGTCGACGAGCGGCGTGCAACGCGGGCCGGGTTCGAACTCGTCCGACCACGCCGGCGCGTAGGCCGTGTGCCAAAGGGTCTTGCCGGTGGCGGGATCGAGCGCGCGGGCCGTCTCCTGGCCGTCGGCTTGTTCGAGCACGACGAGTTTGCCCCGCGCGATCACGGGGCTTGCGTAGCCGTGCCCGACGGGTGCGCGCCAAAGCGGGGCCGGCTGCGCGGGGAACGACGCGGGCAACGTCTCGGCGGTGATCCCATCGCGCGCGATCCCGCGCCACCCCGGCCAATCCGCCGCGTGCGCCGCCAGGGTCATGGTCACCGCGCCCAATGCCACGAGCATCGAAAGCGAGGAAAGCGGTGTCGCTGCCGCCGCACTCCGAAAGCGTTTTCCCACGGGAATGCCAAGGCCCTCCCCGCCGCTGGAATCACCACGCGCCATCGACAAGCAGGGAAAGAATGTTGCGCGAGAGGTCGTCCGCAAGCAGCGGGGCCGCCTGCCGCTCGGCGCCGTTCAGATCGGCGGCCGACCGGATCGGCGTGCGCGCAAGGACGTCGCGGTCGAAAAGGATCTTGCCGGAAGCACGCTCGACCGCGGTCACGTGCGCCGTGAGCCGGACCTCGTAGTCGCGCGTCGTGAACAGGTCGCGCGGCTGGAACGTGAGCGGTCGCCGCGTGTACTCGGCGAGCGTGCCGCTGACGACGATGTCGCCGGGATCGCGCGTGGCGAGTCGATAGGTGCCGTCGCGTTGCAGTCCCTTGCGCAGGGATTGGGCCACGGGTTCGAGCAGGCGGGGCTCGAGGGTGAGGTCGGCGAACGGCTTGAACTCCACGGTGCGCGCGCCCGCGGTCTCGCCGTTGGTCGGGCCGAGCTTGTATCCCGCGCACCCGCACAGGAACACCGCCAGTGCCAGCGCCACACCCGCCGCGGATGCCATCGGTGCGTGGCGGCGCGCCGTCGTCATTTGCCTTCCGGAAGTTTCGGCGGCAGCACGGCCGGCGAGTTGGTCGAGGTGGATTTCCCGGCGGCGCGCGTCGCGTCGAGGCGCTTTTTGTCGGCCTCGGCGTTCTTCCGCATTTGCTCGGCGGCACGCGGCTTCAGGGCCTCGATGCGCTCGCGGGCCTTCTCGGCCCATTGCGACTTCGAGTCCTTCACCAACACCTCGTTGTAATAGACGATCGCGCCCTGGTAACGGCGGTAACGCTCGTAGAACCGCGCCGTCTCGAAAGCGCCGCGCGCCTGTTCGGTCTTCAGGTCGAGGATCACCGAGGTCGCGTCCGGCACCCGCTTGTCGCCCGGATACAACGCCTTGAAATCGTTCATCGTGTCGATCGACCGCGCCGACGCCGATTGGTCGTACTCGGCCCGCTTCGCCTGCCGGTTCCACGCCATGCCCGCGTCGAACAGCGCGTCGCTGGCGATCTCGGGTCGGTCGTAGTAGTTGTCGGCCGCCTTCTGGTAGGCCTTCACCGCCTTCGGGTAATCCTTCTGCTTCTCCCGCGCGATCCCGACCTGCATCTGCGCGATCGGTCCCGTCGCATGGTACGGGCCGTTGTCGACGATCTGGTCGAGCATTACCGCGGTGCGGTCCATGGACGGCGCGATCGGCAGGTAACCGAACAGCGTGCGGAACCACTGGCGCCCGAGGAAACGGTTGGCGATCGACATCTCGCGCTGGAGGACCTCGGCGTAGTTGGGCAACTTCGGATACTTCGTCAGGGCGCGTTGGTAGGCCTTGAACGCCTTCTCGTCGAAGCCGCGCATCTCGTAGTTGCGGCCGAGAAGATACTCGGCGGGACCGGCGTAGTCCGACAGGGGCCAAACCTTCACGACGCGGTTGGCGGACTTGGTGGAGGTGCCGTAATCGCCGCGGTCGAAGGCTTCCTGCGCCGTCTGGAGCTGTTCCTTGGCGCTCTTGCGTTCCCACTTGCCGGTCTGGCCGACGGGCTCGTAGGTCCATCCTTCCCCGGGGCGGAAAATGATGGGGGCCGGACAACGCCGCGCGAACGAGGCGATGCCCGCGGCGCATAGGAGGCAGAGGAGCCAACGGTTCACGGCCGCGCAGCCTAGGGAGGAGGTGGGGCAAGTCAAGGGACCCAAAAGCAGGGGAGGGCGGTGAGTTTCAAGTTTGAAGTTTCAAGTCGCCGCGTTCCCCCGGCTTGAAACTTGAAACTTCAAACTTGAAACTCCCCCCCATGCTTCACTCCCCCGGATTCCTCCGCGTCGTCGACGACGCCAAATCCCGCGTCCACGAGATCACCGTCGACCAACTCCGCGAACGCCTCGCGGCGAATCCCGGGCTCGTCCTGCTCGACGTCCGCGAGGACCACGAGTGGGTCGCGGGCCACGCCGCGCAGGCCCAGCACCTCGGCAAGGGGATTGTCGAGCGGGACATCGAGACGAAGCATCCCGATCCCGAGGCGGAGATCGTGATGTATTGCGGCGGCGGGTATCGCAGCGTGCTCTCCTGCGACATGGCAAAGAAGATGGGATACCGGAACGTCCATTCGCTCGTCGGCGGCTACAAGGGGCTCGTTGCCGCCGGTTGGGAAATCGTCCGCTGAAAGAACGCCATGTCCACCCGCGTCCACGACCGAACGACCGCCGGTTGGAGTCGCCGGGGATTCTTCGGATGGATGGCCGCCGGCGGCGTCGCGGCCACCGGCTTCCCCGGTTGGCTCGGCGCGGCCGAACCCGCCGAGGCCGAGGGAATCCTGCCAAGGGGCGACGAACCCTCGCCCGTCCCGTGCCCGCACTTCCCCACGCCGTGGCACGCCTTCGTCTGGCGGAATTGGCCGTTGATCCCCGCGGAACGGCTCGCCGCCGTCTCCGGGGCGACCGTCCGCGAGGTGCGACGCGTCGCGCGCGTCATGGGCTTGCGCCCGCAACCCGC
>JANYDN010000320.1 GCA_025363585.1 Verrucomicrobiota bacterium | reverse complement strand
CACGGAATGAGGAGCTGTTGGATTTCCTTTCCGTGTGCTCCGTGTGCTCCGTGGCCAAAATCCCGTCGCCAGCTTGCTTCCGTGATTTCAGTGATTTCCGTGGTTAACTAAAATCGTCCCTCGCCATCCGAGCGGTCCGTGGGCTCCGTGATCAGAAGTTCCGTGGTCTCCCCCAGAACAGGGGCTTGCTTGCCCCGGCCCGCTTTCGCGATGGTCCGCGGTTCCATGAGTTCGATCACCGCGCCCGCGCCGTTGCGCTCGTTCCAAGCCGACCGCCTTCCGGTCCACGTCTTCGCGGGACAGGAGGAACTGGCGCGCCACATGACCGCCACGGTCCGCGAAATCCTCAACGACGCGATCGTCCGCCGCGGATCCGCCGCCGCGATCCTTGCCACCGGCAATTCCCAGATCCGCTTCCTCAAGCTCCTGGTCGAATCCGGCGGGGTCGATTGGTCGAAGGTGACGCTGTTCCACATGGACGAGTATCTCGGCATCGCCGCCGATCATCCCGCGTGCTTCCGGCATTACATGAAGCAGCGCGTCGAATCGCTGTTGAAGCCGCGCCGTTTCCACTATCTCGGCGGCGACGCCGACCTGCCGCTCGACGAATGCCAGCGGTACACCGACCTGCTTCGGGCGCAACCGATCGACCTGTGCTGCATGGGCGTCGGCGAGAACGGGCACATCGCCTTCAACGACCCGCCGGTCGCGCGTTTCGACGACGTCCACGCGGTGAAACTCGTGAAGCTGGACGACGCGTGCAAAATGCAACAGGTGAAGGAAGGTCACTTCCCGTCGCTGGACGCGGTGCCGCCCTACGCGTTCACGTTGACCATCCCGGCGTTGCTTTCCGCGGGGCGCGTCCTTTGCCTCGCGCCGGAAAAGCGGAAGGCCATTCCCGTGCGGGACCTGATCCGCGGTCCGGTCTCCACGGCCTGCCCCGCGTCGATCCTCCGGACGGCGCCGCACGCGACGCTGTTGCTCGACGCCGACTCCGCGGCCCTTCTTTGATATCACTTATGCGGATACTTGCCCTCGACCACGGCACCAAGCGCATCGGCGTGGCCGTCTCCGACGAACTGCGCATCCTCGCGCACCCGCTCGAGTACATCGACGCGGAGCCGTTCGCGGGAGTGATCGAGCGCCTGCGCGTGCTCATCCGGGAGAGGGAAGTCGGACAGATCATCGTCGGGATGCCGCGGCGGATGGACGGTTCGTACGGGGAGGCGGCGTTGCGGACGAAGGAATTCCTGGTGGCGTTGCGCGAGGCGATCCCGCTGCCGATCCGCACTTGGGACGAGCGGCTGACCTCGGTGCAGGCGCATCGCCAGATGTCCGAGAGCGGGACGAAGCGCGGCGACCGGAAGGAGAAGGTCGACGCGATGGCCGCGGCGATCCTGCTCCAGAGCTTCATCGAGAGCCTTGGCCCCGAGTGAGCGCGCCGCGCACACGCGAGCGGCGCGACCGCACGCCCGAGGGATACGTGCGGATCCGGATCACGGTGGCGTACGACGGGACCGCGTACGTGGGATGGCAGCTCCAGCCCAAGGGAATCTCGGTGCAACTGCGCCTCGAGGAAGCGTTGGGAAAACTCTTCGTGCCGGCGCCGCGCGTGTGCAGTTCGAGCCGCACCGACACGGGCGTGCACGCGTTGGGCATGGCGGTGCATTTCGACGTGCCGCGCGCGCAGTGGCGGATGACCCCGGCGAAACTGTTGCTCGCGGCAAACGCCTGGTTGCCGCCCGACATCCGCGTGATGGCGGCGGCGGAGGCCAGGGACGGGTTCCACTCGCGCTTCGATTCGAGCGGCAAACAGTACCGGTACGTCGTCTGGAACCATTCGTCGGAAAACCCGTTGCTGCGAACGACGGCGTGGCACGTGCCGCGCGCGCTGGATCTGGCGGCGATGCGCGGCGCGGCGGCGACGCTGGTGGGCACGCACGACTTCCGGGCGTTCACGGCCAACACCGGCTACCACCGCGCGAACACCGTGCGCACGGTGCGGCGGTGCGACGTCCGCCGTTCGGGATCGCAGTTCACGTTCGTGATCGAGGCCAATGGATTCCTCTACAAGATGTGCCGCGGGATCGTCGGCACGCTGGTCCAGGTCGGCCACGGGAAGATTTCGCCGGACCGTATCCTCCCGCTGTTGGAGAGCCGCGACCGACGGCTTTCGGGAATGACGGCACCGGCGCACGGGTTGGTGTTGTGGAAGGTCTGGCACGGGAAGAAGCGCCACGACCCACGGACCGCGCCAACCACGGACGACGAGTCGGACGAATGACCACGGAGCACAAAGCGTTTTGGCGGGGACCACGGAAGGCGACTTGGGGTTGACCACGGAAATCACTGAAATCACGGAAGCACTCCAGCCCGGGAATTTCTTACCACGGAGCACACGGAGCACACGGAGCACACGGAAAGGAAAACCCCAACGGTTCCCCTTCCGTGATTTCAGTGATTTCCGTGGTTAAAACGGAATAGCCCCAGCCTTCCGTGTGATCCGTGTGATCCGTGGTAAAATCTCAGGGCCTGTGCTGTACGTCCGTGGTCCGGTTACTTGACACGGCGCGTCCCGCCCGGCTTGCTTTGGGGATCGTGCCGCGCGTCGTCCGATGCATCGCAGTCCTGTTGCTGTCCCTTTCGTTGGGACTGCATTGGACCGTCATGCAATCGGTGGCCTGGGCCGGCATGATCGTCACGCGATCGCAGTCGGAGTCCCTCTCGACGGCGATCCGCACGACCTTCGACGGCCAGCATCCCTGCACGCTGTGCAAGGTGGTGGCCGCTGGGAAAGCCGCCGAGCAACGCGCGCCTTCCACGGATCCCGCGCCCCGGCTCGACCTCTGCGCCGAGTTGTCGGTCGAAGTCAGCATCCGCGCCCCGGTTCTCGAACCGCTTGTCCGCGCCGAAGCAACCGTCTTCTCGCGCGGACCGGATTCGCCGGTTCCGCCGCCGCCCTGTTGCTGATCGCCCGGCGGGGTTGTCGCGCCCGTCACCGGACCGGTGACAGGCGGGACGATCCGATTCGCGACGCGTTCCGCGTCCGTTCGCCCGCCCTTCCCACCCGGAAACCAGTTCCGCTGGAATCCATCCGTCCCGTCCGTCGTTGGTCCCGATTCCGTTCGCATGTCCCTTCGCTTGTCCATCAAACACCGGTCCGCGGCCTTCACGCTGGTCGAGTTGCTCGTCGTGATTGCGATCATCGCGATCCTCGCGGGCATGCTCCTGCCCGCATTGGCGCGGGCGCGCGGCCGGGCCCAGGCGCTCGCCTGCATGTCGAAGCTCAAGCAACTCGGCATGGGCTGCGCGATGTACGCGTCGGACAACCAGGACTACCTGCCCCAGACGTCGCACCAGGGCGCGTCGTGGATCGGCACGCTGGCCACCTATGGCCTGACCAACGTCTACCGGTGTCCCGTCGACACCAACCGACTCCGGATCACGAGCTACGGCATCAACGATTTCCTGACGCCGCATCCCTATGGCGCGGCGGACGTGGACTTCACGAAGACCACGTTCCTTCCCTCGGCGTCGGACACGATCCATCTCGCCGAGGCGCGGGAAAATTTCGTCGGGTCCGACCATTTCCATTTCGCGGACGCGGCCGGCGGCGGCTTCGGGACGAATTCGTTCCCGCTGCAGGTCGCGGTCCAGCGCCATGCCGGCTCTGCGAACTACCTCTTCGCCGAAGGCCACGTCGAGGGCCTGCGGTGGAGTCGGGTCCGGAATCTCCTCGGACCACCGGCCACGCGTTTCGTGCGTCCGGACGGACGGGACCCCAACCAGAAACCATGATGCTGAAAAACACCCCCGGATCCATTGCCACCGCCGTCGCCCTGCTCGCCGCGACCGCCCGGCTCGCCGCACACGAGCACGTCGCCGTCGGCGCGGACTCCCTCGTGCCGGGATCGCCGCTGGTCTTCGTGAGCGACGACGATTTCGGTGCCGACACCGGGTTTGCCTTCGCCCTCGCGGCGGGAACCCAGGCGCCGTACGCGGGTTACTACATCGGCGAGTTGACGTTCGCCGCATTGGCCTCGACGGGTGCCAACGGGGGACCCGAGCCGTTGCACGCCGCGCCCGGGTCGCACATCGAGGTCGTGCTCGAATCCGTGTCGGGCCCCGCGGGCGGCGTGTTCGCGTTCTGGGAAACGCCCGGCAACGACGAGGACGCCACCGAGGTCACCTTCGCGGTGCCGGTCGGCGAGACGGGCGGCAACCATCGGTTCGTCGTCAGCGAGAACCACGGCGAAGCCGGTGCCGATCCCTACGGACACATCCACGGGCGCATCTTCAGCGCGACCAAGCCCGGCCTCTACCAAGTCGGGTTCCACTTCGTGGACACGTCCACCAACGGACCCGCGGGAGGGCCCATCCATGCACCTTCCGAGAAATTCCTACTGAACTTCCAAGCCGGGCTGACCCTTTCGGGCGTCGCTCCGTCCGCGGGCGGATACGACGTCACGTTCGCGACGGTGACGGGGCAGACGTTGCATCTGGAATCGACGACCGTGCTTGGCGATCCGAAGGCTTGGAAGTCGGTGGGCGACGCGGTCGCGGGCGACGACCATCTTCACGTGATCACCGTGCCGGCGACGGCGACGGCGTACTTCCGTCTGGTCGTGCAATGACGGCGTCGTCCGGTTCCGACGAAGACGGGAACGTCGTGCAACCGGCGGTCCGGCCGACGCGACGCCGTTCCGAAGCGTGGTTCGGCGGCGGCGTGATCGTGCTGTTGGCGGTCGCGCTCGCCGCCAGCCAATGGGCGCGGCCACGCGGCGTGCAACGGTCGTTGCCGGCCGTTGGAAACCGTGTCCTTCACAATTTCGAACTCACCGAGCGCAGTGGCCGAACCGTCCGCGACACCGACCTTCGCGGACGGTTCCTCGTGGTCGGATTCGTGCAAACGGGATGCACCCTGACCTGCCGATTCGTCGGCCGGCACATGGTGGAACTCCAGGAACGCGTGGCCGGCTCCGACGACGTGCGATTGGTCTCGATCACCGTCGACCCGCGCGAGGACACGCCCGCGGCGCTTTCCGAATGGGCCCGGAAACTCGGGGCGGATCCCGACCATTGGCTTTTTCTCACCGGAGAAACGCGGACCGTTCACGCATTGATCGAGCGGAGCTTCCTGACGCGGGATCCGCAACTTCGGGGCGCGATGCCCGGCGAGTTCGCGGACACCGATCATGTCGCGATCGTGGATCGTTCCGGGAGGATCCGGGCGTACGTCGACGGGATGCGCGGCGACATGGCGACGCGGGTTCTGGAAGTGCTGGAACGCCTCCGCGGGGAGACGTACCAAGGACGGTGACCGAAGGCGTGCAACCTCCCGTTGTCCGGCATGAATTCCCGCTTGGCGTCGACGTGATCGCCCGCATTCTCGGCCCATGTCCGGCAACCCCAACACCGTCGACCCGGGACTCGAGGCGCAGGTCTTCGCCATCGATCGCCCGGTGCCTCGGCTGCTGAGCTACTACAGCCTCTGTTGCGTTCCCCTGCTGCTCTTCCCGCCGGTGGCGATCATCGTTTGGGTGGTGAATTATTTCCGGTATCACACGATGCGGTACCGCTTCGATCGCGAGGGAATCTCGATGCGCTGGGGAAGTCTTTTCCGGCGCGAAACCATCCTCAACTACGCGCGGATCCAGGACATCCATCTGGTCTCGAACGTGGTCGAGCGCTGGCTGGGACTCGCACGGATCCAAGTGCAGACCGCGAGCGGCAGCGCGACGGCGGAACTAACGATCGAGGGGCTTCCGCAGTTCGAATCCATCCGCGACTACCTTTATTTCCGGATGCGCGGGACCCGCGATCATCCACAGCCAACCGCCGCCGCCGACGTTCCCTCCGCAGTTCCCACGGTCGGCGGCGACGGCGGGATGCGCGGCGATGCCGAACTGGCAGGCGTGCTCCGCGAGATCGCGGCGGAACTCCGCGCGCTCCGCGAATCGCTCCCGCGGCGATGAAAGGAACCCGATGAACCGTGCCTACGCATTCCTTCGCCCGCTCGCGCTTCGTTGGCTGCGCGTCCCGCACGAGCCGCAGGCACCCGCGGGGTCGCCGGGAACACTCCGTGTCTTCCGCGCCGGGGTGAATCTGTTTCGATTGCAGATGGGCCTCTGGGTCCTCCGGCAGGGGTTGGTGTTCGTCGGCCTCGCCTTCGGCCTCTGGCTGGTGCACGCGATGTTGTCCGGCGGGTATCCGTTCAATCGTTGGGGTCCTCCGGGGTATTGGCTTTCCCGCCACCATGATGATTTCGAACGCTGGCACGTGCTCCGATGGTTCATCGTGTTGAAGATCATCGGCGTCACCACGGCGGTCATCGGCGCCACGGTTGGCTACGCCGTGATGCGCCTTCGGTACGAATTGCACTGGTACATGGTCACCGACCGAAGCCTGCGCATCCGCGAGGGCGTGACGAACGTGCGCGAGATGACGCTGAGCTTCGCCAACATCCAGCAGATCGCCGTCCGCCAGGGCCCGATCCAACGATTGCTCGGCCTCGCGGACGTCGTGGTCACGACGGCCGGCGGGGGTGGGTCAAAGACGGGATCGCCCGGCCATGGACGCGCGCAGGCCGCGCCGTGCCACGTCGGCGTGTTGGGATCGGTCGCCGACGCGGAATCCATTCGCGATCTCATGCTCGAACGATTGCGCCGCATGAGGTCATCGGGACTCGGCGATCCGGACGACCGCCACGACCCGCGCCATCGGGAGCACCCGATCGGACCGGAAGTCGGGGGTGAATTGCCTGCGAATCCACGGGACGTTCACGGTGTTTTGGAGGCGGCACGCGAGGCCCTGGAGGAAGCCCGCGCGCTGCGCGCGGCATGCCGCGGTTGATCCAGGCGGGCCGGGCTCGATGCGTGGCCTCTCGGGCCGACGGAAGAGCCGATCGGCGGGTCCGACACCTTGGATTTCCCACGCTTTAACGCAAACGGAACAATCCATGAGAAACCCCTTGTAGCCACAACATATGGTGGTAGCGTGACCCCCCGTCCCCAATGGATGGGGTTGCATAAGGCAACCGCGCTCGTGTTGTTGGTACGTTTTCCGGCTTTTTTTACGGTTTTTAGGTCGTCGGTCAGATTCGCTGGTTCGGGGGAATCAGAGGGGGTCGGCGGAGGCCAAAAACCATCTGCAGTTCAGGACCCAAACCCACCCTAGTCATGATCGACGCCCGTGAATCCGTCGTCTCGTCCTCGCAGGCTGCCGCCTCACGGCGGCGCCCGGCGAGGTCCACCGTTGCTCCGCGCAAAGCCAAGGGCTCCGCACGGACCAAGCTGCCTCTCACCCGGGTCTTCTCGGACCCCAAGGTTTCGCCCTTCGACCAGATCGGATGGGAACGTCGCGTCGCCGAAATCACCGACGACTCGGGCAAGGTGATTTTCAGGCAGGACAACGTCGAGGTCCCGAAGTCGTGGTCGCAACTGGCGACGAAGGTGGTTTGTTCGAAATACTTCTACGGCGATCCCGCCAAACCCGAGCGCGAGCAATCGGTCCGGCAGTTGATCCACCGCGTGACGCGCACGATCGCCGACTGGGGTATTCGCGACGGCTACTTCTCGAAGGCGGAAGGCGAGTTGTTCTTCGAGGAGTTGACCTGGCTCTGCGTGAACCAATACGGCGCCTTCAACTCGCCGGTTTGGTTCAACGTCGGGCTCTACCACCAGTACGGCATCGGCAAGACCTCGAGCCGCGGGAACTGGTGCTACAACCGGCAGACCGGCCAGGCGGAGCGGGCCCCCACGCAGTACGAGTACCCGCAGACCTCCGCCTGCTTCATCCAGAGCGTCGACGACAACATGGAGAGCATCATGAACCTCGCGTACGCCGAGGCCATGCTCTTCAAGTTCGGCTCCGGCACCGGTTCGGACCTTTCCCCGATCCGCAGTTCCAAGGAGAAACTCTCGGGCGGCGGCCGACCCTCGGGCCCGCTCAGCTTCCTCAAGGTCTACGATCAGGTGGCCAACGTCGTGAAGTCCGGCGGCAAGACCCGGCGTGCCGCCAAGATGAACACGCTGCGCGACTGGCATGGCGACATCGAGGAGTTCATCACCGCGAAGTCGAAGGAAGAGCGCAAGGCGTGGGCCCTCATCGAGCAGGGCTACGACGGGTCGTTCAACGGTGAGGCCTACGGGTCCGTGATGTACCAGAACGAGAACCTCTCGGTGCGCGTTTCCGACGAGTTCATGCAGGCCGCGATCGAAGGCAAGGAGTGGTGGACCCGCTCGACCACGACCGGCAAGCCGCTGGACAAGAAGGATGCCTCGAAGCTCCTCGACCTCATCGCCGAGGGCACCTGGATCTGCGGCGATCCCGGCCTTCAATACGACGGCCCCATCCAGAAGTGGCACACGTCGAAGGGCACCGCGCCCATCCATTCCACCAACCCGTGCTCCGAGTACGTGTTCCTCAACGACACGGCGTGCAACCTGTCGTCGCTGAACCTCATGAAGTTCAAGCGCGCCGACGGCGCGTTCGACGTCGAGCGGTACAAGGCCGCCATCCGGATCTTCATCACCGCACAGGAAATCGTCGTCGACACCGCGAGCTATCCCACGAAGGAGATCGCCGAGAATTCACACATCTTCCGCACGCTGGGCCTTGGCTACGCCAACCTCGGGTCGCTCATCATGAGCTACGGCCTGTCGTATGACTCGCACGAGGGCCGAGCCCTGGCCGGCGCGCTCACGGCGATCATGACCGGCCACGCGTACGAGCAGAGCGCCGAGATCGCGGCCATCATGGGCGCGTTCCCCGGGTACGCCGATGCCCGTTGCAGCGGCACGCCGAACCCGCTCCGCAAGGACAACGTCGAGTCCACCCTCGGCGTCATCCAACTCCACCGCGCCGCGGTCGAGGACATCCAGCCCAGCCAGGATTTCGCGTACCTCAAGGACGAGGCCCGTCGCTGCTGGGACCGCGCGTTGTCCCGCGGCAAGGAAGTCGGCTACCGCAACGCGCAGGTCACCGTGCTCGCGCCGACCGGCACGATCGCGTTCCTCATGGATTGCGATACCACCGGCATCGAACCCGACATCGCGTTGGTCAAATACAAGCTGCTCGCCGGTGGCGGCATGCTGAAGATCGTCAACCGCACCGTCCCCGAGGGCCTCCGTCGCCTCGGCTATCCGGACAGCCAGGTCGAGCGCATCATCGCCCACATCGAGAAGCACGACACCATCGAGGACGTGACGCTCGTGGAGGGCGACGCCGCGGTGAAGGAAGGCAAGGCCAAGGCCGGCGACGTCGTTCACAGCGGGCTGAAGCGCGAGCACCTCGACGTGTTCGACTGCGCGTTCAAGCCGCACCGCGGCGAACGCAGCATCCACTACATGGCCCACCTCGGAATGATGGCGGCCGCGCAGCCGTTCATCTCCGGTGCCATTTCCAAGACGGTCAACTTCCCGAACGAGGCGACCACGAAGGACATCCGCGACGCCTATATCCAGGCGTGGCGCATGGGCCTGAAGTGCGTGGCGATCTATCGCGACGGCTCCAAGCGTTCGCAACCGCTCAACACCAAGAAGACGAACGAGGGTGGCGACAAGGCGGGCCCGCGGTCCCAATCGGACGCGGCGGCGCTCGAGTCCCGGGTCGCCGAACTCGACGCCGAGGTGGCCTCGCTTCGCGAGCAACTCGGCCAACCGTTGCGCCGTCGCCTGCCCGACACGCGCATGGCCTTCAACCACAAGTTCGAGATCGCCGGACACGAGGGCTACATGACGGTCGGCCTTTTCGAGGACGGGCGCCCGGGCGAGTTGTTCGTCACCATGGCGAAGGAAGGCAGCACGATCGGCGGCCTCATGGACACCATCGGCGCGCTGACTTCGATGTCGCTCCAGTACGGCGTTCCGCTCGAGCAGTTGGTCAAGAAGTTCGCCCACCAACGCTTCGAGCCCAGTGGGTTCACCCGCAATCCCGACATCCGCAGCGCGGCGTCGATCATCGACTACGTGTTCCGCTGGATGGCCAACCAGTTCATCGACGGTTACCGACAGGCATCGGGACCCGCCGCCACGGGCCAAGCCGAACTCCCCATCCCCGGACTGAACGACGAGCTGAAAAAAAAAGTGAACCGTCCGGTCCCTGAGCTGCCGCTCGCGGACTGCGGCAACACCGAGGTGCTCGTGCGGGTCGAATCGAAAGGATCCCCCCGCACCACGCAGGCCCGGATCGACATCCTCACCACCATGATCAAGGGACAGAGCGACGCGCCGAGTTGCCCGAACTGCGGGCACATCACGGTCCGCAACGGCGCCTGCTACAAGTGCCTCAACTGCGGCGAGAGCCTCGGTTGCTCCTGAGCCACCGATTTCCCCTGAGTTGTATCGCAAGGGCCGGGTCGCAAGACCCGGCCCCCTTTTTTTCCCCATCGCAAATCCCCCGTTGACGCCGCCCCTTCGTCGGACGGAGGGTCGCCGCGACATGATCGTCAACCGCCCGCTGTCGAAACGCGCCAACCGGATCGCCCGGATGTCGTGGCTTCGCCATGCACGTCCCGGCGCCTTCCGCGCTTGGGCCCGTGCCGCACGGCCGGTTTCGCACTCTTCCCAGTAGTTCCCGAAGACTGCACCAAACCCGCCGGGCATCCGCCGGCGGGTTTTGCTTTTCCCGCCACGGTGTCCGGCCCCCGAGAAAAACACCGAGCCATGAGCCCACCGAAACCCGAAACTCCCGCGTCGCGGGCGAGCATCGTCCTCGCCTTCGCCGCCGTGTACCTCGTCTGGGGATCCACCTACCTCGCCATCCGCATCGCCGTCGGCGGACTCCCGCCGTTTTTGATGGGCGGGGTCCGCTTCCTCGTCTCGGGCCTCGTCCTTCTTCCGATCCTCCTCCACCGCGGCGAGACCCTCCCGACGGCACGCCAGTGGAGGAACGCGGCCATCGTCGGCTGTCTCCTGATGCTGGGTGGCAACGGCCTCGTGATCTGGGCGGAACAAACCGTCGCCTCAAGCCAAGCCGCGCTCTTCGTCGCCAGCACCCCGGTGTGGTTCACGATTTTCGAATGGCTCCGTCCGGGCGGAACGCGGCCGCACCCGTTCACATGGATCGGCATCGCCCTTGGGTTTGCCGGCGTCGTGACCCTGGTGTCCGAGCACGGCACCGGCGCCTCCGAATTGCCCCTGCCCCAATCGGTGGCCCTGATGGGTGCGACGATCTGCTGGGCCGCGGGCTCGATCTTCACCCGTCACTCGGACCGTCCGAAGTCCCCGCTGATGGGCGCGGCGGCCCAGATGGCGTGCGGCGGCATCGCGATGATCGTCCTGGGATTGGTCCGCGGCGAGACGCGCGGGTTTCGCCCCGACGCGGTTCCCGCGGGGCCATGGTTCGCGCTGGCGTACCTCGTGGTCTTCGGCTCGCTGGTCGGCTACACGGCGTACGTTTACCTGCTGCGCCATTGCACGCCGTCGCGGGTGTCCACGTACGCCTACGTGAACCCGGTCATCGCGGTGCTGCTCGGCGCGGTGCTGCTGGGCGAAACCCTTGGGTCGCGCGCGCGCCTCGCCGGGGCGCTCGTGCTCGCGGGCGTCGTTTTGCTCACCCTTCCGCCCGCCACGTGGATCCGGATCGCCGGACGCGCGGCCCGTGGACTTCCATTCCGCGCCTCCCCACCCTAGCCTTTCCACGCGCATGCTGCTGGTCATCGACAACTACGATTCGTTCACCTTCAACCTCGTCCAGTACCTCGGGGAAATGGGCGTGGAAATGCAGGTGCATCGCAACGACCAGATCCGCGTCGAGGACGCGCTCGCGCTGCGCCCGGAGCGCGTCCTGATCTCGCCCGGACCCTGTTCCCCGCGCGAGGCCGGCCTGTCCAACGACCTCATCCGCGCCTTCGCCGAACGACGCATTCCGATCCTCGGCGTTTGCCTGGGGCACCAGTGCATCGCCCACACCTTCGGCGCCCAAGTCGTCGTCAATTACCGGATGATGCATGGCAAGACCTCTCCGATTCATCACGACGGGAAGGACCTGTTCGAAGGAATGGCCAATCCGTTCCTGGCGACCCGTTATCATTCGTTGGTCGCCAAGCGCGACACCATTCCCGACGCGCTCGAGGTCACCGCGTGGACCGCCGAGGACGAGGTGATGGGACTGCGGCACCGCCAATTGCCGATCTGGGGCGTGCAGTTCCATCCCGAGAGCATCCTCACCGAGCACGGCCGCACGATCCTCTCGAACTTCCTCAGGCTCGGCTGTTAGCCGGAACCATGCGGTCGCGGCATGGGAATTCTCTCACGCCAAGGGGGACCAAGGCCGGCCAAGAAGGCGGGAACGTGTATCGGGAACCAGGCATCGGATCCCACCGTTCGGTGAAACGACACGCCGGCGGTCTTTGCCCCCTTGGATGGCCTTGGCCCGGCTTCCAACGAACCACAGGCCGTTGTTCTAGCCATATCCGCAGATGACGCGGATTTCGCAGATGCAGGTCGGCACCGGCCCAAAAACACCCCGACGGTTTGAGACATGCCTCACCCCAATTGCATCTGCGAAATCTGCGTCATCTGCGGACAATGCTTCCTCGGCGGCTCATTGCGGCAAGGCACCCCATCAGACGGGAGCGGGTCTTGGCGTGAGATAATTCCTCGGCCGCTACTGCATGGATACGGCTTAGCTCGGCTTCGTTTCCTTCGTTTCCTTCGTTTCCTTTTGTAAAAATCCGGAACGCGGCCCTCCCGACCACTGAAGTCTCGATACTTTCGCGGCGGGACGGCATTCACACCGCGTGATCGCGCCGCTCGTCGAGGAATTCCTGGTCCATGTCCGCCACGAGCGCGGGCAATCCGCCAACACGGAGCGCACGTACGCGGCCTTGCTCGGACGATTTGCAGCTTGGGCCGAGTCGAAGGACATCGGGTCGGCCGAAGGGATCCGCTTCGAACACCTGATGGAATTCCTCGAGCATGAGCGGGCGCGGAAACTCGAGGGGCAGGCCAAGGACGGGAAACGCGGCACGAAGTTGGGATCCTCGAGCTTGTACCTCCAGGTCGCGGCCCTGCGCGCGTTCTTTCGGTTCTGTCTGGCGGAAGGATTCGTCGCGGCCAATCCCGCCGAAAACCTGTCGCTGCCGCGGCGTTGGAAGCGCCTTCCGAAATCCCTCGCCACCGCGGAAATCGAGGCGCTCCTGCGTCCTCCCACGGAAGCCGATCCGTCCTCCCTCTGCGATCACGCGATCCTCGAGACCGCGTACGCCAGCGGCCTGCGGCTTGCCGAATTGCGGACGCTTCGGCTCGAGGGCCTGCGCCTCGACTCCGGATTCATCACGGTCATCGGCAAGGGCAACAAGGAACGAGTGGTGCCGGTCGGACGCACCGCGATCGCGGCGTTGCAGCGCTACCTTCACTCGGGGCGTCCGGCTTTGGTGACCCCGAAGTCCCCCGGATGCGTGTTCCTGACCCGAAGGGGCACGCCCTTCGCGCACGTGACGCTGTGGCTGCGGATCAAGCAGTGCGCCGCCCGCGCGGGCATCGGTCGCAACGTCACGCCGCACATGCTCCGCCACAGCTTCGCGACGCATCTCATGGAACACGGCGCCGACCTGCGCGTGATCCAGGAGCTTCTCGGCCACGCGAGCATCGCGACGACCGAGGTCTACACGCACGTCGCGGGCAAACGCCTGCGCGAGATCCACGAGAAGTTCCATCCGCGGGCGCGCTGAGCCTCGCGTCTGGCCGGCAGTGGCGGCAGGGCCGCCGCAACCCACCCATTGGGTCCGCTCACCGCCCGCGGATCCAGCGGAACATCTCCACCAACCGCGGCGGCTGGCCCGTGCGAAGGATCGCCATCCGGAAGATCCGGCCGCATCCCCAGAGCACCAGCGCGGTGAATCCCGCCAGCAACACCGCGGTGCCCACCACGTCCCGCGCCGGCGGATGCGCCGTGATGCGGTTCATCATCACGAACGGCGTGTACCACGGGATCCAGGACAGGAACGTCGCGATGGGTCCGTTGGGATCGCGGGGGATGAAGGGCATCAGGAACAGCGGCACCATCAGCACCAGCATGATGGGTCCCATGAAGTTCTGCGCTTCCTTCAGCGTGTTGCACAGCGAGCCGATCGTCAGGAACACGCCGGCGTAGAGCAGGAATCCGGCGATGAAATAAAACGCGAACGCGGGCAGCAACCACGTCGTCCGCACCAGCGCGATCACGTCGGCGGGCAAGGTCGCGACGGGGGAATCCGGCGCGGCGCCGCCCGCGAAATGCGAGACCTGGAACAACGCGACCGCGACCAGCGAACCGATCCACGCCGCCAACATCACCGCGCCGACCGCCGCGACGCCGGCCAGCTTGCCCATCATCAACTCGCCCGGCGTCACGCTCGACAGCAGCACCTCGATGATGCGGTTGGATTTCTCCTCGATGACCGAGTTGAGGAGCATCTGCGAGACCGCGAAGATCGCGACCCAGAGAAGGTAGACGAAAAAACTGGGGGCCCATTGGCGGAGGAGATCGGAAAGACCGACGCGTTCCTCGCCCGCGGCCTTGCGGGGATCCAGCGAGACGATGGGTGCGCGCAGGGCGTCGATGCGGGCGACGACCGCCGGATCGAGACCGAGGCGACGGTATTCCGAATGCCGGAATTCCTCGCCGAGACGGCGTTGCACGAGATCGCGCAGGCCGGTGTCGGCCTGGTTCTCGCACCAGAAATCGATCGCGTTGGTCGCGCCCGGACCGTATCCGGTCGGAATGACGACCGCCGCGAACAGCTTCGTAGCGGGGATTCCATCGCCCGCCGGCAAGAGTGTTTCGCCGCGCAACCACGGACGCAAACGCGCCTCGAGCTCCGCCGGCGCCGAGGCGTTTTCCAGGCCGGGTGGCAACGGGCGCTCGAGCAATCCGGGCCGCGGCGGGACGAAGCCCGGCACCGCGAGCCAATTGGTGCCGGCGTCGGCTTTCCAACGGACGAGGTCCAGTTCGCCGCCATGCCAGACGGTGCCGTTGGTCGATGCGGGACGGACAAAAGAGGCGAACGGTTCGGTGTACGGCGCACGGCGCGCGTGGGTTTTCAACGCGTCGCCGAGTTCCGCGTCGCGTTGCCTC
Source organism: Verrucomicrobiota bacterium (assembly GCA_025363585.1). Classification (GTDB taxonomy): domain Bacteria; phylum Verrucomicrobiota; class Verrucomicrobiia; order Limisphaerales; family UBA9464; genus UBA6176. Next base: position 13,877 of record JANYDN010000320.1, on the reverse strand, counting down.
GCCAGCTCCGCCCGGATGGCCGGCGCGTACTTGCCGTCAAAATCGACGAGCACGAAATGCCGCGTGGGCACGGCCTTTTTCGAAAGGATCAAGGGAACCGAGCCCGCGAACACGAGGATCGCGGGGAAAAGAAAGATGCCGAGCCAGAAGCCCTTCGTCTTCACGTTCTCCACGAACTCCCGCCACGCCACGAGGAACGCGCATCTCATCGGAACGTCGCCTCCCGCGCGTCCGTCCCGACGAGTTTCACGAAGACGTCGTGCAACGAGGGCTCCGCGGCGTCGAACGATCGCAACCGCACCGGCATCTCGAAACACGCCTGCAGCAGCGACTGCGGGTCGGTTCCCTCGCGGAGTTCCACCTCCCACTTGCCGCCGCCCGCATCGTGCAACGCCGCCACCGCCGGCATCCGTCGCAACGGACCGGGATCGTCGGCGGTCTCGATCCGCACCCGGCGCGGCGCCAACCGGCGCGCGGCGTCGACGGTCCCGTCGAACAACAGGCGTCCCTTGGCGATCACCACGATCCGGTCGCACAGGCGTTCGGCATGCTGCATGACGTGCGTGCTGAACAACACGGTGCGGCCACGGCCGCGAAGGTCGGTGACGATGTCTTCCAAGACGCCTTGGTTGACGGGGTCGAGTCCGGAGAATGGTTCGTCGAGGATCACGAGCTCGGGATCGTGCGCGATGCTGGCGAGGACCTGGACTTTTTGTCCCATCCCTTTCGACAGGGCCTCGGTGCGGGCGGTGGCGAAATCCTTCAGGCCGTAACGCTCGAGCAATTCGAACGCGCGTTTTTTGGCCGCGGCGCGGGACATTCCCTTCAGCGTTCCGAAATACGCGATCACCGACCACGCGCGCATTTTTTTGTAGAGCCCCTTCTCCTCGGGAAGATAGCCGATCCGCGAGCGCACCTCCGTCGCGGAGGGCGCGCCGAGGACGGCGATCGATCCCGACGTGGGCTTCAGGATGTCGAGGATCATCCGGAGGGTCGTGGTCTTTCCGGCACCGTTCGGACCGAGGAAGCCGTAGACGCAGCCGGCGGGAACGGAGAGCGAGAGATCGTCGACGGCACGAAACTCGCCGTAGAGCTTGGTGACCCGGCGAAGGTCGAGCACGGCGGACGACATGGGCGGCACCCTAGCGACGGCGGCGTCGCGGTCAAACCGCGCGGACGGGGTTTCAAGTTTCAAGATTCAAGTTTGAAGCCCGCGGACCGCTCGGATGTAGAGCGGGCGTCTCGCCCGCGCGAAGTTCTGGGGAAGGGTGTGATGGCCGCGGTCCCGCGGGTGATCGGGAACAGCGAGTATCCGCGGTCTCACGACCGCCGCCACGTGGACGCGGCTCCGTTGTGACGCCCGATCCCCCCTTTTCGTCGCGCCCGGACCGTGATAGACCCCAACCCATGCAATCGCACGAAGTGCTGCGGGACGTCCTGAAATCGACCTCGGCCAAACAGATTGCGGCGGACCTGAACCTCTCGCTCTCGCTCATCTACAAGTGGGCCGAGTCGCCCGACCCCGAGTCGGTCACCCAGTCGTTCAACCCGCTCGACCGCATCGACCAACTCTACAAGAGCACGGGGGACCTGCGGTTGATCCACTGGATGTGCGAGCGCGCGGGCGGCTTTTTCATCCGCAACCCGAAGACCGTCCCCGGGCATCCCGACCGGTTGATGCCGGCGACGAACGAGATCGTCCAGGAATTCGCGGACCTGCTCGCGGTGGTCGCGACGGCGGCGGCGGACCACGCGGTGTCGACGGCGGAGGCGAAGCAGATCCGGGCGCGCTGGGAGGAACTGAAGACCGTCACCGAGACGTTCGTGCGTTGCTGCGAGGAAGGAAACTTCGCGTCGATGAAGGACCGTTCCCCGACGACGCGCCCGTGAACGAAGTCCCTTCCGGCAAGGCCCCCGTCCCACGGCACCACGAACCGGGACGGGACGAAAACGCCGTCGCGCAGGCGCTCAAGCGCTCGCTGCTCGTCCTGCTCCTGCTGGGCGGACTCGCGGGCGGCGCCGTGTGGTGGCTCGCGCGCGATTCCGGTCCGGTGCGACCCATGGCCGCCTCGGACCCGAAGTCCCCGGCCAATCGGGTTCCCGTCGCCGGTTTCACCGACGTGACGGCCGAGTCCGGGATCCACTTCCAACATTCCAACGGCGCCACGGGCGACAAATGGCTGCCCGAAACCATGGGCGGCGGCGTCGCGTGTTTCGATTTCGACGGCGACGGCGACGCCGACCTGCTGTTCGTCAATGGCACCGCATGGCCGGATGCCAAGGGCACCAACGCCGTCGCGACCACGGCCGCACTCTATCGCAACGACACCGTTCCCGGCGGGCCGATCCGCTTCGTCGACGTCACCGCGGGCTCGGGACTCGACATCCCGATCCAGGGCATGGGCGTCGCCTGCGGGGATTTCGACGGCGACGGGCGCGTGGACGTCTTCATCACCGCGGTCGGCGGCGACCATTTGTTCCGCAATCTCGGCGGCGGGAAATTCGAGGACGTCACGGTCGAGTCGGGCGTCGGGGGTCCGGCGACGGGGTGGAGCACGGCGGCGGCGTGGATCGACATCGACAACGACGGCGATCTCGACCTGTACGTGGGCGAGTACGTGCAATGGTCGCGGGAACTCGACCGACAGGTGACGCCGAACTTCGCGGGAACCGGCCGCGCGTACGGCCGGCCCTGGAACTTCGCGGGCGCGTTCCCGAGGTTGTACCGAAACGACACGGAGAAAGGCGGGCGCCCGCGTTTCACCGACGTCTCGGCGACGTCCGGCCTCAGGGTGAAGCACCCGGTCTCGGGGCTGCCGCTGGCGAAAACGCTCGCGGTGGCGCCGATCGACCTCAACGACGACGGCTGGATGGACCTCGTGGTGGCGAACGACACGGTGCAAAACCTGGTGTTCACCAACCGCCACGACGGGACCTTCGCGGAGATCGGCGTGCAGGCGGGGCTTGCGTTCGACGCGTACGGACAGGCGCGCGGCGCGATGGGGATCGATGCGGCGCGGTTCCGGAACGACGGCGCGCTTGGAATCGCGATCGGGAACTTCGCGAACGAGATGAACGCCTTGTACGTGTCGCAACCGATGCACGACCAACTGGTCTTCGCCGACGAGGCGAGCCAGGAAGGAATCGGGCCCGCGAGCCAGCAGTTCCTGAAGTTCGGACTTTTCTTCTTCGACTACGATCTCGACGGACGCCTCGACGTGCTGACGGCCAACGGCCACATCGACGAATCGATGTACCGCGTGCAGGACTCGAACTATCGCCAGCCGGCGCAGTTGTTCTGGAACGCCGGCGGCGCCAAATCGTTCGTGCCGGTCGGTGCCGATCGCGCGGGTTCGGACCTGTTCAAGCCCCTTGCCGGTCGTGGGAGCGCCTACGCGGACTTCGACCGCGACGGCGATCCCGACGTCGTGATCATGCAGGTTTCCGGACCGCCCGTGATCCTGCGCAACGACCAAAAGCTCGGCCATCATTGGCTTCGGTTGCGATTGGTCGGCACCCATTCGAATCCCGACGCGATCGGCGCGTGGGTCCAGGTGCGGGTGAACGGCAAGACGCTCTCCCGCCAGGTGATGCCGACCAAGAGCTACCTTTCGCAGAGCGAATTGCCGGTGACGTTCGGACTGGGCAAGGCGACCGCGATCGACGGCATCCAGATCCGCTGGCCGGACGGCAAGATTCAGATTCCGACGGTGGGCGGCATCGACCGCGAGGTGGAAATCCGGGAGCCGTGAGGCGGGCGGGCGTAGAGCGGCCGTCCCCGGCTGCGCAAAGCAGGGCGTCCCCGCCCGCCCCAACTTCTCGGCAACCATCCATCGGAAGTTCCAAACCGAGCCGGGGACGGCTCGGACTGTGCAGCCGGGACGGCCGCCCGACGCCGCCCGACGCCGCGTACGCTACTTCGCGTGGGTGGCGCACGCAGCGGCAAGATCCGCCGCGAACGAGCGCACGTCTTCCTCGGTGGTGTCCCACGAGCACATGAGGCGGCAGCCGCCCTCGCCGATGAAATTGTAGAAGAGCCAGCCGCGCGCCCACAGCGCCTCGATGACGGGCTTCGGAAGATCGACGAACACCGCGTTGGCCTGGACCGGGAACAACACCTTCACGCCCGGAAGATCCTTCACGAGCCCGTGCATCAGGCTTGCCATGCGGTTGGCGTTTCCGGCGTGCCGGAGCCAGACGTTGTCGCGAAGCATCCCGAGCCACGGCGCGGACACGAAGCGCATCTTCGAGCAGAGTTGCCCGCCCTGCTTCGTTCGAAGGTCGAACTCGCGCGCCAGCTCCTGGTTGAAGAACACGACGGCCTCGCCCACGTGGATGCCGTTCTTGGTGCCGCCGAAACACAGGACGTCCACGCCGGCCTGCCACGTGATTTCGCGCGGCGCGCATCCGAGCGCGGCGATGGCGTTCGCAAACCGCGCGCCATCCATGTGGAACCGGAGGCCATGCCGCTTCGCCATCGCGCCGATCGCCCTCAATTCCGCCGGCGAATACAACGTTCCCACCTCGGTCGCCTGCGTGACGGTGACCACGCGCGGTTTCGGATAGTGGATGTCGGTCCGGCGCAGGACGGCATCCTCGATGCCGGCGGGTGTCAACCGGCCTTGGTCGCCCGGCAGCAAAAGCAGCTTCGAGCCGTTGCCAAAAAACTCCGGCGCACCGCACTCGTCGCGCTCGACGTGCGCGACCTCGTGGCAAAGCACCGAGTGGTAGCTCTGCGTCGAATGGGCGAGCGCCAATGAGTTCGCGGCCGTGCCATTGAAAACGAAAAAGACCTCGCACGGCGTCTCGAACACCTCGCGGATCGCGTCGGCGGCGCGCTGCGTCCAACGGTCGTTGCCGTAGGCGGGCTCGTGGTCGGCGTTGGCTTCCTGCAATGCCGCCCACGCCTCGGGGGCGATGCCGGCATAGTTGTCCGACGCGAAGTGCCGGCGGGGCTTGCTGTTTTTTTCCGTGCTCACGGGGCGCACATGAAGCCCGGACCCGGGCCCAGCCGCAATCCCGGGCTTGCGGGAGTTTGCTGCAAGTCGGCCCCGCTCGAATCGCCGTTCACTCCGCGGGGCGCAGCTTCCAGACGCGGCCCGACCCGCGCGTCAATCCGCTCGTCCCGCTCGTCATCACGAACAATTCGCCGTCCGAATCCTCGCCCAGTGCCGTCACGTAGGCCGTCCACTTCGCCGGCGCCGCGACCTCGAGCACCTCGACCTTCCATCGCCCTTTCGCCGCGTCGCCCGGCGGTCGCCAAGCCACCAGCAAATTTCCCTGTGGCAACGCCCATCCGCGCGACCAATCGGCGAACACGTAGTGCCCGGACAACGACGGAAGCGCCGTCCCGCGATAGACGTATCCACCGATCACGCTCACGCCGATCGCCTCCGGATCCTTCCGCGGCCCCGGATGGCGATACTCGGCGATCGGATCGACGAACGCCTCGCCGCGCGTGCCGATCCGAGCGCCGGGATCGGGCGACGAGTTCGGGGCCTTTTGGTCGAATCCATGGAATCCCTCGCGCAACGGCCATCCGTAGTTGCCGCCCTTCCGGATCACATCGACTTCCTCGAAGAGATTTTGCCCGACATCGACGGCGAACAGCGCGTGGTTGCCGCCGCGGTCGAAGGCAATGCCCCACGCGTTGCGAAGGCCGTACGCGAAGATTTCCGGACGCCCGCCCCGGCCGCCGGCGAAGGGATTGTCCCGGGGAATGTCGAAAGGCCGGGCGCCATCGACGTCGATGCGGAGGATTTTCCCGAGGAGATTGAAGGTGTCCTGCGCATTCCCGGTGTCGGGACGCATTCCTTGGTCGTTGGCGTTCCCCCCATCGCCGACCGACATGAACAGGAGACCGTCGGGACCGAACGCGAGGCGCGCGCCATTGTGGTTGCGGTACGGTTTGTCGATCTCGAGGAGCACCCGTTCGGAATCGGGATCGATCCGCACGGGATTTCCCGGGCTCATGGAGAATTCCGACAACCGCAGCGTGCAGTTGTATCCCGTGGGCGCGGACGCGCGGAGGGGCGCGTTGTAGGTGACGAACACGCGGTGGTTGCGGGGGAAAGCGGGATGCAACGCGAGGCAAAGCAGACCACGCTCGTCGAAGGCGCCGTGGTTCAAAGCGGCGATCCGGTTCGTGAGGTTCAACACCTCGGGTTCGCCCACGGCGAAGCGTCCGTCGGCACCGAGCAAGCGGACGGCGCCGATCTGGTCGACGAGGAGTTTGCGTCCGTCGGGCAACGGCACGAGCGCGACCGGCGAGGCCAACCCTTCGGCGACCAACTCGAGGGCGACCCGGGTCGCGGCGCTGGCGCGTGGAACGACCGAGAAGACCAGCGCGATGGCCAAGCCGATCGAGACGACGATCCGCCCCCTCACGACGCGAAGATGCGGTCCATTTCGCCGCTGAGTTTGCTCAAACCCTCGGGCGTCCCGGCGCCGCCCTGCTCGGCGATTCCCCAGCCGTGGTAGCCGATGTCGTCGAGGGCTTTCATGATCGCCGGCCAGTTGTTGTCGCCGGTGAGGAACTCGGCGTCGAACCCGGCCCACTTGCCCTGCTTGTCCGATTTCTTGCGGCTGTATTCCTTGATGTGGAGCGTCGCGATGCGTTTGCCGAGGATGCGGATCCACTGCTCGGGCCATCCGTAGTGGATGATGTTGCCGCAATCGAAATGCCAGCCGATCTGGGGCGACTGGAGTTCGTCGACGTAGCGCGCGGCCTCGAGCGGGCTGAGGAGGAAATTGTTCCAGACGTTCTCGATGGCAATGCGCACGCCCAGTTCCTCGGCGAGCGGGATTACCTTGCGGAGCTCGTCCTGCGAACGCGTGTAGGCGACGTCGTAGGTGACGCTCGCATCGACGACGGCCGGGACCAGGAGGACCGCGGGGGCGCCGTAGCGTTTCGCGTCCTTCAACGACTGGCGCAAGCCCTCGAGTCCGGTCGCGCGCACTGCCGGGTTGGGATCCGAGAGCGGCTTCGCCCAGTGCGTGTGGCAGCACACGCTGCCCGCCTTGAGACCGGTGGCCTCGAGGGCCTTCATGACTTCGTCCTGGTCCATGCCGCCCATGGGTTCGACGCCCTCGTAGCCGGCGGCGGCGACGGCTTTCATTTTTTCGAGGGTGGTGCCGGGAACGCCGACGGTGGCCCACATGATGCCCTTGCGGATGCGGCGTTTGGGCTTCGCGTTGTCTTGGGCGAAAGCGACGGGAAGAACGGCGGCGGCGGAAACCGCGGCGGAGGCGACGAGGAATGATCGGCGATTCATGGCGGGAAAGGTCTGTGAAAAAAGAGGGGGCGCCGGGATTGCCGGCGCCCCGATAACGGAACGGATTCGAAGGGCGCGGCGGTCTTAGATGAACTTGGTCTTGCCGGCCTGGGCGAGGGGTTCGATGGGAAGTTTCATGTCCCACGCGAGTTGGTCGGGAACGAGCTTTTGCTGCGAGTTGAGCGCCTGATCCATGGTGACTTCCTGACCGGTGTAGCCCGCCATGCGTCCCATGAGGCCGGCCAGCGTGCTTTGGGCCATGCGGTCGCCGTCGTTGTGGAATTCGCCGTCGCGGATCGACTTGTACAGGACCTCGTGCTCGATGACGTACATGTCGCGCGCCTTGTCGCCCTTGTAACGCCACTTCATCTGGTCGCCCGACTTGATCATCGGGTTGCCCCAGCCGCTCCAGCCCTTGCCGGCGGTGCCGAGGACGTAGTCGCTGTTCTCGTTGTGGCAACCGGCGATCTGTCGTTGGGCAACGATGCCGCGGGCACCGTTGGCCCATTCGTACACGACCGTGACGTGGTCGAAGATGTTTCCCTCGCCGTTCGGATGGACGCGGCCGCCGTTGGCCGTGCACTTCACGGGCGCGACGTCCTTGAAGGTCCAGAGCACCTTGTCGACGGTGTGGATGCACTGCTCGACGATGCCGTCGCCGCTGAGCCACGTGAAATTCATCCAGTTGCGGAGCTGCCACTCGAGGTCGGTCATGCCCTCCGGACGCGTGTGGGCGGGCGCCATCGGCTTCACCGGACCGGTGAGGTAGGTGCCGTACACGGCCGCCACCTCGCCGAGCGCGCCGTCGTGGATCTCCTTGTAGAACGCCTGGCGCGGAAGGTCGTAGCGCCAGCAGTAGCCGGCCACGACGTTCAGCTTTTTCTCCTTGGACATCCGGACCGACTCCATGACGTGGCGGATGCCGGGACCGTCGGTGGCCATCGGTTTCTCGCAGAAGATGTGCTTGTTCTTCTCGACGGCGTAGCGGAGGTGGACCGGACGGAATCCCGGGGGCGAGGCAAGGAGGACGACATCGACGCCGGAGTCGATCACCTTCTGGTAGGCGTCGAGCCCGACGAATTGCTTTTCGGAGGGAACTTGGACGCGATTGCCGTACTTCTCCGTGAGGCCCTTGATGGTGCCGGGAACGGGCTCGGGGAAAGCATCGCCGACGGCCGTGATGACGAGATTGGGATCCGCATCCAGGGCATTGCCCGCGGCACCAGTGCCACGGCCGCCGCAGCCCACGAGACCGATCTTGATCGTGTCGGTATTGGCGGCGAAGGCGCGTTCGCGAACGAGGATGGCGGGTGCGGCAAATGCAACGGGGTGCGTCGCCTTTGTTGGCCGGGCACGGCACGACGTGAATACGACGGCGGCGGCGGCCGATCCCGTGCGGATGAAATCCCGGCGGGTGGAAGGCGAAGACGATGCGTTCATGGTAGGGAAAGTGACGGCACCGAGCCTTCGCCATTCATCCGGAACTGGTCAAGCGGGCAGCCTTGCCCGAATCCGGGGAGGATTCCGCGGAAGTTCAGGGAACGTCGGCCACGATGAACCGCGCGAATTCGTGGCGGATGTGGGGCGGCACCATGGCGCGGACGCGCGCGACTTCTCCCGAGAAGTCCTCGTCCAAAACCTGTCCCAGCGTGTGGAGCCGCGCCAGGATGCGGGTCTCCGGAAACGGAACCTCGAGATCCACGAGATCGCGCACGGGCCTGAGCATCGTGCCCAATATCGAACGCAACCCGTCGAATCCCTCGCCCGTCCGCGACGAGATCGCGACGGAGTTCGGATACAATTCGAGGAATCGTCCCGCGGCCGCGGGATCGGAGAGCCGATCGATTTTGTTGAAGACCATCAGCGTGCTTTTGGACGGCACGCCGATTTCGGCGAGCACCGCATTCACCGCCGCGATTTGTTGCTCGGCGTTGGGATGGCTGGCATCGACGACGTGGAGAAGCATATCCGCCTCGGCGACTTCCTCGAGGGTCGCCTTGAACGCCTCGACCAATCCGTGGGGCAACTTCCGGATGAAACCGACCGTGTCGCTGAGCAGCACGTTTTGGTTGGTGGGCAGACGGAGGCGCCGCGTCGTCGGGTCCAAGGTGGCGAACAATTTGTCCTCGGCGACCACCGCGGCCCCGGTCAACGCGTTGAGGAGAGTCGATTTGCCGGCGTTGGTGTATCCGACGATGGATGCGAGGGGCCATTGGTGACGCTGCCGGCCGGAGCGCTGGGTCGAGCGTTGGCGTCGGACGAGGTCGAGTTCCTCGAGGATTCTCTCGATGCGTTCCTGGGTTTTCCGGCGATCGGCCTCCAACTGGGATTCGCCCTCGCCACCGATGGCACCGAGGCCGCCGCGTTGGCGGGAAAGATGGGTCCAGTAGCGGGTGAGGCGGGGCAACAGATATTGGAGGCGGGCCAACTCGACCTGGAGTTTGCCTTCGCGGGTACGGGCGCGTTGGCCGAAGATCTCGAGGATCAACGCGGTGCGGTCGAGAATCTTGCAACCGAAGATTTTCTCGAGATTGCGGGCCTGAGCGCCGGAGAGTTCGTCGTCGAACAGGATGGTATCGACGCCGGATTCGCGGCAGCTCGTGGCAAACTCCTCTGCCTTTCCCGGGCCGATGAACGTGGCGGAGCTGGGGGTTTCGAGTCGTTGGATTCCCTCGCCGACGACGACGGTCCCGGCGGTGGCGGCCAATTCGGCGAGTTCGTCGAGGGAATCACGGACATCCCACGTGGAACGGGACTTGAGCTCGACGCCGACGAGGAAGACGCGTTCGGAGCGGCGTTCGGCGGTATCGAGAAGGGCTTTCACGGGGAATTGTGGAGGCCGAAGCTAGCGAAGGAAACGCGGGCGGCAAGCGCGGGGTCGGGTTTGATCGCTTTGCGAGGGTGCCGTGGAAACGCAAATACCAGTCTCGCAGAATTTACCCTTGACCGCGGGGCCCTCCTTTCTGTTTACTCACGAACAGTTGGACTGGTGTGTTGATAGTTGATAGCGCCAACCCAGATTTACATCGTTTTATGGGCCATAATTTCCTGAAGCTTTTGGCAGTTGCCGCGACCCTCTCCGCTGCAACCGCGTCGCACGCCGACGTCGTGTATCAGATGACCGGCGACACGAGCAGTTTTAGCTACACGTCCGGGTCGGAGTACGGTGACGAAGTCGTTTTGGCCGGCACCGACCGGGTCATTACTGGATTCTCGTTCCACTACTTCTCGAACTACGCGCAGACGGGTGCCTTGACCTTCCGCATTTACGCGCAGGACGGCCCACTGATCGGCGGCATCGCCACTCCTGGAACGCTTTTGGACAGCCGGGTGATCGATGTCATCAACGGCGGCAAGGACGTGAGCATCGATTACGGTCTTGACCTCGCCAACGTCATTCCCGGCCGTTTGACCTACACGGTTGAATTCGCGGGATTGACCGGTGGAAATCAGGCCGGTTTGGTCGCCCCCGGCGGTTCGCCGTCGATCGGCAAGTCCGGCAACGATTTCTGGGAAAAGTTTGGTACGGGTGCCAATGACTGGGCCTTGAAGCAGTTCGTCGGATCCGTGCCGACCGCGAATTTCATCGCGACGATCACCGCAGTTCCCGAACCCGGAACGGTCGCGTTGATGGTTGCCGGTGCTGGTTTGCTTCTGGTTGCTTCCCGTCGGAAGTAAACGGAACACCACCGCGGCTCGCCGCGGTATTTGAGAAGGGGCGCTTAAACAGCGCCCCTTTTTAATTTTCCACCTCTCCTTTTTCTAACGCACCGCACCGATATGCTCCCTGGCATGTCACGTGTCCGAATTTGGCTGCCGCTGTTGCTCGGGCTTCTCGCGCCTCATCTGGGTTTCGCCCAAAATTTCCAGACCAAGGTCCGGCTCCTTTTGGAATCCGCCCAGATCGGCCCGGGCTCGACCGTCTACGCCGCGGTGGATCTCAACATGCCCGAGGGTTGGCACACCTACTGGGCCAACCCAAGTGATTCGGGTGAAACCGGTCAACCCACGCGCATCGAGTGGGATTTGCCCTCCTACATCAAGGCCGGCGACATCGAATGGCCGACGCCCACCAAAGTCTTGGAAGAGACCGGCGCGGTCTTGAGCTATACCGGGCGTGCGACGTTGCTAGTGCCCCTTCAGATCGCCAGCAACGCGCCTTCCGGCCCGCTTTCGATCAAGGCAAAGATCAGATGGCTGGAGTGCCAAAAGGCATGCGTCCCGGGCAACGCGCAGGTCAGCGCGGACCTGGTGATTGATCCAAAGGCGGTTTCCGCGGCCGAGTCGGCGGAGTTCGCTGAATTCCGGAAACGATTGCCGATCCCCCAGGCATTTCCGGTTTCTTTTCGCTGGCTGGATGCCCCGACCGCCAAAGAGCGGCGATTCGTCACCACCTTTCGCAAGGCGGAGGGAATCTGGGACTTCTTTCCGGAGCCCGTTGCGAACGTCTCGTTCTCGCCGACGAAAGGAGGACAACCCGCGCCCGACGGACAAGTCTCGATCGAGAAGTCGTTGGAACCGAGCGAAGGCACGAACTGGCCGACGCGCATTCCGGGGATCGTGGTGCGCGTCGAAGGAGGAAAGCCGCTGGAATCCTATCGGGTTGCCGGCCTGTTCGACGGGACGACACAGACGCCTGAATCCGCGGTTCCGACGCCTGCGGTGGAGCCTCCCCCGTTGGCGAAGCTGCTTCTGTTCGCGTTCATCGGCGGATTGATCCTCAACATCATGCCGTGCGTGTTGCCGGTGATCGCGCTCAAGATCCTCGGCTTCGTTCGCCAAAGCGCCGAGCGTCCCGGGAAGATCCGAAACCTTGGTTTGGCCTATGCCACGGGGGTTCTGGCATCTTTTGGCGTCCTGGGAGGATTGGTGATCGCGGTGAAGTTGGCCGGGAAGAGCGCACACCAAGGGCTGCTGTTCCAAAACCCGATCTTTCTCGTGGTCATGACGGCGCTGATGGTGTTGATCGCCCTCAATCTGTTCGGGGTGTTCGAAGTGAGCGTGGGTGGCAGCGCGATCGATGGAGCTTCCCAGCTTGCCTCGCGCGAGGGTTTGGGCGGCGCCTTCTTCAATGGGGTTCTGGCAACGGTGCTCGCGACCCCCTGCACCGCTCCCTTCCTCTCGCTTTCGATCGGTTTCGCGGTGGCGCTGGATGCGCGATCCCATCCCGGGCTGATCCTCCTGTTTTTCCTTACCGCGGGGCTCGGACTCGCGGCGCCCTATCTGGCGCTGTGCATGCAACCGCGTTGGTTGAAGCTTCTCCCCAAGCCGGGCACGTGGATGGTGCGCTTCAAGATGATCATGGGATTCCCGATCCTCGCGACGGGCGCGTGGTTGTTTAGTTTGGCGGCGAGGCACTATGGCTCCGATGGGTTGCTCTGGTTGGGAATGTTTTTGGTCACGATATCGCTCGCGGCCTGGCTCTTCGGTGAATTCGTCCAGCGGGCGGACCGAAACAAAGCCGTGGGCGCCGCCATTGTCGCCGGCGTTTTGGCGGCTGCTTATTTTTGGATGTTGGAATCGGAACTCGAGTGGCGAACGCCCGCCGTCCGCAGCGCCGCGGCGGCCGCGACATCGCCGAAACGCGGCAGGAGCAAGATCGATTGGTCGCCGTGGTCGCCGGCACTAATCGCCGCCGCCCAAGCCGAGGGTCATCCGGTGTTCGTGGATTTCACCGCGGATTGGTGCAATACCTGTCAGGCCAACAAACGGACGTCCATCGAGGTTGCGCCCGTGATGGCGATGCTGAAGACCACCGGCGCCGCGACCTTGCTCGCGGATTATACCCTTGAGGACCCGGCGATCGCCGCCGAGCTCGCGAAGTACCATCGCCCCGGCGTTCCCTTGGTCTTGGTCTATTCGAAAGACCCGGCCAAGGCACCCCGGGTATTGCCGGAAGTCCTGACGCGCGGGATCGTGCTCGAGGCGTTGGAGTGGGCGGCGAATCCCAAATAATCCTGCCCGCCCTATGGGCGATTGTCGCGCTTCCCTATCGAATGACCGGTTGCGGCCAGATGACGTAGAGCACCAGATACACGAGCACTCCGGTCACGCTGACGTACATCCAGATCGGCCAGGTCCATCGGGCAATCTTCCGATGCTCCGGAAAGCGTTCGCGCAGGCCCCGATGGATGGTGACCAACGCCAGCGGCACCACCGCGATCGCCAGCACCACGTGGCTCAAGAGCATGGCGATGTATAGCCCCTTCAACGAGGGCGGCCCTCGAAACGGCGTGTGGATCCCGCGGACGACCCAATATTTGTGGTACACGTATAGGACGAGAAACACGGAGGACGTGGCGAATGCCGCGAGCATGCATTTGCGATGCGCGTCCTTGCGTCCGGACTTGATCAACGCGAGGCCCGCCACCAGCAGGCAGCCGGAAATGCCGTTCAGCGTGGCGTTGATCAACGGCAAGTCGGCGGATGTCATGGGTTGCGTTCCCGAAGAAGCGAGGCGACGTCGCGAAGGATCGTTTCCTCGGCATCCTTGTCTTCCGCCTGAACCATTGCCCTAAGCCGACCGCGACGATCGACGATGGCAAACGATGCGGCATGGATGAATTGGTCCTCCAGATTGACGGCCTTGGCGCCCTCTTTTTC
>JANYDN010000276.1 GCA_025363585.1 Verrucomicrobiota bacterium | reverse complement strand
TCCCAATCCTTGATGCCCTTCGGATTCCCCTTTCGCACCAGGAAAACGATGGTGGAGGAATAGGGCGTCGAGTTGTTGGGCAACCGCTTCTGCCAGTCCGCGGGAAGCAGGTGCGACCGTTGCGAAATCGCGTCGATGTCGTATGCCAACGCGAGCGTGACCACATCGGCTTCCAGCCCATCGATCACGGAACGCGCCTGCTTGCCGGAGCCACCATGGCTTTGGCTGATCTTCAGCGTGTCGCCCGACTTCGACTTCCACTCCGCGGCGAACCTGGCGTTGATGTCCTCGTACAATTCGCGGGTCGGATCGTAGGAGACGTTGAGCAGCGCAACCTCCTTCGCCATCGCACCGGTCCACAGAAGCAGCGCCCCCGAAATCAAGGCGATCCCGCGGAATGCTTTCCCGGCGCCCACGAACCTGGTTCCAAAACTCATGGGCCCAGTGTTCAGTATATTCCTATCATGTCAATGGGGAAATTAACAACCGCAGGAATCTTAGGAAACGCAATGTTCAAGCCAATTTTGTGATGGCAGTTGCAAGATGCACGCCAGCATTTCCCCGCGGTTTCAACATGGAGATCTATATTCCCTATTGTATTTATAGATTTTGCAGTTACAACCTTCGGTGCCGTGAATGGCCGCAACGAGGCCTACTCGCGAATCACATCCCATGACGAAACGCCATCAACTCACCGTGGCAGCGCTGGCTGCTTCCCTGCTCAACGCCTCGCCTTCCCTCGCGGAAGTCAGCGAGGAGACGGTCGCCCGCCTGCTGAAGCGCATCGAGCAACTGGAGAACAAAGTCGCCACCCTCGAGCATCCGGCGGCAGTCTCCGCGGACTCCCCGGTCCCTGCTCCCGGATCGGGTCGAACCGCGCAGGTCTCCGCCCCGGGCAGCGCCACGACCCCTCCCGGCGCGGCGATGCCCGAAAGGCCCAAGTCGGCACCCGTCGTCTCCGTCGGCACCGAGGGACTGCAGGTCCGTTCGGCCGACACCAACTTCGTCATCAAGGTCCGCGGACTCGCCCAGATCGATTCCCGCTGGCTGATCAGCAACGGCGGCAACTCGTCCACCGACACCTTCCTCCTGCGTCGCGCGCGTTTGATTTCCGAGGGAACCTTCTTCCACGACTTCGACTACCAGTTGGTCACCGAGTTCGGCGGTGGTTCGGCGACGGCGCAATCCCCCGCCATTCTGGACGCGAACCTGAGCTACCGACTCTCGCCTGCGTTCCAAATCAAGGCCGGCAAATTCAAGGCGCCGGTGGGCCTCGAGGTGCTTCAACAGGACCGCGACCGATCGTTCGTGGAGAGCGGCCTCCCCTCCCAACTCATCCCGAATCGCGACCTGGGCATCCAATTGGGCGGCGAATTCCTCGACGGCCGGCTTTCGTATGCCGTGGGCGTCTTCAACGGGACTTCCGACAACACCAGCGGAAACAACATCGACGGCGACGGCAAGAAAGAGGTCGGGGGACGCATCTTCGCCCAACCCTTCGCCAAGAGCGGGAACGACTGGATCAGCGGATTGGGCCTCGGGGTCGGCGGGAGTGTCGGCGGCACGACGACGGCGGCCAACCTGCCCAATGGCGGGAAAGGAACCTACGTGACCGACACCCAGCAAACCTGGTTTTCCTATAAATCGGGCATCGCGGGCGACACCACCGGCGTGGTGCCCGACGGCACCCACTGGCGCGTGAGTCCCCAGGGATATTACTACAAGGGTGGGTTGGGCATTCTCGGCGAGTATGTGATTTCCGACCAACGCTATCGCGCCGGCAATGGAACCTCCGCCGTTCCCTTCAAGTTCGCGACCTTGGACAACACCGCCTGGCAGGTCGCCGTTGGCTACGTACTGAGCGGGGAAACCGCCTCGTATCGCGGGATCAAACCCAACCACAACTTCAACCTGACGGACGGTACCTGGGGCGCCGTCGAGGTGCTCGCGCGGTACTCGCAGCTGGATGTCGATACCGACGCGTTCAACGGTTATGCCGATGCCGCCAAGTCGGCCCGCCGCGCCCGCGCGATTACCTTGGGCATCAACTGGTATCTCAATCGCAACTTCCGCGCGTCGATCGACTACACGCTGACGGAGTTTGACGGCGGCAACGGTCTGGCCGGCAACAGGCGTTCCGAAAACGCGATCCTGACGCGCTTCCAAGTCGCATTCTGAGACGACCCACCCTCGGCGCGAATCGCGTCCAAGCGGCTAGATCGTGAAATCGATCGCAGTCGTCGAATTCGACATGCGTTCCTCCTGCTCCAGCAATTGGGACAGGCTCGTCTCGTCGAGGATCTTTGCCGTCGCGTCGCGGACCTGTTTCATCACCAGACGGACGGAGCAGGTCCGCTCGTCGCGACAGTCGGCACACGGCACGTAGGCCGTTTGGCTCACGCAGGCGATCGGAGCGAGGGGGCCATCGATCAGCCGGATGACGCGGCCGAGGTAAATCGTATCGGCGGGTTGGCGAAGGCAATATCCGCCGCCTTTTCCGGGCCGAGCCGAAAGGATTCCGGCCGATTTGAGTTCGAGAAGAATTGCCTCGAGGAATTTCTGGGGAAGCCGCTCCTGCTCGGCGATGTCGCGAATCAGGACGGGCTTGCCCGGTCCTTTGCGCCCCAGGTGAATCAGCGCCTGGATCGCGTATTTCGCCTTCTTCGACAACATGCGTCGGGATTATAGGGAAATCGGCGGCGGCGTCGAAGGGTTATCGGGCGTCCCCGTCGATCCGGAAAAAGAGTTGGTGGTCACCCGTGGATCCACGGAAGCCATGATGGTGGCGATGATGACGGCCTGCAATCCGGGCGACCGCGTCGTGGTTTTCTCGCCCTTCTACGAGCACTACGCCGCCGACGCGATCCTCGCGGGGGCCATCCCGATCTTTGTCCCGTTGCGCCCGCCCGGATTTGGGTTCGATCCGTCCGAACTGGAGGCAGCGTTCGCGCAAAGGACGTCGGCAATCATCGTCTGCAATTCGTTGTCGAAAGGAATTCCGATCGTAGAGCCGCAAGGCACGTATTACGTCCTCGCCGACGTGTCCGCGCTCGGATTCGAAAGCGACGTGGACGCGGCGCACTGGATGGCGCGGGAGTTGGGCGTCGCTGAGGTTCCTTTTACAAGTCCACGACGCGCAACCAACCCGCGGTCCCGAACTCTGCCTCGAATGTTGGCACCGCGGCATCCGCGGAACCGCGATCGGGAAAAATCGCGAAGGTTGTCGAGCCGCTTCCCGACATGAGCGCGCCGATCGCTCCCAGCCCGCGCAGGCTCTCCTGGTACAGCGCCAGCACCGGATGCTTGGCCAATGCCGGGGCTTCCAACGAATTGTATAGCCCGCTCATGGCGCCCGCCCGATCCCCGGCCACGAGCCGGGCCGCCAATTCCTTGGCGCGACCCGCCGGCCCGTTCAACGCGTCCGGATACCGTCCGAGTTCGCGATAGGCCCACGCCGTCGAGATGCCGAAACCCGGATGGTAAAGAAGCATCGCGCATCCGGCCATGCATCGGAACGGCGTTAGCGGCTCGATGCGTTCGCCGCGTCCCCACGCGAGTGCGGGAGCCGGTTGCAGGAAGAAGTTCACGTCCGAACCCAATCCGGAGGCGAGTTCGTCCAGCGCGGCGGCATCCAGCGTCCCGCCGAACAACTCGTTCAATCCGAGCAATGTCTGCGCGGCGTTCCCACTGCCCCCGCCGAGTCCGGCCGCCAATGGGACATGCTTCTCGAGATGGATCCGCACGCCGTCTCGGATCCCCGCGCGCTCGAGGAATCGCGTGGCCGCCCGATGCACCAGATTTTCGCCGTCGACGGGCAGCTCCGGGTGGCTGCACGTCAGAACAACCCCGGCGTCCGCCCGGCGGAACTCAAGGACGTCCTCGAGCGGCACCGGAAAAAACAACGTCTCGAGTTCGTGGAACCCATCGCTCCGCCGGCCGAGGATGTTGAGCAAGAGGTTGACCTTGCAGGGGGATCGGCGGACGAGCGGCATGGCGGTGGAAATGAAAAAACGCGCCAACGAGGGTTGGCGCGTTCCTGAAAACGATTGGTTTACTCGAAGATCTTGAAGCGGCTGCCGGGCGAGAACGGCATCACGTCGGTGGAATCGAATCCCAGCGAGGTGTCCGTCTTGACCGCCGAGGTGTCGAGCACGCCGGGCTTGTACGCGTCGGGGTACACTGGATTCACCGGCTTGATGTACGGGTCACTCGGGATCGGGAAGGTGAGGACCTCGAACGCTCCCACCGCGGTGCGGGCGAACGTGCGGCTGACACCGTGGATGAGGCCCTCGGCGAACGTCGCATCCGGACCATCCCAGAGATAGGACTGTTCCATGGAGCGCTGGATCTCGCCCATGCGGATCGGCTCGCTGAGGTTGTTGATGCCGCGGCCCAGCTTTCGCTCGGCACTCGCACAACCCGTCGCCAACGCGGCGACCGCCACAACCAGAGAAACTTGCTTGAATCCCGTGCGCATATATTTCGTGTGAACGGCGTCAGCCTACCGGTGGAGTTTCCGGGTGCAAGCGCCGAGTTGCTTCTTGCATACATTCCGCGGAGACCGAACGCCGGTCCTACGACCACCCCGCCGGCTTTTCGTCATGGCGCGTCATTTGGCAATCTCGGCCTCGCGATCCATCGCTCCCATCAACATCCCGTCGTCGCGGCCCGCCGCCCAGGCGATGCCCCGCAACGCCAACACCCGCCACAACGGATCGTCGAGCGTCCACGCGTAATGTCCCGGAATGCTCGCGAAAACGCGGCCCGATCCACGCGTCGTCGTCCAGACGAGCGGTCGCGGTTTGCCATCGACCTCCGCTGACGCCAGGACCGAGACACCCCCGACGTCGCCGACCATGGGCCAGTAGGGTTCGTCGAGAAACGGCAGGCTCGCGGGCAATCCGCGCGTGAGTGGGTTGTCCTTCGCGAAATTCAATTCGAACGGCATGTGGCGGTATCCCACCCTGCCCGGCTGGGCCGCCAAGCCGATCCGCAATGCCAGGTCTTCCGGCCGCTGGTCGGCGATCACGGCCGCGTGGATCAACGCCATCCCGCCGCCGCGCCGCTGGAACGCGTCCACCTGAGCCAAGCGGGCCTCCGACCAATCGTGGTTCCAGCAATAGAACACGAGCACGTCGGCACCCGCAAACTGCGCCGCGTCGGGCCATTCCCACGCCGTCTCCACCCGCGTGCCCGGGATCCCGGCCAGCAACCGCCGCCACTTCGCCTGCCACGCCGGATAATCGTGTTGCCCGGGGCCGTGGTCCTGCTTCGAGGCCACCAGGACGATCGACATCGGCTTGCCGTCCACCGGCGGTGGCGTCGCGGGACGGAAGCGTTCGAACTCCGCGCGCGTCCTCGCCACGGGCGCCCGCGTCAGGAACGTCATCAGGTTGAGGACTTGCTCTTCCTTCAATCCCTCGAGCAACCCCGTGGGCATCAAACTCAGCCCCGTGGGACGCAGACTCGTGACCTCGGCACGCGCCACCACCACTTCCTTGCCCTCGGCATCGACCATCTTCAACTGCTCGCCGATGCCCGAACGCACGAATCCCAGCAAGCTTCGCCCGTCCTTCAACACCGCCTCGTGCGTGACGTAGTCCGGATGCAACGTCGCGCCGGGATCGCGGACATCGCGCAGCACGCTGGCCTCGTCGCGATGGATGAGGTTGGAGAGATCGGGCCCGATCTGCCCGCCTTCGCCGCGAATCCGATGGCAACGCGCGCACTGCAATTTCTCTCCGAAAAACAACCCTCGCCCGTCCTCCCAATCGCCGGCCGCGGTGCCTGGACGGCTCGCGGTCCCCGATGAAGGACGCGCGCGGGGCGCCCAAGACGGGCG
Source organism: Verrucomicrobiota bacterium (assembly GCA_025363585.1). Classification (GTDB taxonomy): domain Bacteria; phylum Verrucomicrobiota; class Verrucomicrobiia; order Limisphaerales; family UBA9464; genus UBA6176. The sequence continues at coordinate 2,328 of JANYDN010000276.1, read as the reverse complement.
CTCTTCCCAACCCGCGAGCGTCCAGTTTCGTGCGGGCTCGGTCGCCGCCATCGTCGAGCGGGAAAGATCGTAATCCACATCCACCGTCGATCCGGCGCCTTCGACCCCCGCCGCCTTCACGCCCGGGATCGTCACCGCGTACCATGTGTCGAACGGATGGGGAGCGGTCTCGATCAACAGCGTGAGTCCGTCGTCGGACAGTCGCGAGCCGAGCACCTCGAGGCGACCGCGCGGCGTTGCGCCCTGTTGGCCGACGACGGCGTACGGCGGCTTCAGGATCTCCATGCGGTCCGCGGCCCGGACATATTCCCCGAACTCGATCGACGGCGCATCCGCGCCCGTCGCCTTGGCGATCGAACGATCCAACGGATGGTCGAATGCGACGCGGACTTCGGTCGGTCCCGACGCGAACGCCGCGATGGGCAACGGCGCGGTCCGGTCGGAATGGCGAATGCGGAAAATCTTTCCCGCGCCTTGCGGGCCCGTTCCCCAGTCGGGTTGGCCGCCGTGGCAACAGACGTACAAATCTCCCGCAGGCGAGATCGCGACGTCGGTCGGCATCAGGTCAAGACGCGCGAACAACACGGCCCGACCGACATAACCCCCGGCAGTCCGCTCGAGATGCACGCGCCAGATCTTGCCGCGGGACTCCCCCGCCACGAAGGCGTCGCCGCGCCAACGCTCGGGGCCAAACCGTCCGCGGCCCGGCGTGGCGGGCAGTCCGGCGGCTGCCGGACGCGACGCGGGCAATGGATCGTTGAAGACCATCCCGCACGCGCTCTGGTGTTGCGGGCCGAACCCAACGACCGGCGCGTCGCTCTCCATCCGCGGCAGCCAGACATCGTGCCTCGGGGGAAAGCCGTAGTTGTGGCCGACGACGATGTGGTTCAATTCGTCGAGCGGATTGCCATTCGGCATCCACGTCTCGCCTTCCTGGTCGGTGTTGAACAAGTCCCCGGCCGCATTGAACGCGAGCGCGTACGGGACGCGGATCCCCGTCGCGACCGTCGACAGAACTCCGGTTTTGGCGTCGCGCCGCTGGAGGGTGCCACGCGGCGAAGCGGGATCATAAAGCGACACGGTTTCCTCGGGATCGCCGTCCGTGGCGCGCCCTTGCGCCTTCAGCCAAGCAACTTCGTCGGGTTTCAACTCGCGGCGTTTGCGAAGCCGGTACGCGTTCGAATAATCGGCCACCAAAAGCCCGAAGTACACGTTGCCCTCGGCGTCGAGGGTCACGGCCGTCGCATCCACGCCGCCGCTTGCCACGTCGGTCGCCGGCCAGCCCGACGCGACGATTTCCTCGGCATCCGCCTTGCCGTCGCCGTCGCGGTCGACCAACCGCGATACTTTTCCATGCGACGACACGAGGAGGCCGGAGGACGTCCACTCCATGCCGACCGGCACGCCCAGCGTTGGCCGATCCCAGAAGGGCGTGGCCGTGTCCTCGAGCCCATCGCCATCGGTATCGCGGATCGTCCACACGCGACCGTCGTAGCCGAGCGCCGTGAGCGAACCGTCGGGAGCGAAGCGCAGGTTGTTTTGGTTGGAGAGTCGCACCGGCAATTCCGCGACCGAGAACCCGGGAACCAGCACGTGGACGGCCGGCCCGTTGGTCGGCGCGGCGCGACCCGCGAGGGCGAACGCCACGACCGCCACGATGCCGGGAATGCCGCGGGAGAGGGAGGACACGCGTTCAAGGTTTTCCCGAATGCAGTCCGGCGCCAGCACCGTTTTCCGGACCGGGACTTCCCGCTTTTCGCGCGCCGCCGCTTCCTTCAACGTCCGCTCCCACGAGATGAACGACATCGTCCTGCAGGGCCGGAACCTCGACGCGGCGTCCCTTGCGAGGTGGCAGTCCCGTTCCGGCGCCGACGCGGCGCGCCCACTTTCCGCGGGTGTTTGGCGCCTCGCCAGTGTCGCCCACTCCGCGGATTTCGTGGCGCAAGCGCACGCCGAAGGACTCGATGCCTTCGTCATCGACCGACCGCTCCGGCGCGGCGACATCCGGGTGCTGGCGATGGACATGGATTCCACGTTGATCACCATAGAATGCATCGACGAGATCGCGGACATGGCCGGCGTGAAACCCGCCGTGGCCGCGGTGACCGAGGCGGCGATGCGCGGCGAGCTGGATTTTCCGGGCGCGCTCCGGCGTCGCGTCGCGTTGCTCGCGGGGTTGGACGAAAGCGCCTTGCTCCGCGTGTACGAGGAGCGGCTGCGTCTTTCGCCGGGCGCCGAGGCGTTGCTGGCCCTGGCGAAGGAATCCGGATGGACCACGGTCTTGGTATCGGGCGGTTTCGAATTCTTCACCGGCCGATTGAAGGCACG
>JANYDN010000268.1 GCA_025363585.1 Verrucomicrobiota bacterium | reverse complement strand
ATTGTCTCACGCCAAGCCGGGCCAAGGCCATCCAAGGAGGCAAAGACCGCCGGCGTGTCGTTTCACCGAACGGTGGGATCCAATCTCTGGTTCCCGATACACGTTCCCGCCTTCTTGGCCGGCCTTGGTCCCCCTTGGCGTAGGAGAATTCCCATTTTCCGAACGAATCGTTCCGGCTCAGAAGCCCTGCTCCTTTTCCTTGAACAGGAGGTTGAACGTCGTCAGCGAGCCGTAGCAGCGCGTGATGTACTGCTGCCAATCGAACTTCTCGGCCGACGACAACGCCTCGTTGGAATTGACCTTCTGTTCGAGGACCCGGAGTTGGTTCCGCACCATCACGATCTTGTGGAAGAAGCCGTCGATCTCGATCTCCTTCGTTTGAAGCGTCGCGTCCGACGGATGCAGCACGATCTTCCCGCCGCGCCACCGGGTTCCCAATTCATGCACGACGCCGTCCGGCTTCTCGATCCCCAGCCGGTCCACCAGCGCGTCGACGGTCTCGCGGACGAAGCGGTCCAGCGGGACCGAGAGTCCGTGGACCTGCGCCCGGGCATCGGCCGGGACCAGATCGCTCGCCTTTGGATCGACGGGCTTGCGGCCGTCCTTGAAGAGGATCTCCGCGGCGAATTCGTTGATCGATTTCACCACGCCGTCGCCGTACTGCGGGTGGACGACGCGCATGCCGAGGTGCAGGTCCATGAGTTCCATGGCCCGAATCAACCCGATTCGTCGTCCGCTTCAAACCCGAATCTCGGGAGTGGCGCTCCAAAACGCCCTTGTCCGGCCGGCCTCGGCCCGCATGCTGCCGCGCATGAGCGTTTGGGACGGGATCGTATGGCACGACGGCAAATTCCTCGGGATCGAGTGGCACGCGTGGAAGATCGTCGGCTGGGCGGGCAACGCGGTGTTCACCAGTCGTTTCCTGGTGCAGTGGTACGCGACCGAAAAGCACGGGCGCGTCGTCGTGCCCGCCGTGTTCTGGTGGCTCAGCCTGGTCGGTTCGCTCCTGTTGCTGGCCTACGCCCTTTTCCACCAGCGGGACTCCGTGATCATCGCCGCCTACGCGTTCTCGTGGATCCCGTACCTTCGCAACCTGCTCATCCATCGTCGCACCGAGAAGGCCCGGCCCACCTGCCCCACCTGCGAATCCCTTGGCCAGGCGGGGTCCCGGTTCTGCTCCGAGTGCGGTGCCTCGTTCCCCAGCGCAAGCTGAGAACCCCCGGCGCGCGAATCAGCGGCCCGCGGGCTTCGCCACCGCGTTGGTGTCGGACATCGGCTCCAGACCGTACTTCCTGAGGATCGCAGCGTAGTCGGCGTGGGTCGCCCCGTACTTCCGCAATTCGGCCACGATGGTGTTCATCCGGGTCGCTTCCAACAGGACCGCCTGCGTGACCGGTGCCTGGGAAGCGATGCTCTTGCTCTGGAATTGTTCCAGCCGGAAAATGAAAAGGCCGAACGCAACGGTGAGTGCGATGCCCAGATAGTGGGCCAATGCGACTTGCCGTCCAAGCCTGCGGATCGTCCCGCGCACTTCGGCCGGGTCCAGGGTTTCGGGAGTCTCTTGGTCCATGTTCAGCGACGGGCGGGGTTGGCGGCCGGGGTCGTCGACGGCGGGTTGCGGACGATGCCGACCGCCGTGAGCACGGGTTCTATTCCCGGGTTCTTCTGCGCGTATTGCACCGTTTCCGAAAGGATCGACTGGAACGCGACCGAGTTGCGCTGGAGTTCCAGCGCCACCGACTGTTGGTAGGACGCCGTCCGCGAGTCGCGCATGTACATGCCCAACCCCACGAACACGCCGATCACCAGCACCGCGTGCAATCCAACCAGCCATCCGGCTCCCGGTTCCTTCTTCATGGGCCGAGGCTAAGGAAAGCCCGGCCCGGAAGGAAGTCGTGAAACGCGTCGGAACGACCCGGCCGAATCCGGTTCCCCACCCGGATTCCCGCCACGGATTTCCAATTGCCGCACGCGGGGCCGGCCGCCAGCCTGCCCACGCTTCTCCCACCATGAACGAACCCACTCCCATCACCAATCCGAACGAACGGCTGCTCATCATCGCGTCGCACCTGTCGGTGCTTTTCGGCGTGGGGCTGCTCCTTCCGTTGGTCGTCTATCTCATCCAGAACGACCGGGGAAACCCGATCGCCACCAACGCCCGCGAGGCGCTCAACTTCCACATCTCCGTGCTGGTGTATTCCCTGTGCTGCCTGCCGTTGGCCCTGATTTTCATCGGGTTTCCCCTCCTGATGGGCATCGCGATCGCCACGGTTGTCTTCGCCATCCTCGCGACCGTGAAGACCGCCGACGGCAGCACCTATCGGTATCCGCTCACCTTCCGTCTCGTCTGATTCCGCGATCCCTTCGGCCAAGCCCGGCCTGAAACACGGCCAAGGCTCACGCGAATTCCACGATCTGGCGCGGTTCGGGAACGATCACTTCGGCGGACGGAAGCAGTCCGCGCAGCGTGCCGGCGAAGGCCAGCGACTGCGATTCCTCGCCGTGGATGACCGTCACCTTCCGGATGTTGCCGTTCATGGCTTTCACGTACGCCGACAATTCCCCGCGATCGGCATGGCCCGAGAAGGAGTCGATCGCGGCGACCTGCGCCTGGACCACGTGCGGGTTGCCGAAGATGTTGACCGGGCTTTTGCCGGACCGGATCTGGCTGCCCAGCGTGTTGTCGGCGCAATAGCCGACGAACAGGACGAGGTTGCGGGGATTGCCAAGGTTGTTGGAGAGATGGTGGCGGATGCGCCCCGCCTCGGCCATGCCCGACGCGCTGATGATGATCGCGGGCTGCTTGAGGTCGTTGAGCCGCTTGGACTGCTCCGCCTCTCGCACGTAGGTGAGGTTCTCCATGCCGAACGGATTGCGATGCGTCCGCATGAACGCCGACGTCTCGTCGTCGAAGCATTCCGGATGCAACCGAAAGACCTCGGTCGCGTTCACGCTCAGGGGGCTGTCGACGAAGATCGGGACCTTCGGCACCTGTCCCGCCTCGGTCATCTGGTTCAGCACGTAGACCAACTGTTGCGTGCGGCCCACCGAGAAGGCAGGGATGATCACCTTGCCGCCGCGCTGGATCGCCGCGCCGATGAGTCGCGCGAGTTCCGCGCGCGCGTCGACGGCCGGCGCGTGGTCACGGCCGCCGTAGGTGCTCTCGATCTGCAGGAAGTCCACGTTCTTCACCGGCTCCGGATCGCGCAGGATTTCCTGGTTCGGACGCCCGACATCCCCGCTGAAGAGAAACCGGAAACTCTTTCCCGCTTCCTCGACGTCGAGGACCACCTGCGCCGAACCCAGGATGTGCCCCGCATCCACGAACGTCAGCGTCACGCCGCCCGGCAACGACATCGGCCGTCGGTAATTCAGTCCGACGAACTGCTCGATCGCCATCGCCGCGTCCGCGGGTGAATACAACGGCACGACGGGCGGCAGGCCCTTTCTCGCGCGTTGTTTCGAAACGTAAACCGAGTCGGCCTGCTGCACCGCCGCCGAATCCTGCAACATGATCGCCGCGAGATCCCGGGTCGCGAGGGTCGAGTAGATGTTTCCCCGGTAACCTTGGCGGCAAAGATTCGGCAGGTTGCCGCAATGGTCGATGTGCGCGTGGCTCAGCACCATCGCGTCGAGCCCCGCCGGATCGAAGGGGAACGTCCGGTTGCGCTCGTTGGATTCGTCCCGATGCCCCTGGAAAAGGCCGCACTCGAGCAGGATTCGCTTTCCGTTCACCTCGACGAGGTACATCGAGCCCGTCGTGGTACGCGTGGCACCGAGGTAATGGATGCGCATGCGGGCGAGCGTGCGGCGGTCGGCGCGGGAAGCCAAGCGCGCCTTGGAATCCGACTGGAATTGTCCCAAGCAAGGGTGGGTGACCGCGGCCCTGCCGTCGCTTTCGAATAGGAACCTGCCGCGACCTTGAGATCACCGGAGTGACGGAAGGGCCGCCGTCACCCACCGAGGCCTAGGGCAACCGCGCCCCACGGGCCGCCTCGAACAGGCGGTACCATTCCTCGCGGCTCAGCCGCAGCGATTCCGCCGCGCGCAGTCCGGCGATCCGCGCCGGGTTCACGGTGCCGACCACCGGCACGATGCCCGCCGGATGTTTGAGCAACCACGCCAGCGCCACCACCGGCCGGGTGGTCCCGTGCTCCGCCGCCACCAAGTCCATCGCGGCGCGGATGCGCTCGATGCGGGCTCGTTCCGCGGCGTCCTTGCCCGACAATTCACCGTCGGCGATCGCGCCGCGTGCCAGCGGGCTCCACGCCATCGGCTGGATTCCCTCGGCGAGGCATTGGTCCAGCGCGCCGTCTTCGAATGCCTGCACGTGCGCGAGGCTGATCTCGATTTGGTGCGTTACCAATGGCAACGGGCACGCGCGGCGGAGCGCCTCGAAATGCATCGGCCGGAAATTCGAGACGCCGAACGACGCCACTTTTCCCGCGTCGTGCAGTTGGACGAAAACCCCGGCGACCTCGGAGGGATCCATCAGGTAGTCGGGCCGGTGCAACAGCAGCAGGTCGATCGATTCCACGCGCATCCGATGCAACGAGGCGTCGACGCATTCGCGGATGTAGGCGCCCGAGAAATCGTAGCGCACCGGATCCGTCGGCGCGGGAACGCCGGTTTTGCGGATCCCGCACTTGGTGACAAGCGTCACGCGTTCCCTTGAACCAGGCCGTTCGCGGAGCGCCTCGCCGAACAAACGCTCGCACTCCCCGCCGCCATAGATGTCCGCGAGATCGAACACGGTGTAACCCGCGTCGAGCGCCGCGTGCACCGCGGCCCGGCCCGCGGCGTCGGACGTTCGCGGCGCGCCCTCGGATCCGGCAAGCCGCCAGCATCCATACGCGAGACCCTTGGAAAACGGACGCGGAACGCTCATGGCGGTTCAGAGCCGGATGTCGGTGACGGCGCCCTCGGACGCGGTCGACACCGTCGCCGCGTACTTCGCGAGCACCCCGGTGGTGTAGTTGGGCCGCGGTTGGCGCCACTTCTTCAACCGGGCGGCGAGCTCCTTCGCCGGGATCCCGAGCGTGACCGCGCGCTTCTCCGCGTCGATCGTGATCGGGTCGCCGTTCTTGATCACCGCGATCGGGCCGCCGTCGAACGCCTCGGGCGTGACGTGCCCGATGACGAAACCGTGGGAACCGCCGCTGAAGCGTCCGTCCGTGATCAGCGCGACGTCCTTGCCGAGACCCTTGCCCATGATGGCGCTGGTCGGCGAAAGCATCTCGCGCATGCCCGGCCCGCCCTTGGGTCCCTCGCGACGGATGACGATCACGTGGCCCTTCTTCACCTTGCCGTCGAGGATGCCGCACAACGCGTCTTCCTCGCGCTCGAACACGATCGCCCGCCCCTCGAACAAGAGGCCTTCCTTGCCCGAGATTTTACCGACCGCGCCGCCGGGGCACAGGTTGCCGCGGAAAACCACGAGGTGGCTCGACGATTTGATCGGGTTGTCGAGGCCGCGTACCACGTCCTGTCCCTTCGGGTACCGGGGCGCCTTGCGCAGGTTCTCGCGCAGCGTCTTGCCGGTCACGGTCAAGGCGTCGCCATGCATGAGCCCCTCGTCGAGAAGCATCTTCATGAGCGGCACCGTGCCGCCGATTTCCACGAGCCGGGCCATCACGTATTTGCCGCTCGGCTTCAGGTCGGCGAGCACAGGCACGCGCTTCCCGACGCGGGTCCAGTCGTCGATCGTGAGTTTCACGCCGGCACTGTGGGCCATGGCGATGAGATGCATCACGGCGTTGGTGGAACCCCCGAGCGCGATCACCAGCGTCATCGCGTTCTCGAAGGCTTCCTTGGTGAGGATCTCGCGCGGCCGGATGCCGCGGCGGACCAGCTCCAGGACCGCTTTGCCGGCGAGCTCGCAGTCCAGGGTCTTGTCCTTGGAAATCGCGGCCTGCGCGGACGAATTCGGAAGGCTCATGCCGAGCGCCTCGATCGCGCTCGCCATCGTGTTCGCCGTGTACATGCCGCCGCACGAGCCCGCGCCGGGGATCGCGACCTCGGCCACCGCCTCGACTTCCTCGGCGCTGCACGCGCCCGCGGCGTTCCGGCCGACCGCCTCGAAAATGTTCACGAGATCGACGTCCTTCCCCTCGTGCGTCCCCGGCAGGATCGTCCCGCCGTAGACGAAAATCGACGGACGGTCGAGCCGGCCCATCGCCATGATGCAGCCCGGCATGTTCTTGTCGCAGCCGCCGATCGCGACGAACCCGTCGAAACCCTGGCAACCCACCACCGTCTCGATCGAATCCGCGATGACCTCGCGGCTCACGAGCGAGTACTTCATTCCCTCCGTGCCCATCGAGATGCCGTCGGAGATCGTGACGGTGTTGAACACGATGGCTTTCCCGCCGGCCTCGTTGATTCCCTGGGCGACCGACACGGCCAACTGGTCGATGTGCATGTTGCACGGGGTGACCATCGACCACGTGGACGCGACGCCGATCTGGGACTTCTTGAAATCCTGTTTGGCGAAACCCGTGGCGTAGAGCATGCCACGGCTGGGCGCGCGCTCGATGCCATCGACGACGGTGGAGGACCAGGCGCGCTCGAGCGATTTGCGGGCGGACTTTGCTTTCATGCTTCGGCCCGCATTCTCCGCGAGGCGCGTTCCCGGGCAAAGACGAAATCGAGCCGATCGGGGATCGCCGGCCCGCGGCCCCGTCCGTCAGCCAACCTCCGCAAGCCGCGTCGCGATCGCGAGGAACTGCCCGCGCCCCACGTTTTCCGCGCGCTCGTTCGTGGCCACGCCCGCCGCCTCCAACGCGGAGTCGACCGCGTTCCCGGGCCATCGCGTGGCGAGCAATTTCCGGAGCATCTTCCGCCGCTGGGAAAAGCCCGCCTTCACGACCTCCTTGAACGCCACGGCCACCGCGGTGCCGATCGTTTCCCCGCCCCGGCGCCGCAGCACGATGCACGCGGAGTCGACGTCCGGTGCCGGGAAAAAGCAGTCGCGCGGAATCTTGAACCAATCCGCGACCTCGTAACGCAGGCCGAGGAGCAGCGTCAGCAATCCGTAGTCGTCCGCCGCCGCCTTCGCCGCGATCCGGCGCACCACCTCGAGCTGGAGGGTCGCCACCAGGGCGTCCGGCGCCACGGGTGCCTCGGCCAACTCGACGAGGATCGGCGACGCGACCGAGTACGGAAGGTTCGCCACCAATTTCCATCCGGCCCAATCGCGCCGCTCCGTCTTCAGCCATTCGAGGGCATCCGCCTCGACCAACTCGAGCCGTGGCTCCCCGGCGAACCGCGCGCGCAACACCTCGACCAACCGACGATCCTTCTCGATCGCGAGCACGCGCGTCGAGGCCGCGACCAGCAGTTCCGTCAACGGCCCCAGTCCCGGACCGATCTCGAGCACCGGGTTCCCGTCGACGATGTCCGCCGCGGCGACGATCCGCCGGAGTTGGTTGCCGTCGTGCAGGAAGTTCTGCCCCAGCGACCGGGTCAACTGGATGCCCCGTTCCTCCAGCAACCGCCGCATCTCGGAGAGGTTCATCGCGGGGTCGCCTCCCACGCCCGCCCCACCGCGGCGACCCCGCGATCCAATTCCGTGTCCGTGATCGTGAGCGGCGGCGTGAACGAGAGAACCTCCGCGTCCGCGCCTTCCGGCAACACGATGAATCCTTCCGCCAAAAGTCGTTTCATCATCGCCAACACCACCGTCGTCCCGGGCAAACCCGCGTCGTCGCGGATCTCGATCCCGGCCATCAATCCGACGCCGCGCGCCGCCAAGGAATATCGCCCCACTCGGGGCGACAACCGGCGCAACGCGGCGAGCAATCGCCGTCCCATCCGTGCCGACCGCGCCGGCAATCGTTCGCCGCGGATCTCCGCGATCTGCGCCAATGCCATCGCGCAACCCACGGGATTCCCGAGAAACGTGCTCGTGTGGATCGCCTCGCCGTTCGACGCGGGCCACGCGCGGTCCATGACGACGGCCTTGCCGACGCAGGCGCTCAGTGGGAATCCGCCGGTCAACGCCTTCCCCAAACACACGATGTCCGGAACCACGCCGTCGTGCTCGCACGCGAACCACCGTCCGGTCCTGCCGAAGCCCGTGTAGATCTCGTCGAGCACCAGCAACGCACCGTGCGCGTCGCAGGCCTCGCGCAGGATGCGGAGAAAACCCGACGCGGGAATCCGGATCCCGCCGCGGGCCTGGATGGGCTCGACGATCACCGCGCCGATGTTCCCGGTTTTCAATTCCGCATGCAGCGAGCGCGCGAACGAACGCAGGGCGGCCGTTCCATCCCCGGGGATCGATTGTGGGAACGGCAGGAACTTCCCGAACCCGCCGAGTTGGTCGCGGAACGGGTCGCGGAAATGGCCGCGATGGGTCGCGTTCAACGCGCCGTATCCCAAGCCGTGGTAACCGCCCTCGAACGCCAGCACCCCCACCCGTCCGGTCGCGAGCCGTGCCGTCTTCAGCGCCGCCTCGACCGCCTCGAACCCGGAGCTGCCGAGGAGGGTCCGCGCGGGATGCCGGCCGGCCCAGCGCCCGAACGTGACGCGTTCGATTTCGCGCAGCAGCAGCGCCTTGCCCGCGTGCGGATGTACGTCGCCCATCGCGTGGGTCAACCGCGCCATCTGGCGTTGCCCGGCGGCGACCACGCGCGGGTTCGCGTGCCCTGCCGCCGCGACGCCGAACGCCGCCGTCAGGTCGAGATAACGCCGGCCTTCCGCGTCCCACACGTGGCACCCGCGGGCACGCTCCCAGACGATGGGCCAGCCGCCCGCGGGATCCACGAACGTGACGTTGCGCGACTCGTGCCGCGCCAGCAGGCCGAGCACGCGCGCCGTGTCCACGCGATGTTCAGACGCCACGCGCATCGGCCGCCCAAACGAATTTGTGCATCTGGAGTTGGAACCGCACCGGCAGGCGGTCCGCGATGATCCGGTCGGCGAGTTCGCGTCGCGAGATCGGCACGTGGCCTTCGGGAACCGGTTTCAGCGTCGGGTTTCGCTGCGCTTCGGACAGCGGCGCCACCCACGAGACCAACACCGGACACACCGCCGCCAATCCATGGGCCGAAATCGTTTCCCGCGCCCACGCGTAGTCCTCGTTCGTCCCCAGCACCAACTTCACCTCGTCGGTCGCGCGGAGGTCACGGAGGTTCTCCCAGCGGTTGCGGGCGACCTCCCCGCTCGAGGGCGCCTTGAGATCCATGATCCGCCGCACCCGCGGATCCAGCACCGAGATGTCGTGCGCGCCCGAGGTTTCCACCAGCACGGTGAACCCGTCGTCGCACAGGCGGCGCATCAGGTCCGCGGACCCCGGCTGCAACAACGGCTCGCCGCCGGTGAACTCGACCAACGGCAACCGATGCGAACCCGCCCCCGGCACCGGAACGATTGGGAGCGGACCGCCGTCGTAGCTTGTCGCCAACTCCTGGATTTTCCCGCGGATCTCGTCGGACTCCCGTCGTTTTCCTTCCGTGAAGGCGTACGCCGTGTCGCAATACGAGCAGCGGAGATTGCACGCCGTGAGGCGCACGAAGACGCAGGGCAATCCCGCGAAGGTGCTCTCACCCTGCAGGCTCAGGTAGATTTCGTTGACGACCTGCGTGCCGGACACGCGTGGACGCTACCGGCACGGCGACGGCGGAAAAAGAACCGACTTCCACCGTTCCGGCTCAGAGGAAAGGCTCGACGAGGACCCGTTCCTGCGAGTGCAGGCGCGACATCTCGACGCGATGCGCGAATTTACGGGCGGCCTCGCGTTGGTTGTTCGCGCCGAGGATCGCCACGTAGGCCGCCTGGGCGCGCGGCTCCAGCAGCTCCCACGGCGCGCCGCCGCTCTCGATCCGCAACAAGGCGCCGGACGCGTCGCCCTTGCGCCAAAGCGCCAGGGCGTGGCCAAGCCTCCACGAAGGCTGGTTCGTCCGCGCCGTCGACAGGTGTTCCAGCGCGGCCAGGGCGAATTCCTTGTTGCCGCCGAACACGGCCTCCACCCACGCCCGCTCGCCCGCCACCGACTCGTCTCCCGGCACGAACGCGTTCAATGCCGTCAGCGCCCGTCGCGTGGTCGACAGGTCGTCCAACGACCTCGACAACCGCAGCACGCCGCGGGCGGCGTCCAGCGTTTGGCTCGGGATCGTCATCAATTCCAGGTGGGCATCGATCGCGACGTTGGTCATGCCCGACATCTCGGCACGGGAGGCCACGAAGGAAAGGACCACGGGCGAACGCCGCCGGGCGGAGATGACCTGGCGGAACGCGGCCTCGCCGTCGTTCGGCCGTCCCGCGGCGATCGCGACCGCCCCGCGTGCCGCCTGCACCAGAAGGAGGTTCACCGGGTCGGTTGTCTGCGCCCCGATCCGCTCGATCTCGTCGGTGCGACCCAAAAGGATCAGGGCGTCGAGTCGACCGCCCATCAGCACGGGGTTGGTCGCGCAGCGTTCCGCGGTCAGCACCGGCAACGCGCTGGTGATTGCCCCGTTGCGGCTCAGCCAACCCATGATGCGCGCCAGCACGATGGGGTTGGTCGAGTGGTCAAGCAGATCGACCGCGGACCGAATGCTCGTCGCCCGGTTTTCGGGATCCAGCCGCAGGCGCAGGTCCAGGGCCAGCAGCTTCAACCCGGGTTCGGGACTGGTCTTGGCGTCGACGAGGCGTACCAATGCCTCGGTCTGGAGGCGCCCGAGATCCCGCGACGCCGCCAGGGATTCCACCGCGCCCTCGCGAAACCGCGAGTTTCCCGCCGCGACGTCCCACAGCAATCGCGCGCCCTCCGCCTTCAGGCTGGAATCGCTGCCTTGGGCAAGAACCCGTCCCGCCTCGTACTCCACCTCGGGATCGGACGGGAATTTTCGGAGCGCTTGCCGCGCGGAGAGGATCGCCCGCACCCGGTCGCCCGTGCGGAGAAAATGCCGGATCCCCAGGAGGGAAAAACGGGTGTCGTCCGGGAACGTCTTGATGGCTTCCCGTATCCACGGGCCGCTCAGGTCGACCCGGCCGTATTGGACCGCCATCGCCGCGGCCTCGAACCAGTCGTCCCGGGTGTCGATGCCGCTCCCCAGCACGTCACGCCAGCGCGCCAGCGCCTCGGCGTCGCCGCTTCTCCCGCCGACCCGCGCCACCGTTCGGTTCACCTCCGGGGATGTGGGCGCGAACCGGATGGCGGCCCGCGCGAAACGCAAGGCGTTCGTGATGTCGCCCGCGTCCAGCGAGCGGTTGGCTTCCCGGGCCTTGGCCACGCCCCGCTGGAATTTGACCCGTTTGTAGACGGGCCCCCACGCGAGGTACCCGACCAACCCGATCGCCAGCACGATGCCCATCGCGATCCCCCATCGGCCCGCGGGCGTCAGCTTGCCAGAACGCCCCCAACGCTCGGGAGGCGTGGCGCCCCCGGCTGCCGCGGGCGCTGGCACGGGTGGATTTGTGGGAAGCTCGGCGGGATCGGGCATGGTGTGGCTCAACGTTTGGGCTCCGCGGAAACCAATCGGAACGCCTTCGGCAGCTCGCGCCGGGCGAGATCGATCGGCGCCTCCCCCGTCTGGTACGGCACGAAGCACGAGAGCAGTTCGACGCCGAGCATGTGGCGGTCGGTCGGCAGCACGCCGTACTTCTCGGGCAACGCCGTGAACTTGTCGGAGAAATCGAAATCCACCGGCACCCCGTTCCGCCAGACGCTCCACAGCACGACCCCGCGCGCGTCTTCCCGCGCGAACTGGAACACCATGAACCGGAGTTTGGTCCCGTTGATTTCAACCTCGGTCGAGCCCACCTCGCCCTGCTGCTTCCAGCCGGAGCCCGGCATGCAGACGTCGGGCCGATGATGGAGCGCGGTGCGACTCATCGCGGAAGGCCGCCAGAACAGATGGTGCAGGTTGGCCTGGCCCAACGGCGCGTCCGGCACCTTGCGCGCGAGTATCTCGCCTTCGGTCGCGCCCAGTTGGTTCCACACCGCCGACTCGAATTCCTGCTTCGTGTTCCCGGTGCCCGGGCCGACCAACGCCTGGAATCGCGGCTCGGTCTGCGGGTGCGCCCGCCATTGCAGCACCCAGTACCACGCATGCACCACGGTGAACATCGCCAGCGTCACGCCCAGCAACGGGCGGAAATCCGGAACGTGCGTCCAACTGAGTTTTCCCACGCGCTCCGGCCACGACCCGACGTCGCGGCGCGGCCAAATATCCTTCACTCCCCGGGCCATCCACAGGCCGATCACGAAGATCAACCCGTAGAGCGAGTACATCGCGATGTTGCCCGCGGTGTCGTGGGACCGGTGCATCGCCTCGGGTCCCTGGTGCTCCATGATCCAGCACAGCGAGAAGGTCCGGGCGAAATTGCTGGCCAACGCGAACAGCAGCGCGAACGCCACGAGCAACGCCCGCCGCACCCGTGGCAACCACATCAACTCGCCCACCGCGAGCGCCACCATCAGGCCCGATTGCAAGGAACGGATCCCGGAACACGCCTCCACGATGCCGACCGGGCCCTTGGACAGGTTCAGCACGGCGCCCGTCGTCGTCACCGGCACGTTCAACCACAGGAGCGACTCGGACACCACGTTCGCCACGCCGACCATCAGCACTTGTTGGAAGGGCTGCGCCACCTTCGCGGGCCACGGCACCGCCGTCAGGAAGAACAGCAACGGGAACATCGTCAGCACCAGCAACCGCCGCCCTCCCAGCCACCACGCCCCGGCCATCGAGAACGCGACCTTGGCGAGGTTGATGGCCCAAAGCACGATGCCCGACTGGAAGTACTCCTCGCGGTACACCTCGAGCGGGAAAAGAAAAAGGCCGGGGATTGCGAGCAACCAGGGGTTGATGCGGTAGGTCGCGTGTCCCTCCTCGCCGCAACGTTCCCAAAACGCCGCGTCCTGCGCGCCGAGGCGTCGCCACAGGAAGAAAAACATCCCGAACGGAACGGCCCAGCCGTACGCGTAGTCGGAATCCGGCCGCGCCCAGAACGGGACGCAGACCAGGATCGACCAGACCCAAAGTACCGCCTCCAGCACCGTGAACGCCCAGTTCACGCGCCAGCGCCCCTTGCCAAGCAACGTGCTTCCCCCCGCGGGCGCGGGCATCGGCAGGGGGACGGGGAGGGTTTCGCTCATGCTCGCACCCATTCAATCATGGAAATTGCGTCAAAGCGAGCGCCACGACGAGCGCCCCGAACGCGGCGAACCCGGTGCCGACCCGTCCCAAACGGCCCGGTACCGCGACCAACCACCCCGCGAGATCCCGGACCCGCCACGGTGCCTGCACCCACCACACCGAAAGCACGATGACGAGGTAACACCACGCGGCGATCACCGCATGCCACGGGCTGTCGTGGATGCGCTGGACGTCGAGGATGGCATCGCATCCCAGCAGCGCCACGACACAGGCGCCGCGCACCGCCAGGTAATCCTGCACGAAGAAGCAACTTCCCACGCCCAACAGCACCGCGCCCCCATACATGATCGGCCTCCATTCGGCGAAGTCGGTCAGGTTCGAGCTGTAGAGGTTCCAGACGAACCAAGCCGTCCCGCCAAGCATCAGGACCACGCCGGGAAAAACCCGGCGCGGAAACGATTTTAGCCACGCCCCCGCCGCGGCGGGCCGCAGCAGCGCCAGAAGCCCCGCGACCAAATGCGCGCCGCCAAGTGCCAATCCGATCTGCGATAGGTTCATCGATGAGACATCCCAACCGTTTCGACCGCGCCGGTAACCACGCCGTCGTCGTCGCCGGAAGGATCGAGATTCACGATCGCCGGGTCGCCGTACAGGGTAAACGTGCCCGTGCGCTCGATGCGCACGTCCATCACGCGCCCGACGTGGCGCGGCGATCCGGGAAACACCACGATCTTGTTGCACCGCGTGCGGCCCTCGAGCCGCGCGGCGTTCCGGTGGCTCGGGCCCTCGACCAAAATCTCCACCGTCCTGCCGACCAACGCCTCGTATTTCGCCATTCCCTGCGCGTTGATCCGGTCCAGCAGCTTCCGGTGCCGCTCCTCGATCGTTTCCTGCGGCACTTGGTCCTCCATCGTCGCCGCCGGCGTGTCGCGTCGTTGCGAGTACTTGAACACGTACGCCATGTCGAAGAGCACCTCGTCGCACGCCTCCATCGTCCGCGCGAAATCCTCCTCCGTCTCGCCGGGGAAACCCACGATGATGTCGGTGCTGACACCGATCGACGGCTTCACCGCGCGCAACCGGCGCACGATGCCGAGATAGCGTTCCAGCGTGTAGCCGCGGTGCATCAGCTTCAACAGGCGGTCGGACCCGCTTTGCAACGGAAGGTGCGCGCTCTCGACCAATTTCGGCAGGCGGCCAAACGCCTCGATGAGGTCGTCCCCGTAGCCCTTCGGATGCGGCGAGGTGAACCGGATGCGTTCCAGCCCGTCCACGGCGTGGACCGCGTCGAGCAACTGCACGAATGCGCTGCGGCCCTCGGCGACCGGGATTTCGCGTTTCCCGAAACTTGTCACGATCTGCCCCAGCAACGTGACCTCGCGCACCCCCCGCCCCGCAAGCCGCCGGCATTCGTCGACGATTTCAGGGATCGAACGGCTGCGTTCCCCGCCGCGCGTCGCCGGAACGATGCAAAACGTGCAGTGCTGGTTGCAGCCCTGCATGATGCTGACGAACGCGGAGACCTGAGCCGGCGCGGTTTCCGCGGACCCCGACAGCACGAGGTGATCCCTCACCTCCGACTGGCTTCCTTCCTCGTCGCCGGTCTCGACGATCTTCCCGCGACGACGGGCCAGAAGGTCGTCGAGGTACTCGCCCGTGCGGTGCAGCTTTTGGGTGCCGACCACAAGATCTACTCCCGGCATCTGCTCGACCAACTCCGCGCCCCGGCTCTGCGCCATGCATCCGAGGAAGCCGTGGATTTGCCCGGGCCGCGCGCGCCGCGAATTCCCGATCACCGACCGCATCTTGCCGAGGGCCTTTTGCTCGGCGAGATCGCGGACGCTGCAGGTGTTGAGCAGCACGACGTCGGCCATCGCCTCGCTCGGCGCGAGCGTGTAGCCGCGCGCGACGAGCTGGGCCGAGACGGCCTCGCTGTCGCGCTCGTTCATCTGGCACCCGTAGGTCTTGATGAAAACGCTCGGCATTTCGCTTTCTGGCCGCGGAAACTAGGAACCAGTCGGGTCCTTGGAAAGGTCCAAAACCCGCAAACCCTCAGCGGAGTCCCGCGCGCCCGGCCTGGACCCACGCGATGACCTTCGCCGCGGCGTCCGCCACCATGACGGGTTCCAACACGCCGCCGCGCGGCTTGAATTCCAACTCGCCCTTCGCCAGCGACTTCTCGCCGATCCCCACCCGCAACGGGAATCCCACCAACTCGCTGTCCTTGAATTTCACGCCGGGACGCTCGTCGCGATCGTCGAGAATCACCTCGATGCCCGCCGCCTCCAATTCCGCCACCAAGGCGTCCGCGGCAGCCCGCGTGGGCGATCCCGCAGCGACGCCCAACGGCGTCACGCAGACTTCGAACGGCGCGACCGCCACCGGCCAGACGATGCCGTCCTTGTCATTGCTTTGCTCGATGACCGCCTGGAGCGTCCGGGTCACGCCGATGCCGTAGCAACCCATCACCAGCGAATGCCGCGTGCCGTTCTCGGCGAGAAACGTCGCGTTCATCCGGTCGCTGTACTTCGTCCCCAGCTTGAACACGTGCCCCACCTCGATCGCGCGCCGTATCTTGAGCGGCAATCCCGACGCCCCACACGCCTCGCCCGCGCGCACCGTTCGGAGATCCGCCCACTGGGTGACCCGGATGTCGCGCTCGATGTCCACGTGTCGGAAATGGAAGCCGTCCTCGTTCGCACCGGTCGCCATTCCCCGCGCGCCGCGCAACGCCTCGTCGGCGTAGACCTTGACCTTTTCGGGAACCCCGGACACCGCGCCCAGCGAACCAGGCTTCGCCGACAGCGCCGCCGCGCACTCCTCGGCGGTCGCCGCCCGCGCGTTCACCGCGCCGGTGCGCGCCATCAGCTTCGCCTCGTTGAGTTGGTCGTCCCCGCGCAACAGGAACAACGTCGGCTCCGAATCCACGAGGAAGACCAACGTCTTGATCTGCCGGGACGCAGGAATGGAATGCGGTGCCGCCGCCAACGCGTCGATCGTCACCACGCCGGGCGTCGCGAACTTCTCGGGTGCCCCGCCCGTGCCGTCCGACGGCGTCGCCTCGACCGGTCCGCGGCTCGTCGCCTTCTCGATGTTCGCCGCGTACGCGCCCGTCTCGCAGTACACGACGTCGTTCTCGCCCGTCTCCGCCGGCACCATGAACTCGTGCGAATGGTTGCCGCCGATCACGCCCGTGTCCGCCTCGACCGCGAACGCGCGCAACCCGCAACGCGCGAAGATCCGCGTGTACGCGTCGTACATCCGCTTGTAGCTCGCCATCGCCCCATCGTCCGACGCATCGAACGAATAGGCGTCCTTCATGACGAATTCCTTGGCGCGCATCAGGCCGAACCGGGGCCGGATCTCGTCGCGGAATTTCGTCTGGATCTGGTAGAAGCACTTCGGCAACTGGCGGTACGAGTTGATCTCGCTCGCGCACAGGTGGGTGATGACTTCCTCGTGCGTGGGACCCAGAACCCATTCGCGTTGCGCGCTGTCCTTCACCTTGAAGAGCACGTCCCGCGCGGTCTCGTAGCGACCCGATTGCTGCCAGATTTCCGGCGGCTGCAATGCCGGCATCAACACCTCGATCCCGCCCGCGCGGTCCATTTCCTCGCGGATGATCCGCTCGATCTTGCGCAGCACGCGCAGTCCCGCCGGCAGGAAGGTGTAGAGGCCGCCGGTCAGCTTGCGCACCAGTCCGGCGCGCAGCAGCAGTTGGTGCGAGACGATCTCGGCATCCGACGGCGTCTCCTTGAGCGTCGGGATGAATGTCTGGGTCCAGTTCATGTCGGGTGACTCCGTGAAAACATCGGGCGCGGAACCCGGCCTCCGCCGGTGTTCCGCGCCCGGTTGAAAAAGAGGGTTCTACTTCACCGTGTTCACCAGCGGCGCCATGCCCTGGATCCGCACCTCGAGCCGGTCGCTCGACTCGATCGGTCCCACTCCGCTCGGCGTGCCCGTGAGGATCACGTCGCCGGGCAGCAGCGTCATGTTGACCGAGATGAAACTCACCAGATGGAAACAATTGAAAATCAGCTGGCTGGTGTTGCCATTCTGCCGCAATTGCCCGTTCTGGAAGAGCTGGATGCTCAGGTCATGCGGGTCGATCTTCGTCTCCACGTACGGCCCCAGCGGCGTGAACGTGTCGAACGACTTCGCCCGCGCCCATTGGCTCTCGCCCGCCTGGATCGTCCGGTCGGTGATGTCCTGCGACGCCGTGTAGCCGAAGATGTACCGCGCCGCCGCCGCCGGCGTCACGTTGCGCACCCGACGGCCGATCACGATCGCCAACTCGGCCTCGAAATCGTTGCGGTGGTTCGCGAAGGGAATCTCCACCTTGGCCCCGTCCGGAATCAGCGACGTCGTCGCCTTCAGCCAGAACAACGGCTCCTTCGGCAACGGCTTCCCGGACTCGCGCGCGTGGTCGCTGTAGTTCAATCCCACCGCGATGATTTTCGACGGGACGACCGGGACCAGCGTCTTGACCCCCTTGAGGGGCGTCGCCTTTTTTTCGAAGGAAGGGGATCCGAAAACGTCGCCCTGCAGACGGAAAATTTCCCCGTCCACTACCTTGGCGTAGAAGATGTCGTCGCCCTTTTGAAAGCGCCCAATGGCCGCCATAATGAAAAGGTGATAACAGTTTGCCGTCTTGGGTCGCAAGGCGGAATCCCATGAATTCCTCGAAACCGTCGGAAATCCAGTGCCGCCGCGGATCCCACGCCCCGATGATCGGGGTCGAACCCGAATCCCCTCGTCGCTTCGAAAACGGCTTCTGGTCCGCCGCCCGGTGACTTAGCCTCCACCCCGTGCCAGAACCGCAGTCCGCTTCCGATGCCCCGGTCGATCGCCTTTGGAAGGAATACGGCAAGAGCTTCGGCGAATTCGACGACCTGACCTTGGCCCGCTGGAGTTCCCAGACCCTCGGGCAACTCCACGGAAAAGCCTGGCGGCTCTCCCACCCCCTCGTCGGCGCGTATCGTCTCGCCGCCCAGATCGCGCACGACCGCGGCCTCTGGCACCAACGCCTGGTGAATTTCCCCACCGGCTACACCGCCGCCCCGTGTTGCCGCGCGCCGTTGCTGCCGTTCTTCACGCGCGAGGTGATCGAGGTCGGTTTGCTCTGCCAGCATTGCGGCGAATCCGCCGTGCCCTTCACGGACATTCCCGCCGAACTGCGGCCCGCGATCGAGAAGTGGGCGAAGAAATACGGCGCCGCCCACGAGGTCGCCCATTGGGACGAGAAGAAACAAAAGAAGGTCGCCGACTACGACCGCAAGTTCGAGGGCGCCGCACAGGAAGCCGAGGAACTGCTCGCCGCCGTTTGCCATGAGGTCATCCCGCTGCTGCTGGAGCATTACCCCGCCCTCGTTTGGGAAGACCACGACGAATGCCTCGAGGTCCGGCCCGAGGACGTCGTGCTCTGAGCCGAAAGGATGACACGTGGGTGGGTGACGGCGGCCCTGCCGTCACTGCAATTTGCCGGGCGGGTTCCTTGGGGAATGACACCCCTCCTCGGAAGTTGAAGCCCGACGGGACCCGAGCAATGCCAACGACGGCTCGGTGGCGCCGGAGGTTGGGACGACGCCTTCCACGCGGGTTTCGCTGTTCCGGCCGAAGGCAGGGAACCCGAAGGTGAACATTGGGTGACGGCACGTCCCGTGCTTGCGGATGCCCACGGCGTCCACGAAACAATGGCGCCATGGTTTCCCGCCATCCGGGAATCCCACAGCCCCCGCAACAAGTTCCTCCCATGAAAATCCAGTTCCTACCAAATCGACGCCCATGCGCGTGGATCGCCCCCGCGATCTCGCTCGCGTTCGCCCTCGCGTCCCTCCATGCGGCCGATCCCCTCATCCAGGGCGGTCTCACGCTGCATAATATCAACAACCCGATCGTCCCGATCGTCACCACCAACGCCGACACCTCGTTCACGATCGTGGGCGGTGGCGGCGATACCTATGGCGCGCCGGACTCGTTCACGTACGCCTACCAGGCGGTGTCGGGCGACTTCGACGTCCAACTCCAGGTCCTGAATGTCGACGCCACCGACGTCTTCGGCCAGGACACCCCGAAGGGCGCGTTGATGTTCCGATCATCCCTCGAACCCGGCGCCTACAACGTCCAGATCAGCGCGACGCCCCATTCGCCCTCCCATCGCAACGGACAGATCGAAAGCATCGGCCGCATCGATTCGACCGTGGACACCGACGATCTTCCGGGCCGGTTGCAAAATTACACCGGCGACACCACGGCCGACGACTACTCCACCTATCCCGACGTCTGGCTGCGGATCCAGCGACAGGGCGAGAAGGTCACCACGTTCTTCAAGACGGCGGACGCGACCGACTTCCCGTCGGGTTCGGGCCCGGGCAGCACGAACGGTTGGCAAATCCTCGCCGTGACGAAGACGGGTGGAAACTTCCCGACCAACGCCTTCGTCGGCATCAGCACCGTCGCGCACAACGGCGATATCACCGACACCGACCACACGGTGACGGCGACATACGCGCACTACGGCAACACGCCGTCGCCGGCCAGCATCCCCACCTCGGGTGGCGTCCCCGTCCCGGCCAACCAGGCTCCCGGCCCGTTCCCGAACACGCGGGTGCTCGCGGCGCATTTCGACGCCTCGGTCCCGGCCGACGGTCTCGGGTATCCCGGCGACGTCGTCCAATCGGAGCAAGTCGCAGCCACGCCCATCATCTGGAACAGCGGGGGCTTCGCCTCCGTCTCGCGCGATGTCATCGCCGACATCCCGGCGCAGAGCCCCGGGGGCTTTTCGTTCGCGCGCTATCAGGCGGGCGCGTTCGATTTCCTCATCGGCCCGCGCGATCCCGTCGCTTCGAAAGAAAACCTCGGACCCTACTCGAATCAAAAACGCCGACGCTTCGCGGGCGGTGACCCGACCGTCCCGGCCTCGCAGGCCTACGCCCCGTCGCCAAACCTCGGGATGGTGTTTTCGGTGGTGCACAAGAACGGCGCCCAATGGAACGACGGTTCCCCGGCGTTCTACGCCTCCACCTACGTCCAGCTCGACGGCTCGGCCACCGGCCAGGGCTACGACATGATCGGCGGCCATTTCCGCGGCGCGCAATTCTACACGCGCACCACGAAGCTCGTCACGGGATCGCCCGTCGATGCCGCCAGCGATTTGGGCAATCTCCAACGCTGCGCGATTCCCATTTCCGTTTTCTGGTTTCCCTACGATCAGGGCTGGAAGGCGGGATTCATCGATGCGCCCGACGCCACCGACGCCACGCTCTCGCACTGGAAGCGCGGCGACGGTTGGGGCCTCAACAGCGGCGGGGCCGTTGCCGGTTTGGCCGCGTCGAACCATCCCGACTACAACAGCCCGAAGGATCTGGTCGTCTGGACGCAGCCCGGTCTCGCCAGCCTCAAGTTCCCCGGCGTGAACGCGAATACCGACGGCATGCTGTTCACCATCGGCAACGACGAGAACAACAGCACCCGCGGCCCGATCGTGAACAACGCCGCGCAGGCCGACGGGTCCTGGAACATCGCCGTTCGCGACGGCGAGCACGGCAAGGCCGATCCCTCGGTCTACGCCACGGGAGACGATTCCGGCCTCAGCTTCTCGTTCCTCTACGTTCCTTATGATGCCGCCAACCTCGTCGGTAGCCACGTCCTCCGCGACGGCACGATCTCGAAGAAGGCCGGGAACCTCGCCGTCACCCGCCTCGCCAGCGGCCGTTACTCGGTCAAGGTGACGGGCAAGGCGGACGCGGATGGAGCCCTGATGCTCCAGACTTCGGGCGCGCTTGCCGGCAACACGGCCCTCGTCGACACCTCGGTGTTGTCCTACCAATACGATGCGGGCAGCTCCGCGTTCATCGTCGAGTCGCGGTACGTCGACGCCTCGGGCGGCGGCGAAGGCGCGGTCAAACTGCGCGATGCCGAGTTCAACGTCGTCTTCGTCGACTTCCTGAACCCGCCCTCGCCCACGCCCGCAGTCGCCTTGCCGTCGATCACCATCACGCGCACGGGAAACCAAGTGACCTTGTCGTGGACCGGAACCTACACCCTGCAGGGTTCGCCCTCGATCGGACCCGATGCGAATTGGGTGAACCTCGGCTTCGCCAATCCGACGGGCCCGCTCACCATCGGCAGCCAGAACCAGTTCTTCCGACTCCTCGTGACGCGCTGAACCGGATCGCGCGATCCGTTCGCGATGTCTAACAAGCCGCCGGTCCTCTCGACCGGCGGCTTTTTTGTGCACCGGTGCCGCGGACGTAGAGCGGCCGTCCCGGCTGCTCAAACCACGGGCGTCCCGCCCGTGATTGCGAGGAAGCGCTGCACCCGCGCGAAGCGCCTTCGGAGTGCGGTGGGAAGGCCGCGGAGGCCGCGACACCGCTTTCTGGCGTGGGCAGACTCTGCGGCAAAGCGGTGTGGCGCCTTCCGAAGGCTTCCCATCCCGCGACTGCGGGACGCTTCGCGCACCACCGCCCCGGCCGCGGCGCTTACTTCCATTTCAACGCTTGCAGCCTCCGCGACACTTCCTCCGCATTTACCCGGCTATTGAACGCGCTCACGCGGAAGTAACCCTCGCCCTTCGACCCGAACCCACTGCCCGGCGTGATCACCACGTTCGCCTCGCCGAGGATCTTGTCGAACGCCTGCCAACTCGTGTGCCCGGCCGGCGTCGCCACCCAGATGTACGGCGCGTTGCGTCCGCCGTGAACGGTCAACCCGGCCGCCTTCGCGCCGTCCACCAGCACCCGCGCGTTGCCCAGATAATGTTGGACCAACGCCGCGACCTGCGCCTTTCCCTCGGCCGAGTAAAGCGCCTCGGCCGCCCGCTGCACGAGGTACGAAACCCCGTTGAACTTCGTCGTCATGCGCCGCAGCCAGAGCGGATGCAGCGGCTTCGACTCGCCGCCTGCCGTCCGCGCCATGAGCGTCTTCGGCACCACCGTGAACGCGCAACGCACGCCGGTGAACCCGCCGCTCTTCGAGAAACTCCGGAACTCGATCGCGCACTCGCGCGCGCCCGGGATCTCGTAAATCGAGTGCGGCACGCCGGGCTCCGTGATGTACGCCTCGTATGCCGCGTCGAACAACAGGATCGCCCCGTGCCGACGCGCGTACGCCACCCACCCTTCCAATTGCGCGCGCGTAGCGGCCGCGCCCGTCGGATTGTTCGGCGAGCACAGGTAGATAACGTCAACCGCTTCCTTCGGCGGCTCCGGGATGAACCCGTTCTGCGCCGTGCACGGCAGATAGGTGATCCCCGCGTAGGCGCCCGACGCGTCCGCGTCGCCCGTGTGGCCCGCCATCACGTTCGTGTCCACGTACACCGGATACACCGGGTCCGGGATCGCGATGCGATTC
>JANYDN010000224.1 GCA_025363585.1 Verrucomicrobiota bacterium | reverse complement strand
GGCTGCGGGTGGTCTCGAGGCGCAGCGGTTGCCAATGGGGTCCGCTCGCGGACCGAAGGCGCTCATGAAAGGGGTGGGTAAAGGGAACGTTGGGGTCGAACTCGAAACCGGTGTCGAGCGCCGTCCCGACCCAGCGTTGGATTTCGACGCGGGTCTGCTCGTTGGCCGCGACCCAAGCGCGCGCTTCGTTCGCCGTTTGCGGGTCGAATGCCGCGAGGCCATTCGTGGCAGGGTTGTCGTACCAGGCGTCGAGCGACGCCGGGATCCGGGTCAGCCGGTTGCACGCCCCCTCCAATTCCAACAGGTTCGACCGCGCGGCGTGGTTCGCGGGAAACAGCTTTGCCAAATCCGCGAAGTCCACCGGTTGTCCCCGTGCCCGCACGCGCGCGGCCAGGGAATCGGCCGCGTTCGGGATATATAATATAAGTCCCGCGACGAATGCGGCGAGGATCGCAAGCGCCGTCACCCAGCGGAGTCGCCGACGGGATCGGGGCGTTCGGGGATCCGGTGGCGGGGTCATGGCGGACGGCTCGCGGGCGGGGTGCGGCTGCCGTGTCGCCGCCTTGGCTGGCTACGGGGTCGCGGGTTTCGCGCGCTCGCGGAAGAGCACCACGCAATGGCCAATCAGCCATACGAGGTGGCTGTGGCTGGCCGCGGCGAGTTGGCGCGCCAATTCCTTCTTCTGGTCCTTGTGGTCGGTGAGGCGGACCTTCACGAGTTCGTGGAGGACGAGCGCCTCGTCGAGGCTCTTGACCAGCGCGGGCGTGATGCCGGCGTGGCCCACCTTGATGACGGGATCGAGTTTCTGGGCGCGCGAGCGCAGTTGGCGCACGACGGGGCCGGGAAGGGGTGTGGGTTCGGTGTCGGACATGGAGATTCGGGAATGCGGGTTTTGGCGGGACGGTTCAGAGCCGCTGGATTTTCTCGAGGAGGGCGGTCGTCGAGCGCCCGGGAAGGAACCCCTGGAACACGATGGCGCCCCCGCGGGACTCGACGGCGCGGCGTTCGTCCTGGTTGATGGTCTCGAGGGTATAGTCGCCGCCTTTCACGTAGAGATCGGGTTCGGCGGATTCGAGAAAACGGACGGCGCGGACCTCGGGGAAAATGCAGACGGCATCGACGCATCCCAGCGCGGCCAATAGGCGCGCGCGGTCGTGTTCGGGATTCAACGGACGCGCGGGGCCCTTGAGTTGGCGGACCGAATCGTCGCCATTGAGGCCGACCAGCAAGGCGTCGCCGCGTGCCCGCGCCGCCTCGAGGTAATCGACGTGTCCGGCGTGGAGCAGGTCGAAGCATCCATTGGTCACGACGAGCCGGCGTCCGGATCGGCGCAACGCGTCGCGCCACGCGGGGAGTCGCGCGGCGGACAGGATCTTTTCGACGGATGACATGGGGCGGGGGCGGGGGAAGTGGTCAGTGTTCAGTGGTCAGTGTTCAGTGTTCAGGGATCGGTGCGCGGCGGTCGCGCGGAATATCAGTGGACGGAGGCGGTAGGGTAGGCAAGCGATCAGTTTTCGCGGCAATTGGTAAAGGCCTTCGAGGAAAGGACCGTATTGGCGGCGGGAGTCGACGATCCCGCCGTCCTCCCGGGCGGACCCGTCCGCCGAAGTTCCGCCGAAGTTCCGTCGGACGGAACGAAGGAGGAACGAAGGAGGAACAAAGGTGAATTGCCTGGCGGCTTCGGTGCGTCCATTTTGCCATCATGAGATTTGGGGTCGCGTTTGTCTCGGTGTTGGCATTTGCCGCGGGCGTCATGGGCACGCCGCTTTGGGCCCAGGAATCCGGATCGAGGACGGTCACGCGGGAAGCACGGACGCCAACCGCGGCCGGCCTTCCCTACGTCCAGGATTTCGAATCGATCAAGGAGGACAAACTGTTCGAGCCGCCCGAGGGCGTGATGTTGCTCGATGGCTTGTTCTCGTTGAAGTCCGCGGACGGGAATCACTTTCTCGAATTGCCGGGTTCACCGCTGGAGACGTTCGGGTTTTTGTTCGGGCCGAATGCCGACGCGGGCACGGAGGTTTCGGCAAGGATCCTGGCGACGAAATCCGGACGCAAATTCCCGACGTTCGCGGCCGGGTTGAACGGGGTGGGCGGGATCAAGGTGCGCGTGTCACCCGCCAAGAACGCGGTCGAACTCGTGCAGGGTGACGACGCGAAGGCTAGCGCTCCGTTTGCGTGGAAAAGCGGCGAGTGGACTTGGTTGAAAATGCGGGTCACGAAGATCGACGGCGGTCTGGCCGTGGCGGCGAAGGTATGGCAGGGCGCGATGGAGCCCGCGGATTGGACCGTGAAGACCGAAACGAAATCGTTGCCGACGGGCCAGGCCGGAGTCTGGGGAATGCCGTTCAGCGGGACGCCGATCCGTTTCGACGACCTGAAAGTCTCGAAGGTGGAGTGAGCGGGCGAAATCGCGGCCTGACGCGTGCCGCCGGCGGTGCTGCTATTTGCTTCCGGGCTTCGTCGCGGGGATCGCGGCAAGATCGGCCGGCAATCGATCCGCGGGAAACGCCTCCACGTCCAAACGAATCAGGCTGATCGTCGGCACGCCGAGGTCGACCTTGCCGCCCGAGCGGTCCACCAACATCGCGACGCCGGCGACGTGGCCCTGATGCGCGCGCACGATGTCGATGGTTTCCTGGACCCTGCCGCCCTTGGTGACGACGTCCTCGACGACGAGGATGGGTTCGCCTTCGGCGATGCGAAATCCGCGTCGGAAGACGAGTTTGCCATCTTCCTTCTCGGCAAAAACAAAACGAAGGCCGAGTTGGCGGGCGACTTCCTGTCCGATGACGAGACCGCCCATGGCGGGAGCGATGACGGTGCGGGCGCCGAGCGAGCGGGCCTTCGCGGCGATCGCGGCGCCGAAGCGTTCCACGATGGGCATTTCCTGGAGTGCCTGAGCGCACTGGAAGAATTGACGGGAGTGAAGTCCGCTCCGAAGAACGAAGTGACCGTCCAGAAGGGCACCGGTCTGCCGGAACAAATCGAGGGCTTCCGCCTGAGTCATGCGGGTTGAGCTTCAAACGGGTAGCGGGGAAATGCACCGGAATTTTGAGCGCGGCCGTGGCGTGCGTGTCCCGCGGGCGGTAGTCGCGGGCGTCTCGCCTGCGCAAAACAGGGCGTCCCCGCCCGTCCTGCAAGTCGCGGCGAGACGCACCGGGGACGGTGCTTCCTTGCGCAGCCGGGGACGGCCGCCCTACGTCTTGCTGCCATTCCGCCGCGGGCACCGTCCACGGGACGTGGGCGCTACGCGAAAGCGAACGCCGACGGGCAGAGCTCGCGGAGTTCGCAGTGGGCGCAGTCGGGATTGCGCGCGCGGCAGCGCCGGCGCCCATGCCAAATCAACCGGTGGCTTAGCATCGCCCATTCGTCGCGCGGGAAGAGTTCCATGAGCTCGCGCTCGATCTTCTCCGGCGTGGTGCCGCTCCCGAGACGAAGGCGTCCGTGGAGCCGTTGCACGTGGGTGTCGACCACGACGCCCACGTTGGTCGCGAAGGCGTTGCCGAGAACGACGTTCGCGGTCTTCCGCCCGACGCCGGCGAGCGCGGTGAGTTCGTCGAGGGTCCGGGGCACTTCGCCGCCGTGGCGTTCGACGAGCACGCGGCAGCAGGCCTGGATGTTCTTCGCCTTGTTCCGGAAGAGCCCGATGCGGCGGATGTCCGCCGCGAGGACGTCGGGATCCGCCGCGACGTAGTCGGCCGCGGCGCGGTATTTCCGGAACAGCTCCGCGGTCACGAGGTTGACCTGCTTGTCGGAGCACTGCGCGGAGAGAATCGTGGCGACGAGCAATTCGAGCGGGTTCGAGAAAACCAGCTCGCAATGGGCGTCCGGATACGTGCGCGCGAGGATCCCGAAGATCTCCGTTGCGCGGGCCCGTCGGTTGGCGTGGGATTCGCGGGGCATGGTCGCGCGCCGCGGGTTACTTCGTGGTGTTGCGGAGCACGACGATCGACGGGCCGGCCTTTTCCCATTCTTTCATGAGGAAATCCGGAACCTTCGCCGGCATCTTGATCATCGACCCGAGCACGAGGTCGTCGTGACCGTCGCCGTCGAGATCGCCGCAATCCATGGTGAGCCAGCGGCCGCTCGCGCATTCGCGGAAGGTGGACATCACGAAGTTGTACTCGCCCTTGACGCCGACGTTCTCGAAGTGGATGAACGACTCGCGGGGGGACGACGTGTAATCGGGAAAAAAGGAAATGGCGGCGATGTCGAGGTCGCCGTCGCCATCGAAGTCGCGGGCCACGGCCTTGTACGCGCCGTTCATGGGGCCGAACCAGACCTCCTCGACCTTCCAATCGGGACGATTGAGGAAGATGCGGACGCCGTGGTGCGCGCGGGGCGGGCTGGTGGTGAAATCGGCGTTGTCGCCGTTGGTGACGAGGAGGTCGGGTCGGCCGTCGCCGTTGAAATCGGCGAGTTGGAACCCGCTGTGTCCCCAGCTCGGCGGGCGCTGGTAGAGGGTGTGGCGCTCGAAGTTGCCCTTGCCGTCGCCCTGGAACACGAGCATCGCCTCCGTGGCTTGCGCGACGACGACGACGAGATCGGGTTTGCCGTCCTTGTCGTAGTCGGCGACCTCGCAGCGGATGGCCCCGGGTTTGTCGAACAGGACGTGTTCCTTGAACTTGTCCTCGCCGAGATTCTCGAACCACGAGAAGCGCCCGACGAAATTCCCGAAGATGCAGGCGGTGAAATCGATGCGTCCGTCGCCGTTGAGATCGGCGAGCTGGATGTCGGTGGTGCGGGGAAGATCGTCGACGACGACGGTGCGCTGGTATTTGTCGGGCTCCGAGCGGGAGAGGCGGATGATCTGGCCGTGGGGTTCCTCGCGCGGAAAGAAGTGGCCGATGCACGCGAACCATTCCGCGTTGGGCGTGAGCGCGACGCCGACGGGAATGTTGCCGAGTTTCACGCCCTCGGTGACATGGAGATCGGCGTCGAGGACGTTGAAGCCCTGGAAGTTCGCGTCACCGAGGAGGATCTCGTGGCGGCGGGGATCAATGCGGACGAACGAGGTGAGCGGCGGCGAGTGGCGGTCGGGAACGATGGTGGTGCGGAAGTTTTTGAGGCCCACTTTGATCTCGTCCTGCTTTTGGCGGGACACGGTGGTTTCGGGAGCCAAGGCGATGAAGTGTTCGAAGGCGGCGTTGAAAGCGGCTTCGGGAACAACGGGCTTTTCCGGAAACGCGTGGAGGGCGAGCAGCGTGGGGACGTCGTGGAATCCGGCCTCGGCCGAGGGTTTGTCCAGACCGGTGAGCACGCGCATGCGCGGCATCAATTCATCGCGCCAAGTCTTGCGGTCGAGCAACGACGGGTCCGGGAGCAGATGGCATTGGGTGCAATAGGTGGCGGCAGCGATCGTTCCGTCGACCATGGCGGGCGCGGGAGCCGGCTCGGGATCGATCGCGGTCATCCGGGACGCGGCGGCAAACGCCACGACGGCGAGGGTGGGCGGGAAAAACCGGGCTCGGAACGGGATCATTTCTTGCGCTTTGCAGGCGCCGGCTTGCGGCGTCCCCGTCCCTTGAAGGTGAGCTCGGCGACGCCGGATTTGTCGAGCTCGCCGAGACCGACGGCGACCATGCGGGAGAATTGGGCGTGGGCGGCGGTGGCGACGGGCGCGTTGATGCGGGCCTTTCGCGCGAGCGCGAGCGCGATGCCGCTGTCCTTGGCCGCGTGGCCGGCGCTGAAGTAGCAGGAGTGGTCGCGCTTCTGCATGTCCTCGCCGTCGGTCGCGAGGACGCGCGAGGCGGCACCCGTCTGCGAGAAGACCTCGCGCACGGTGCCGAGATCGAGCCCGAGGGCGTCGGCGAGCGCGAGTCCCTCGGCGAGGCCGGCGGTGTTGATGTTCATCACCATGTTGACCAACGCCTTCATCTGCGCGGCGCGCCCGGCGGCCCCGACGTAACGCATGAGTTTGCCGTCGTCGGACAGGTGCACGAGGACGTGCTTGATGCGTTGGTAGACGACGTCGTCGCCGCCGATCATGAGATACAGGGTGCCGTTCCGGGCCTGGGTGATGCTGGACGCCATGCAGGCCTCGAGGGTGAAGGCGCCGGCCTTGCGGGCGTGCTTCGCCAACTCGGTGTGGACGGCGGGGCTGAGGGTGGCGCAGTTGACGAAGATCCTGCCTTTCGCGCCTTTGAACAGGCTGTCGCCCTTGGACGCGAAGATCCGTTTCATCGCGGCGTCGTCCGTCACGACGGTGAAAATGAGATCCGCGTGGGCAACGACATCGGCCAGGGACTCGGCCGGGTGCGAACCCAGTTCGCGCGCGAGTTCCCGGGCGGTTTCGGGGCGGTTGTCGTGGACGACGGCGACGTTGAAGCCGCAGTCCTTGAGGCGTCGCGCCATGTTGGCGCCCATGCGACCGACGCCGACGAATCCAATGCGTTCATTCATAGGCCGAAATCGAGATGGAGGAGAGACGCGGCGAGGGTATCGACCTTCATTGCATTTGGCATCAGTGAATTGCAGGTGCGTCACGCTGGCGTTTCCGAAGGGTTACCCTGTGACATTGCGGCACGATGTGGCGCTCGATGGCACGGCACGGTGGGATTGGAAACGTGCCGATTTGATTGGAATAAACACCTAAAGTGTTGGTGTTCAACGAGAATTGTACATTTATTTGGGATCCGACGGGTCCGGCACTTGGCTTGCAGGGTGGGTGTGGAATTTTGGCTTAGGCTTATGGCAAAGGTTTTGGGAATCGATCTTGGGACGACAAACTCGTGCATGGCCGTCATGGACGGTGGCGAGCCGTTGGTGCTTGAAAACTCCGAAGGCAAGCGGACGACGCCCTCCGTGGTCGCGTTCAGCAAGTCCGGGGAGCGGTTGGTCGGCGAGGCGGCGAAGCGCCAGGCCGTGACCAACGCCCGCAACACGGTTTACTCCATCAAGCGTTTCATGGGCCGCAAGTTCGACGAGGTCCAGGAAGAGGTGAAGCGCGTCCCGTACAAAGTGGTGAAGGCGCCCAACGGCGACGCATGGGTCGAGGTGGAGATGGAGGGCAAGCCCCGGCAATTCAGCCCGCCCGAGGTTTCCGCGATGATCCTCGCGAAACTGAAGGCCGACGCCGAGGTGCGGTTGGGCGAGACCATCACCCAGGCCGTGATCACGGTCCCGGCCTATTTCAACGACACGCAACGGCAGGCGACGAAGGATGCCGGCCGGATCGCGGGTCTCGAGGTCCTCCGCATCATCAACGAGCCGACCGCGGCCTCGTTGGCCTACGGTCTCGACAAGAAAAAGGACGAGAAGATCGCGGTCTACGATCTGGGCGGCGGCACCTTCGACATCTCGGTGCTCGAGATCGGCGACGGCGTCTTCGAGGTGAAGGCGACGAACGGCGACACGCATCTCGGCGGCGACGATTGGGACAACACTCTCATGGATTGGATCCTCGACGAGTTCCGCAAGGACTCGGGCGTCGATCTCCGCAAGCAGCCCGACGCGCTCCAACGCATCAAGGAAGAGGCCGAGAAGGCCAAGATCGCGCTGAGCTCGTCGCAGGTGTACGACATCAACCTGCCGTTCATCACGGCCGACGCCTCGGGCCCGAAGCACATCCAGACGAAGCTGACCCGGGCGAAGATGGAGCAGCTTTGCGAGTCGTTGTTCGAGCGGACCGTGACGCCGACGAAGGCCTGCCTGAAGGACGCCGAGCTCGACGCGAGCAAGATCGACGAACTCGTGTTGGTCGGCGGCATGACGCGCATGCCGCGGGTCGTGGAGACCGCGCGGGCGCTGGTGAGCAAACCGCCGCACCAAGGCGTGAATCCCGACGAGGTCGTCGCCATCGGGGCCGGCATCCAGGGCGGCGTGCTGAAGGGTGAGGTCAAGGACGTGCTGCTGCTGGACGTCACGCCGCTGTCGCTCGGCATCGAGACGCAGGGCGGGGTTTCCACGCGGCTCATCGAGCGCAACACCACGATCCCGACCCGCAAGTCGGAGATCTTCTCGACGGCGTCCGACAGCCAGCCGGGCGTCGAGGTGCACGTGCTGCAGGGCGAGCGCCAGTTCGCGCGCGACAACAAGTCGCTGGGCAAATTCGAATTGCGGGACATCCCGCCGGCGCCGCGCGGCGTGCCGCAGATCGAGGTCACGTTCGACATCGACGCGAACGGCATCCTCAACGTGAGCGCGAAGGACCTGGGAACGGGCAAGACGCAGAAGATCTCCATCACCGCGTCGAGCGGCCTCACGAAGGACGACATCGAGCGGATGCGTCGCGACGCGGAGACGCACGCGGACGAGGACAAGTCGAAGCGCGAGGAAGTGGACCTGCGCAACGAGGCGGACAACACGGCGTACCGCGCGGAGAAGTTCTCGCGCGACAACGCGGAGAAACTGGGCGAAGCCAAGGCAAAGATCGAGGCGGCGGTCGCTCCCGTGCGCGATGCCCTGAAGGGCTCCGACACCGCGGCCATCCGCGCGACCCTCGACAAATTGAACGAGGTGATGCAGTCCGCCGGCCAGGAATTTTACGCCAAGGGCGGCGGCGAGGGCGGCGCGTCAGGGGCGGAGCCGGGTGCGGGCGCCGGGGGCGCCGCGTCGTCCGGTGGCGGGAAGACGGCCGACGCCAAAACCGGCGACGGCCCGATCATCGACGCCGAGGTCGTCGACGAGAAAAAGGGATGACGGTTGAATTTCGAGGCGTCGCCGGGATTCCGGCGGCGCTCGGTTTTTCCCAGCCGCGGATGCGGCGGGAGATGATTACGCAGCAAACGCAATTACAGACACAATCCATAACATGGCACTCAATGTGAAACCCCTCGGCGACCGTGTGCTCGTCGAGCCCGTCGAAGAGAAGGAAGTCAAGAAGGGCGGCATCATCATTCCCGATTCCGCCAAGGAGAAGCCCACCGAGGGCATCGTCCGCGCGCTCGGCAGCGGCAAGAAGGACGACGATGGCAAGGTCATCGCGTTCGAGGTCAAGGTCGGCGACCGCGTCCTCATCTCCAAGTACGGCGGCACCGAGATCAAGATCGATGGCCGCGAGTACAAGCTCCTCAATTCCGACGACCTGCTCGCGATCGTCGGCTGATCCCACCCATTCCCATCCACGTTTAAAATCCCACTGAATCATGGCTGCCAAACAATTGCTGTTTGATGAAGTCGCCCGTCAGGAACTCCTGCGCGGCGTCGAACTCCTCGCCAAGGCCGTCAAGGCCACCCTCGGTCCCAAGGGCCGCAACGTCGTCATCGACAAAAAATTCGGCTCCCCGACCGTCACCAAGGACGGCGTCACCGTCGCCAAGGAAATCGAGCTGCCGAACCCGTACCAGAACATGGGCGCGCAGATGGTGCGCGAGGTCGCCAGCAAGACTTCCGACATCGCCGGCGACGGCACCACCACGGCGACCGTGCTCGCCGAGGCCATCTATCGCGAGGGCCTGAAGCACGTCACCGCCGGCGCGAACCCGATCTCGCTCCAACGCGGCATCCAGAAGGCCGTCGAGGCCGCCGTCGAGCACCTCGCGAAGATCGCCAAGAAGGTCAAGGACAAGGA
Source organism: Verrucomicrobiota bacterium (assembly GCA_025363585.1). Taxonomy (GTDB): domain Bacteria; phylum Verrucomicrobiota; class Verrucomicrobiia; order Limisphaerales; family UBA9464; genus UBA6176. The sequence goes on along the minus strand of JANYDN010000224.1, from coordinate 1,343 downwards.
AGAGATCAAGCAGGTCGCCACCGTCTCCGCCAACTGGGACACCACCATCGGCGAGATCATCGCCGACGCGATGGACAAGGTCGGCAAGGACGGCACCATCACGGTCGAGGAAGCGAAGTCCATCGAGACGACGCTCGACGTGGTCGAGGGCATGCAGTTCGACAAGGGCTACCTCTCCCCGTACTTCGTGACCAACGCGGAGACGATGGAAGCGAAGCTCGAGGACTCCTACGTCCTGATCTACGAGAAGAAAATCTCGGGTCTCAAGGACCTCCTCCCGGTCCTCGAGAAGGTCGCCAAGACCAGCAAGCCGCTGCTCATCATCTCGGAAGAGGTCGAGGGCGAGGCGCTCGCGACGCTCGTCGTGAACAAACTCCGCGGCACCATCAACGTCGTCGCCGTCAAGGCGCCCGGCTTCGGTGACCGCCGCAAGGCCATGCTCGAGGACATCGCGATCCTCACCGGCGGCAAGTGCATCACCGAGGATCTCGGCATCAAGCTCGAGAACCTCGACCTCGCCGACCTCGGCCGCGCCCGCTCCATCATCGTGGCGAAGGAAAACACCACCATCGTCGAGGGCAACGGCAAGAACTCCGAGATCCAGGGCCGCGTGAACCAGATCCGCCGCCAGATCGAGGAGACGACGTCGGACTACGACCGCGAGAAGCTCCAGGAACGCCTCGCGAAGCTCGCCGGCGGCGTGGCCGTCATCCATGTCGGCGCCGCGACCGAGACCGAGATGAAGGAGAAGAAGGCTCGCGTCGAGGACGCCCTGCACGCCACCCGTGCGGCCGTCGAGGAAGGCATCGTCCCCGGCGGCGGCGTCGCGCTCCTGCGCACGCTCCCCGCCATCGAGGCCCTCAAACTCGCCGACCACGACGAGCAGACCGGCGTGGACATCGTCCGCCGCGCCGTCGAGGCCCCGCTCCGCGAGTTGGCCAGCAACGCCGGCGTCGAGGGCAGCCTCATCGTCCAGGAGGTCAAGCGCCGCAAGGGCAACGAGGGCTACAACGTCGCCACCGGCGGCTACGAGGACCTCGTCAAGGCCGGCGTCGTCGATCCCAAGAAGGTCACGCGCTCCGCGCTGCAGAACGCGGCGTCGATCGCGGGCCTGATGCTCACGACCGAGGCGCTCATCACCGAGATCCCGGAGAAGAAGGACAAACCCTCCGGCGATCCGCACCACGGTGGCGGCGGCGGAATGGACTACTGATCCGGCAACGGATCCGATCGGTCCCAACGAACGGGGCGCGGCCAAATGGCCGCGCCCTTTTTTCTTTGTGTCGTGGCCGACGTCGTGAGACGGCGGATCGGTGGGATGGTCGCGCCATGTGGGCTGCAAT